>JBMOEL010000104.1:0-6673 GCA_049314715.1 Rickettsiales bacterium
CTGCGCTAAATAAGATGTATTCACTACCACCTGCTCAATGCCCCCCTCCACCAACCACTCCAAACACCAATCAATCAGCGGCTTACCACCCACTGGGATAAGCGGCTTCGGTGTAGTAAGTGTAAGCGGTCGCATACGCGTTCCAAGCCCTGCGGCAAGAATCATCGCATGGGTGAGTTTCATGCCCACCCACCAATCTGTGGGTTAGCAGCGAATACACCGCGCCACTCAGGTGACACGTAGGCATCAACGAATTGGCGAATCGGTGTAAGTATCGGGTGCGAAATATCGTTCAAAAAATGCCCCCACACGCGCGGTAAATAATCCAGATAATGCGGCTTACCATCACGCACACAAAGCCGCGTAAAAATGCCGATAATTTTTGCATTACGCTGTGCGCCAAGCACCGCATAACGCGTCGCGAACGCTGATGCATCCGCACCTGAGTGCGCAATAAAATATTCATAGCAACTACGTACCGTATCGGGCAAAACACCGCGCCGCGCATCTTCAAGTAGCGACACTAAATCATAGGCTGCATCACCCAATAGCGCATCTTGATAGTCGAGCATTCCCACACGAGCATGTGCCTGACGCTCAGGTAGCCACAACAAATTATCCGCATGGTAATCACGATGCACCACCACCGATTGCTCAAGCCCGGAATTCACAATGATAGGTAACCAAAGTGACAACCACTCCTCGCGCAGCGCTTTGGCACGCTCTAACCCATGAATCTGAGGCAAAAACCACTCTGCAAACAATCCTAATTCGCGCAGATACACCGCCACATCATAGGACGGCAAGGCTGGGTGCGGTGTGCGCTGAATAGCTAATAATGCATCAATCGCAGCGAGGTAAAATTCCTGCTCTAACGCGGGATTATCTCTGAGCAGACGGGTAAAAATCCCGTCCCCCAAATCCTCAAGCAGTAAAAAACCTTCATTCTCATCCGTCGCCAGAATTTCTGGCACCGAGGCACCGGACGCCTGCAGCAACTTGGTCACATGAATAAAAGGCGAGACATTTTCCCATGGTGGCGGCGCGTCCATCAACACCATCACGCGGCCTTCGTGGGTCACACGCTCATAGCGGCGGAAGGATGCATCACCCGCCAACATGGTGCGCACGGCTCCCTCATAACCGTGCTCGACCAAGAACCGATCCATTTCCTCATTACGCTCAGGGCGCTGTTTCATGCAAGCTGCTCCATGTAGCTGAAGCATCGCCTGTTGCGTCGATGGTCGCAAGCCTACCCTCACCAATTCCCGTAAGTTTGAGTGTGATGGCGACATGCTGCGGCGGTAACGCATCACCCAACCGCTCGGGCCATTCAATCAAGCTCACGCCCTGCTCGAAGGCTTCATCCATCCCAAGTTCCTGAAGTTCTGAAGGATGCTCAATCCGATATAAATCATAGTGCCACAACTCACACGCACCATCTGGTAGTGTCACAGGATAGGTCTGCAAAATCGTGAATGTCGGGCTGGTAACTTCGACAGGCTGGCGTGACAACGCGCGAATAATTCCCTGCGCCAGCGTTGTTTTTCCTGCCCCTAAGTCACCTTTCAGCAACAGCACATCACCACGCCGTAATTTTTTGGCAATGCGCACCGCCAATTGGTGGGTTGCTTGCAAACTATCAAGGGCGATTGCCACTAGTCGCGCTCCTCAATCCACGCCATTTGAATCGCCTCTAGGATTTTTTCGTTGCAGCCATTTGGGTCATCCTTGAAATTCGGTAATGCCGTGACCCATGCACGCAAATCCGTAAAGCGTAGATTGATATTATCCGCTTCAGGGTGCGCTTCTTCCAACTCGATTGCAATTTCGTTTACATCTGTCCATCGCATGATTATATTTCTTCCCACTGAATTAACAGGTTATTAACAGTTTCAGATTAAACATAAAACCGTGCGAAATAAACAAGGAAAAATCCTATGCCCGTTAGTAAACAAATGCCTATCCTGATTGTCGATGACTATAAGACCATGCTGCGTATCGTGCGCGGCCTACTTAACCAGATTGGCTTTAGCAACATCGACGAAGCAACTGATGGAACCATGGCGCATAGCATGATTCAACAAAAGCAATATGGCCTCGTGATTTCAGATTGGAACATGGAACCTATTTCGGGCTACGAATTGCTCAAAAAAATCCGTACTGACGAGAAAACCAAAGCGCTGCCCTTCATCATGGTAACGGCAGAGAGCAAAACCGAAAACGTTATCGCCGCAAAGCAGGCGGGGGTAAGTAATTATATTGTGAAACCGTACAATGCCGAAACCCTCAAAGGCAAAATGGAAGCGGTATTTGGCCCAATTTAATGCCAAAAAGACTATCACTATAAAACGCAGGAGAGAGGTTATGGCAGACACCATCAAAGCAGACGTAGTCGAGAAAGAACTACGCAAGCTGGCAGAATTCATTGTAGCCGCGCGCCGTGAGCTGCTCTCCATCAATGCTGAAAAAGGCGAAAATAAAGAAAAGAACCTCGCCCTCGCCTCGATGGAACTGAGCGAAGTGGTTCGTCATACCGAAGAAGCGACCAACAAAATTATGGATGAGACAGATGCCATCCAAAAACTCTGCGCCGTATTTACCGAGCAAGATGTCGCAAAAGCGATTTCAACCCATGCTTTCACCATCCTTGAAACCTGCAGCTTCCAGGACATTACCGGTCAGCGCATCAAGAAGGTCATGCGCACCCTTGAGGAAATCGAGATCCGCGTTGGCAAAATGGTGACACTATTCGGTGGTGATTTACCAGAGGGCATGTACATCGAAACCATCAAAACGGGTCGTGAGCGCCCCGATGAGCATTTGATGGAAGGCCCGCAAATGACTGGTAAAGCCAAATCACAAGCTGAAGTCGATAAACTCTTTAATGAGTCTTAGCCACCTGCTAAAATTCGACGCTTCGACGTCCGTTGAGGACGTAAGCCTAAGCGGCGCCTGAGCGCTTCAAATAATAGCTGCGGATAAGTCGGAATTCCGCTTGCAACCTGTTGGTTTTACACGATGATTGACAATGGAAAATTCCATGCAAAACCGACTGACAGTTGTCTTTGTTTTTTGCCTTACCATGCTGCTCACACCATGGGTGAGCGCGGCTGCCACCCTAACGAGCGCACAAAGCACTACAGAATATGGCCGCGTACTCTTCACAGGTTCCAGTCCGCAAACCATGCGCGTGGAAAGTCGCGGCAACACGGTTACCTTGAATTTGGGCGAGGCAACGGGTGACGTCAGCGTGCTGCAAACCAAACTCAAACCACATGTGGTGAGTGCTCAGCGCTCTGCGGATGGTAAGGTCGTAACGCTCACGCTCGATAAACCATACCGCGTGCGCCAATTTGTAAGCGGCAATAGCGTGGGTTTGGATATTATTACGTCCAACCCAACTTCTGCCTCGCCTTTCACGACAAAAGTGGCGACGGCACCACCTTCCTCCTCGATTCTTTCTACTAAAGAAACGGAAGAAGCGCCTAAACCAGCAGCAGCAAAACCGATTGTTCAACCAGCAGCACCTGCACCACAGCCAAAAGTCACGCCTCCAGCCCCTAAGCCTATAGCACCAGTAGTCGCACCAACAGCTGCACCCAAACCCTCCGCACCCATTTTGAGCACGAAAGAACCTGTAAAAGCCAAAGTCGGAACCTTCACCACCAAAGAAGAAGCGCCTAAGCCTGTACCTGCCAAATCTGCCGAAAAACCCGTAGCGCCAGCAGTAGCTAAACCTCCTATGAGCGAGGAGGAAATTCAAAAATCCTTCGCGGCAGATACAAAACCAAAAACCCAATCGCCACCCAAAGCCGCTGTAGAACCGGTGATGCCAGCTGCGCCTGAAGTCGTTGCACCGACCACGCAATCTTTTGTTCCCGAAGATATTATTGTTGG
Source organism: Rickettsiales bacterium (assembly GCA_049314715.1). GTDB lineage: Bacteria > Pseudomonadota > Alphaproteobacteria > Rickettsiales > UBA3002 > JAFLDD01. The sequence goes on from JBMOEL010000104.1 coordinate 3,901, forward strand.
CGTGCGTAATGACAAAGACGGTGTCGCAATTGATTTTCCATGGAGCGAGCGAGTCGCCACCGCTGTATTCCAGCGCAGCCGCGATATTTGGATTGTATTTAACAAAGAATCACGCATCGATACCGCGCGCCTGCGCACCGTGTTACCTACCAGCATTACCAACATCACGCGCTATAAAATGCCGGGCAATACCGTCATCAAACTCGAAACGAATGGCAGCGTTTTTCCTGCGGTAGAAAGCAAGCAAGGCACCTATCATTGGAGTGTGCATTTACTGCCAAGCGCGACACCTGCTCAAAAAGATGCAGCCATGGCCGCTAATGCCGATGCGCCCAAACCCCATTTGCTGTTTCAGGTATTTGACGTAGCCAATCCGTTTAGTTTCTATGACCCAGCGATTGGTGATCGCTGGTTGGTAGCACCACTCTACGAGCCAGGGTTGGGTGTTACAAACCCTCGGCGTTTCCCAGCATTTGATATTGTGCCGTCGTCGCAAGGTATTGCCATTCTTACCCAGCGCCCTGAACTGGAATTTGAAAAAACCCGCCTTGGCCTAAAACTTGGTAGCGAAAATGGCTTAAATATATCGCGTGAGCTTCCTTACACAGCGGGCTCTTCACCTGTGAAAGGCTCATCGAGCACCAGCCATGTGCTACTTCCCTATGACCGCTGGTATGTGGAATCCGGCACATTTTTCGCCGCGCGCCAAAACATCATGGAGCGCTTGACCGCAGCCCCTCGTGACATGCGCCCTGCTATCATGACCGAGCTTGCAACCCTCTATCTCGGTCAAGGATTTGGGCTGGAAGCCGCAAGTATTCTTGAAGTGGTGAAACGCCTCGCCCCAACCTACTACAGCGACAATAAACTGGCGGTCGTCACCGCTGCAGCGCATTTCATGGCAGGCCACATGGAAGAGGCGGCGCAGGCCATCAAGTCGCCCGAACTTGCCGACGTTAAAGAGGCAGAGTTATGGAAGGAAGCCATCGGACTCTTCGTACCGATGGAGATTCGCATTAGCGGCGCAGAGGTCACAGCGATTGCACCGACGATGGACCCTACCGCACCACTCACCGAGTCGGAGCAAGAAAAACAAGCCAATGAACAACTCAAACAAATTGCACTGAATGCAACCATCGCCGCCAAAGGCTTCGAGTATCTCGACTATAATAGCAACTACATACGTTACTACCCACCCGCCATTCGCCAACGTCTCGGCATGGTTGCTGCCAACGCGTATCTTGAGCGCAGTAAATATGGCAACGCTGTCAAAGTATTTGATGTGCTCAATAAAGAAGGTTTGCTTGAGCCTGTTCAAATCGAAGCGGAATTTATACTGGGCGAAATCGCCGCAGAGCGCGACAAGCCAGATGAAGCGCGTGCAACATGGGAACGCCTTGCCAATCAAGAGCAAAATCAAAAGATTCGCGCCAAAGCAGCCTATGCCCTCGTTAAATTAGATTATGCCGAAGGCAAAATTGACCTTGAAGAAACCATCAAGAAGATCGATGCACTGCGCATTAGCTGGCGCGGTGATGCGCAGGAACGTAATCTGCTCGAATATCTGGGCCAGCTTTATGTCGATAACAAACAGTATGACATGGCGCTGCGTGTCTGGCGCGAATTGACCAATCACTTCCCCACTGACCCAGAAGTGGTCGATATCAGCACGCGCACGGCTGACTTATTCGAGCGTCTATTCTATGACGGGCTAGCGGATGATTTAGCCCCACTCAAATCCCTCGCACTTTTTTACGAGTTCCGCGAGCTAACGCCCATTGGCGACAAAGGGAATAGCATTATTCAGAAATTGGCGGATCGACTTGCCGCTGTTGATTTGATTGATCGTGCTGCACAACTGCTCGAACACCAGATTAAATTCCGTCTTGATGGTGAAGAGCGCGCCCGTGTTGGCGCACGTCTTGCACTACTGTATTTGATCGACCGCGAGCCACAAAAAGCGCTCGACACCCTAGAAATTACGCATTTCGGTGACATGCCTGATAGCTTGCGTTACCAGCGCTTACGTCTATCGGCGCAAGCTATGACATCGCTCGACAGGCTAGAAGAAGCACTTGCCATTATGCATGCAGATCGCACGGAAGAGGGCGAGACACTGCGCCTTGAGATTTTGTGGAAAATGAAAGACTGGGCGAATGTGATTAACCAAGCGGAGGACATGATGGCGGCGCGCAAAGACCTCACCGCGCCACTCACTGAAAAAGAAACCGATATTCTGCTTAAGCTCGCGCTTGCCTATAGTTTCGAGAAAGACCTAACTCAACTAAATTACCTGCGCGACTATTACACCGCACTGATGGAAGAGAGCCCCTATAAGGATATTTTCAGTTATATCACCAACAACACTGCGCCAATTGATCCTGAAGACTTCGCGTTGGTGACACAACAAATCAGCCGCACTGAAAGCTTCATGAAAGAGTTTCGCGACAAAATCGCTAAAGGAAAACTGAGTGAAGCAGTGAAGTAGTTATTCTTTACGGTCTTCAATCCGCACATCGACACGGCTAAACTCTGCGTCAATCACGCCTTCTTCTTTGGTCGTGCCGTAACTAGGGCGTGGATTAACAATCTGCTTGCGCACCAAATATCCCCAAATGCGCAGACCGACATAACCCGTCAGTAACACACCAAATAGCACTACGGCAAAAATGGCGGAAAGCCAGAATGCGCCAACCAGTATCAGCACAAATAAGGCAAAGCCCAATAGATTGAGAAACGCGTTCAACACTATAACCCACCAAAGGAGCGGACC
>JBMOEL010000105.1:0-6404 GCA_049314715.1 Rickettsiales bacterium
ATCGACGGCAAGGTTTGGCACCTCGATGTCGGCTCATCACATCCTGGGGCTGGAGAAGGTCCCAAGGGTTCGGCTGTTCGCCGATTAAAGTGGCACGCGAGCTGGGTTCAGAACGTCGTGAGACAGTTCGGTCCCTATCTGATGTGATCGTTGGAAATTTGAGAGGATCTGACCTTAGTACGAGAGGACCGGGTTGGACGTACCTCTGGTGTACCAGTCGTTCTGCCAAGAGCGCAGCTGGGTAGCTATGTACGGACGGGATAAACGCTGAAAGCATCTAAGCGTGAAACCTACCTCGAAACAAGATTTCCCTATGAGAGCCGTGATAGACCATCACGTTGATAGGACACATGTGGAAGCTCCGTAAGGAGTGCAGCTAAGTGTTACTAATTGCTCCATTGAATTTAACAATTTTGCGCAGGGATTTGACGATCCCTCACATGCAGTGCAAAGCAGACTTGCTTGTACTGAGTGGTTAAAGAGTTGAACTAATTTTTAGTTTTGTGGGCCGCAATGGCCCGCGTAACCAAAATCATATCAGTAGATACCTATTCTTTTCAGAAACAGGGCCGTTTTGACGGTCTGGTGATTATAGCGAAAGTGGTACCACACGTTCCCATCCCGAACACGACCGTGAAACCTTTCAGCGCTGATGGTACTTCGTCTTAAGACGTGGGAGAGTAAGTCGTCGCCAGACCTTCAAAACGGCCCTTTTTCTTTTTCATTCCTACGGTCATCCGCGTCGTTGCGGATGTGCTCACTCGGTCATGTATCCCAAATATACACTCCCTCGCTGCGCGCATGCGCGCCTAGCGGGCTGTCTCGTATGAATGAAAAATCTTCTCCAACTTTGTCATTCCCGCGTAGGCGTGAATCGCTCTGGCTTCTGGCCGAACTATGCTGAGAATTGAATTGTTTTGTCACCCCGTCTTCATGACGGGGTCTGCGCCTTCATCAGAAACCCCATTCTTTTTGCCCGTAGAGGGCAGTAGATACCTATTCGCCTGCACTGCCCTATCGAAGGGGTGAGATGGTGCATAGCCCCCAATAGGTTCGATTGTTCCGCCAGTTACGTCTTACTGCTTATCAAAAGTAATACGCGCACTTGGGGTTGGCAAATTCAGAGCGCTGCGTGCTTGCGAGGGCAATTCACCAAGGTTATCAATGTCAATGTGGGTGCTGGTATGGCGTTCTATGTCGGCGCTTACCTGTTCGAGCGGTACTTCTGCTCTAACTCCGTTATGGTTGGATGCGAATGTAGGCCCATCCCATTCCCAGTAATTCGCGGATGTTGCATATGCAGCATCCGTAGGTCCATCAGATCCAAAATCCTGTAGGATTGTTCCCGCAACCTTACCGTCACGATATCTTTCCGAAATGTCCACAATATCTCCATTTCGGGAATGGCGAAGATGCGCACTATTAAGTACGTAAGCACCAGTAGCATCACGGGCTGCGTACATGGAAAGATATTGGTGCTCTCCGTTTTCATAGCTGTTTACGTTCATACCTATGTGGTCATCCATAGCTCTATCTAGATGCATGCGTATGCCCTTTTCGGTGGGGCTGTCGGGGAAAATGAAGTGTACCGATCTCAGATCCTCACTACTAGTTTCAAAAATAATGTTGGTACCAGGAACGATGCCAGTGTACGTGCCCATAGCATAATCATTTCGATTTTCGTCACCCTCCCTGCGCCGCATCACACTGCGTAGTTGGCTGAAATCAAGGCTGTTTATAAATTGAATAACGTTGTCGCCGGTGGTTGTCATGGGTATGCCCTTTCTCTTTCAAACTAGGATTTATTCATACTAGGAATTCTAGGGAGAAAAAATGAATATTTGGTAAATTTTAGAAGAAAATACTCAGGAACTCCAACCCCCAAAATTTTGCCCTTACAGGCCTGTAGATACCTATTTGCCCGCATCGCCCTATTAAACAATCGAGATGGGCCTAAAACACCCTTATTTTGGATTAGTGGCTGGGCCCACCGTTACCATGACCATTCTCTTCGGGGCTGGTGTAGCGTATGCGGCTTTTATCAAGCGCAATGGGGGCGTGGGTGGCCAAGAAATACTCCATCTGATACAGCGCCAGCTTCACCTCGTTGCGCAGGTCGGTAAGTTCTGGCACCGATTTGAGGGCCTTTTCCAACTGAATGAGCGAGCCCGCTTTACGCTCCCGCTCAATGGCGAGATGCCCGCCTGCTTCCATCAGTGGTTTGCCAAAACCCGCATTGTCAGAGAGTAGGGCGCTTGCAAAATCCGCGTGGTCAAAGGCAATTTGATCGATGAGTTGCTCTGCGTTTGGTACGTTCTGTTCGGTGATTTTGCCCTCGTCCCACGCATCGCGCAGGTTGTTGACGAGCTGAAAGATTCTGCGCTCTAGGGTTTGGGGGTCGTAACAGCCGCCTTGTTCTTGGCGCAACGTCTCCATACGAATTTGGCGGCGCAGTGCTTCTTGCATGGCGGTAAGTGAGTGTCGGTAACTGCTGATCTTGCTGACATGGGCTCCGAAGTTAAACAGAACCTTAAAGCCGCTCATGGCGCGATCGGCAAATGCGTGAAGCCCACCACTATTGCGCCAAATCTCGCGCTGTTGGTGCTGGGGGGCGGTAACGTGGGTTTCCTTCGTATCAGGGTCTAGGAAATGCTGTTCCATTTGATCCAACAGTTTCTGGATTTCTTCAGGGCTATCATTGACTTTCCCTTCCCATGCTTTGCTCATGGCGCGTAGAGCCTTGCGGTCAAATTGCACATCACCTTTGGGCGACTCCAGATAGGGCACAGATGTCATGGCGCGGCCGATTTGCCTGCCGGCTTCGGCGGCGGTAATGATGTGGCCATCCTCGTGCTTGAGGGCGGCCAGATTGCCGTTTGGGGCAATACAAATCCAGTTACCGATATGGATAAGGCGTGACCAAAGTGGGGGCATGGAAGGGATGGGGTCGCCCACCATTTCGAAGCGGTAGATAGGCACGCTGCCATTGCCCATCATTTTATAAAGCGCGTTGCGGAAGTCCACATTCCCCACGCGCGGCTGGCCGAACGTGTAGATTTCATGAATGCGTGGGTGTCGGATATCTTCCATCCAGTGCGCGGCGGCAATCATGGCGAGGCAGCCGCCTGAGGAATGGCCCGTGAAGCAGATTTTGGGTGATTTGCCAGTGCGAGCGCGTATCTCGCTTTCCAGCTCCTCCATAGATTGTTCGATGGCTGGCCAGAATTTTTTACCCTCATATTGATTAGGGCCATGCATGTAATCGAGCGTCATGAGCGTATCCCACCAGCCGCCATGAACTTTGGCGCCCTTGAGTGCCTTGATAAGCTGGTCACGTTCTTCACCCGCATCGGGTGCAAAATGTGCGGCCAAATCAGCGATTTTCTTTTCGTAGTCAGGTGATTGCGTGCGTGCTTCATCGCGGAAGAACGCTTGGGAGTGGTAGGAAATGCGCGATTGTATCAGGTTGCGGTAGAAGTGCAGGGGCTCTGTAATATCGGAGCCGTGGAAGCTGACGATGATTTCATCTTCGTTGTAGAAAATGGCAGCTTGTTGTTTTTTGGTACGAAATAGTTTGGTTTCATAACGGGCCCGCCCATGCGTTTGCTGGCGTGTGTTGAGTGCCTCTAGCTCGGTTTTGATACGCGCCAAGTCGTTTTGATAACATTGTTCAGTGTCTTGGCCGAAGCGTTCGGAGAATTGGGGCACGTGCGTATTGATGCTTTTTCCGCCGCGCGAGGAAAGTCGGCACATGCCGCTCAATAATTTTGCGCGCTGGAATACTTGCTTGCTGACACCGATATCATCGGCTTCGACGCGAACGAGCGCGTCGCTTTCTGCTAAGTCTGTTTCTGAAGGCTCAGGTGTCATACGCGCCGAAAATTCCGTGTGTAATCGCGCAGGGTTAGCAGGGGAATATGACAATTGCATGATAGTGCGCGGTGTTTTTTGAGCCGCGTTGTCATGAAACCATCACATTGGGCTGCTAGATTGAATATATGGGCAATCACACACATAATCAGAAGGTTCTCGTCGTCGTTACGGGCGGGACGATTGATGCGCGTTATGATCCTGCTGCACCGGAAGGTACGCCGCATGATGTACCTGTTCCTATAGCTGCTCAGGATTCCTGCATTCCCTCAGCGCTAGAGAAGCTTGGATTTAAGCAGGGCAGAGATTTTGAGATAGCCACTTTGCCGGATGTGCGGTTGAAAGATAGCAAATTCATTACACCGCACGATTTGGATATGATTGTTGATAGGGTTCGCGCAGATGGATTTACGAAAGTGATGGTTGTCCATGGCACGGATACGATGCCTAATTCCGGCATTTATTTACAAGAAGCGCTTACCAAAAATGGCCTAACGGATGTTCGGGTGGTGCTGACGGGTGGGATGTACCCGCTTAACAAGACTCCATTAGAGGAATCCCAACACCCAAAAGAGGAGCATTGGCGCGGGTTAGATGCGGCGGGAAAGCCGATTCTCATCAATGTTTTACCGCACAAATTGGACGGTTCGATGGATCTAGCGAATGCATGTGATGGCTGGTTGAATCTAAAAAATGCAATGGAAGATGTGCGTAACCCTGAGCTAAAAGCGGGGGTATATATCCGTGTGAATCCCCAATCCATCGAGATAGGGGACGGGCCTTGGCATGCTTCCATGCTCCGTAAATATGTGGTGACAGATGCACCAGGCACGACGGTAGGTAAAGTATTGCAATCGGGTTTTGTGGTGCGTTCTGCACCCGCCACGGCGCAGGAAATCAGCTTCAATTTTTAGCCCAATAATTACTCACAAACCCTGTTGCGCATAGCGCGCCCTCACCCCTGACTCTGTGAGTAATGGGGATTAGCTATATGCTAAAAATATTATGCAAATTATGATTAAAAATAGGGCATGAAATTTTACAATCTATTCACAGCTTATTAACATGCTGCAGTTCGAGCGCTGCACCTGGCCGACAAGAAGATTCTTTATTGATATATTTTTTGTATATCGCTTTTCGTCTTGAGTCATAAAGTGATGTATCTATTGTATATCATATATCGTCATCATATTAAATAATTGTTTTTAATCAATTAAAAATATCTACTTCTGTAAGAAATTAATCATTCGATCATGATTATGCTTTAATTTCTTGCAATGATGCTAAATAATGATAACTAAAATTCATGCGCACCATCATCGATATCACTGACGAGCAAGTTAAAGCATTAGATGAGATTTCTCAATTAGAAGACATCTCACGTGCTGCATTAATTCGCCGCGCGATTGACCGTATGCTTGCCGAGGATGCCCGCAAGGGTGAGGTGGCCAAGGAGGCCTTCGGCCTATGGTCTTATTTCCCAAAAGACGGGTTAGTCGTCGAGGCGGATTGGAGGGGCAAATCGACACCCCCTATTTCCACCCCGCGCGTCGTTAAAGAAAAGCTATCACCGCCGCCCGCACCCGTCGTAGCGGAAGACCGATTCGTCACCGAGCCGCCACCTGCGTCTATCGAGCCATCCTTACCCGTAGCAGAAGAGCAGAGCGTGCCCGCGCAGTCCGCGCCGCCTGCGCCCCCAATGCGCGAAGTTCCCCAAACGGCAGTGGACCCGTTGGCGGCATTCTTTGCGGGGGTGAAACCATGAAGGCGCTTTTTGATACGCATATACTCATCGACTATTTGCGTGGTGTGCCCGAGGCGAAGCGTGAGATAGAGCAGTATGAAGCGCGCCTGATGAGCGCCGTTAGTGCGGCTGAAATAGTAGCGGCGGCCAAGCCAGAAGAGTTGCCTGTGCTAACGGCGTGGCTTGAGGGGTTTGAGGTCGTAAGTGCGGATAGTCGCGTGGCACAGATTGCGGCGCAGCTGCGCGCAAATGATGTGCAGCTAGGCTTGATTCCCGCGCTGATTTGGGCCAGTGCTAAGGCGCAGGGCGTGTTATTCGTTACGCGCAATATGACCAGCTATCCACCGCACGATGCGGGCATCAGAAAGCCATATTAGGTGGTTACGAGGCATGAGGGGGTGGATTCTTAATTACCAACACCCATTCCCGTGCTCTGGCCGCCACTGCGTTGTGAGGCGAGGCTGGATTCCCAGCTTTGCAGTGCCATTCGTGGCTGTGGCGCGCGGTTAGAGAAAGACGTTTTCTTTTCTTTTGGCTGATTGAGCAGCACCACGCCTGCGACCACGGCGCCCACTGCGGCTAAACCACCCAGAATCAAGCCTGTGCGGTTTTTAGGGGCTTTAACTTTTTCAACCTGTGGTGATTCAGGGGTGGGAGGTGTGCGCGGGGGAGGTTCAGCTGCGGTGCCAGCATCTTGCGTCGCGGGGGAGCCGACTTCAGGCGGTTGATGTGGTGCTTGCTGTGGCTCAGGTGCAGGAGTTGGTCGCGTCTGCGTACGATGCGGGGGGTA
>JBMOEL010000106.1:0-6346 GCA_049314715.1 Rickettsiales bacterium
CCCTCACCCAGCTTTCGCTAACTCACTACGTTCGTAGCTGCAGCAACCCTCTCCCCCACTAGTGGTGGCGAGGGAAAAGTTATCCTGCATTGATAATTTAATACTGCTCTTAGTTTCCCTCTCCCTCAAGGGAGAGGGTTGCGAAGTCTTAGCGACGAAGGAGCTTAGACGGCGCTGGGTGAGGGTGCGCTTAAACGATTTTCACTTCCGTAATCGCTTTGTGGTGCTGCAAGACCGGCAATTGTTTGCGCACTTCACCGACCTTCTCCAAATCAATCGTCGCGGTAATGACGCACGGCACGTCACCTGCCTCCGCTAAAATACTTCCCCACGGGTCGATGATGAGGGAATGTCCATAGGTGGTACGCCCTCCAGGGTGTTCGCCACATTGTGCAGGCGCAATCACAAACGCGCCATTCTCAATCGCACGCGCGCGCAGCAAAGCATGCCAGTGCGCCGCACCAGTTGGGCGCGTGAACGCTGAGGGAACCAGCAAAATCTCTGCACCCGCCAAGGCTAATTCGCGATACGAATGCGGGAAACGCACATCATAACAAATACTCAAGCCAATGCTACCTAGCGGCGTACGTGCCAGTACGGGCAACGTCCCATACCCAGATTGGGAGGATTCTTTGTAACTCGTCCCATCGGGTAACGTCACATCAAACAAATGGACCTTATCATAAAGTGCTGAAATGCCATGTGGCCCAACCAGCACCGAGCGATTCATCGGCTTCGCTTCCGCAGACGCTTCGGCACGAATGGAGCCAATCAAAATCCAAACATTATGCTGCGCAGCAATTTTTTGCGCCCATTGCACACCAGGGTGATCATTGGTCTTGTGGATTCCGCCTGCTGCCGTACCTTCGCAGCGCATATAAAAGGCATTTTCTGGCAAGGTAATCAGCTGCGCGCCTTTTGCAATCGCCTCCTGCATCAGTGGTTCCAGTTGCGCAATATTTGCTGCAACATCATCGCCACTCGTCATTTGGATACAGGCTGCAATATAGCTCATATATTCCTCACCGCTCGTGCAAGCGCCACCGCATGAATTTCAGCAGCACCAGCTATTTTTAGGGCATCGGCACAGGCTTCAATGGTAGAGCCTGTAGTCATCACATCATCGACTAACAAAATACGCTTGCCCTCAACGTCATGCTTATACCTGTTTGGTACGATAAAGGCACGCTTCATATTACGCTGCCGCTCTGCGTGGCTCATACGCGCTTGCGGCAAGGTATGGCGCACACGCTTCAGCATTTGTGGCATACAGACAATCCCCATTTCGTGACTCAACCCATAGGCCAACCACGATGCCTGATTATAGGTACGCGTCAGCAAACGCCGCCAATGCAGCGGTACAGGAATAATTATATCAACAGACTCAGGCGCCACCTGCGCCATCCATTGTGCAAACCGATTCAGCCCATGCATCTGGTCATGGTATTTGAGCTGCTTAATAAGTGTTCCAACCACCTCGCCATACACTAGCGCCGAACGCGCTGTAAGGTAGCCGGCAGGATGGTCCAAACAATCAGGGCACATGGCTTCTGCACCCATATCGACCGCGAAGGGTACACCACATTGCGCACAAAATGGTGCAGCAATCATATGAAGGTCTTGAAAACATGTACCGCATAAATGCCCGTGTGCTGCAACCTGCACATGGCAACTTGGGCAAAGCGGCGGGTAAAGTTTATCAAGCGCCCATTGACTGAGTGCCGCAAAAGGAAGACGCATTGCAGTGATGCTGGCCATTTGCCGCAAGATATTATAGATAGGAAATCATGCAACCAGAGATTTTTGACAGTACCCTGATTCGAAACCATTACGCCCGCGCAGCAGGCGGCTTCAAGCAATATGACGTGCTCTGGAAAGAGATGACCGCGCGCATCAATGAACGCTTAAGTGAAATCACCCGCACATTCCAAAGCACCTTATTACTTGCCCCTATCCCTGCTGATGTTCCGCATAGTTATTTCTATAATAACCCTGAGGTCATCAACGCCGCCGATGAAAGCTTGGATGCAGTCATCAGTATCAATGCCATGCATTGGGTCAATGACGTGGTCGGTTCGCTGATACAGATACGTCATGCCCTGAAAGCGGATGGCTTGTTGCTCGCAACTTTCCCTGGCGGCGAAACACTGAAGGAATTACGCACAGCACTGGCCTTTGCCGAGACTACGCTAAGCGGCGGCATTTCACCGCGCGTGGCACCGTTTATCGACATCCGCGATGCTGGAGACTTGCTACAACGTGCGGGCTTCACTCAGCCCGTCGTCGATAGCGAGACCGTCACCCTCACCTACTCATCCATCTTCGAATTGATGCATGATTTGCGCGGTATGGGCCAGACCAACGCATTGCGCGAAAGGCGCAAACATTTTACTGCGCTGGAACTTTTCATTTTAGCTGAGGAATATTACAAAGAGCATTTCGCGGATAGTGATGGTCGCCTGAAAATGACTGTCGATTTAATTACAATGACCGCATGGAAGCCAAATGGTCCTCAAGGGCCGACACGAGCGGAACGTCTGCTGGTGGCATAGGCAGCTCTCTCATCTCGCGAGGGCGTTTCCATGTCAGCGTCTGGCCTTCAGTCGGGGTCGGAATCCCTTCCCATTTATGTGCAATATACAGCAACATGATAAGGTGAAAATCGGCATATGCATGACTCACAAACGTAAGCGGCGCAAAGCAATGCGCACAGAGTTCCACATTCAATTCTTCCTTGATTTCGCGGCGTATCGCCGCTTCGGGCGTTTCACCTAACTCCAGTTTTCCACCCGGAAATTCCCACATACCCGCCATGGATTTGCCTTCGGGTCGCTGGGCTAATAATACGCGCCCATCGGCGTCAATGAGCGCTATGGCAACTACAGTAATTGTTTTCACGAACGGTAATCCGCGTTGATGGAAATATAGCCGTGTGTCAAATCACAGGTCCAAACGGTCCAGCTACCGTTGCCAAGGCCAATGTCGGCTTCGATATGAATATCGCGGGTTTTCATATGTGCGGTAACGGGCGCTTCGTCATATTGCGCGACGCGCTCGCCTTTACTGGCAATCAGTACGCCACCAATGGAAACGGAAAGTAAATCGCGGTCAACTTTCTCACCGCTTTTACCAACGGCCATGACCACACGGCCCCAATTGGCGTCCTCGCCCGCAATGGCGGTTTTGACGAGTGGTGAGTTGGCAATGGAGAGGGCAATACGCTTTGCTGATTCGTCAGACGTTGCGCCGGTAACGTTTACAGTAATGAGTTTTTGCGCACCCTCGCCGTCCATAGCGACCAGTTTCGCGAGCTCAATCATGATATCGGTCAGCGCAGCAAGGAAAAGCTCAGCATTCTTGCCTTTCACTTCCGCGCCCTTGCCAGTCGCAAAAAGCATGAGTGTATCACTGGTCGAGGTATCGCCATCCACCGTGATGCTGTTGAAACTTTTGCTGCAACTTTGCTGCAGCATTTCTTGCAGCATCTGCGCATCAATTTTTGCGTCCGTTGCCACGAAGGCCAGCATGGTCGCCATGTCAGGCGCAATCATGCCCGAGCCTTTGGCGATGCCATTAATGGTCACGCTGCCATCGCTCAATTTCACCGTCCGCGTGGCTGCTTTTGGGAAAGTGTCGGTAGTCATGATAGCCGCAGCCGCTTCATGCCAACCATCGCCCTTCAGGCCTTGAGGCATGTTCGGCAATGCGGCTTCAATTTTATCGTGCGGTAAGGGCTCACCAATGACACCCGTAGAAGCGAGATATATCTCATATGGCTTGATATTAAGTGTCTTTACAAGCGCATCTGCACTTGCTTGAACAGAGGTTACGCCACGCTTGCCTGTAAAGGCATTCGCATTCCCCGAATTCACCAATAGCGCGCGCGCTGTATGTTTCGGCAACTGCGCACGACACCAATCAACGGGAGTGGAAGGCGCAAGTGATTTGGTAAATACACCCGCTACCACAGTGCCTTGGTCAAACGCCATGAGCAGCAAATCGGTACGGTGTGCGTATTTGATGCCAGCCTGCGCCGTGACCATACGCACACCCGCAATTGGCGGCAACTTCGGCAAAGCTTCCGGCGCTAGAGGAGATTTAGGATATTTGCTCATAACTCATGACTCAAAAAAAACCGACGCTTGGACGGCCATTGAGGCCGCAAGCCCCAGCGGCGCCAGAGCGCAATAATAACTATTCATCCGACTTCAATTCCGCCGCGTCTTTATCAAAAGGTATTTGCTTACCCTTCGCATCGAAATACGTAATATCTGACGCTTTGAGAAGCTGCTGCATGTAGCTATTCAACTTCGCTTCCTGCAGCCGCATTTTGATAGCGTCCTTCGCTTCATTATAGGTCGGAATGGTTACAGGGCGCTTATCCTCAAGCTTGATGAGATGCCAACCAAAAGGTGATTTCACGGGGTCAGAAACCTCGCCAACATCCAAATCAAAGGCAGCTTCGGCAAATTCTTTGATCATCTTATCCTGTGTGAAATAGCCCAAATCACCGCCTTGCTTAGCCGTACCGGGGTCTTTTGAGAATTCCTTGGCCATCTTCTCGAACGATTCGCCATCCTCAATCTTTTCAGCAAGCTCCTTTGCCTCTTTCTCACTCGCCACTAAAATGTGCCTAGCACGAATTTCTTTTTGATCCGCCAACGAGCGTACTAACCGCTCATAGTCTGCCTTGACGGCATCTTCGCTCACCATACCCTCGGTTTTAGAATCCAAAAAATGCCGCAGAATAATTTTATTCTTTGCGGCTTTTATCTCTTTCAGCACGGCGTCGTTTTTATCGATATTCTGCTTAAGCGCCTCCTGCATTACCAGCTTCTCGGTGATGATGCCGCGCAGCACATTCTGCCTAACCGACTCGTTCACCGTATCAAATGCGGGGGCAGAACCGGTGGGGAATAACCCCTCCCATGTACGCTGCACCTCGGCCGCGGTGACGTCCTGATTACCGACTTTCAACATCACATAATCATCTGCCCATGCCGCGGAAGCGGCAGTGAAAAAGGCGAGTGCGGCAATCATCATAGTTTTCATGGGGTTCTCCTGTGGGGTCAGAAGCTTGCATAGAATCGTGGGTTTTTCAAGGGAATCCATTGACAGAGTGCGATGCAATCCCTATCTCTCGCGCAGCTGTAGCCGTTTTATAGAAAGTGACGCTATGTTAGGCACCCTTGCCAAGAAAATTTTCGGCAGCTCGAATGAGCGCCTGATTCGGTCATTCCAACATGACGTTGAGGCCATTAATGCGCTTGAGCCAGAATTAGCCGCATTGAGCAACGATCAACTGCGCGCCAAGACTGACGAACTGCGCATGAAAGCCACCAATGGTGTCGGCATCGATAAATTATTAGTGCCAGCCTTCGCGGTGGTGCGCGAGGCGTCTAAGCGCACGCTGGGTCTGAGACATTTCGACGTACAGCTGATTGGCGGCATGGTGCAGCATAAAGGCATGATCTCCGAAATGAAGACGGGTGAAGGCAAAACACTGGTGGCAACGCTTTCTGCCTATCTGAATGCCTTGACCGGCAAGGGCGTGCATATCGTGACCGTAAATGACTATCTCGCCCGCCGCGACGCCGAGTGGATGGGCAAAGTGTTCAACTTCCTTGGCCTCACGGTTGGCGTCATCCATCACGGACTTGACGATAATGAGCGCAAAGATGCCTATAATGCCGACATCACCTATGCGACAAACAACGAATTAGGTTTCGACTATCTACGTGACAACATGAAATATAGTCGTGATGAGATGGTGCAGCGCCCCTTCAACTTCGCGATTATTGACGAGGTGGATTCCATCCTTATCGACGAAGCCCGCACCCCATTGATTATTTCAGGGCCTACGGAGGACAACTCCGATTTGTATAAACAAGTCAATCGCCTCATTCCGCAAATCTCCGAAAGTGATTACGACAAAGACGAAAAATCGCGCAGCGTCACACTCAATGATGAAGGCGTTGCCAAAATCGAGAGCTTATTGATTGCAGCGAACCTGATGCCCGAAGGCACAAGCTTGTATGACATTGGCAATGTGCAATTGGTACATCATGTGAATCAGGCCCTTAAGGCGCACATCTTGTTCCGTCTCGATACGGACTATATCGTCAAAGATGATAAGGTAATCATCATCGACGAGTTTACAGGCCGCATGATGGAAGGCCGCCGCTATAGCGAAGGCCTGCACCAAGCCCTTGAAGCCAAAGAAGGCGTGAGCATTCAAAACGAGAACCAGACACTCGCCTCCATCACCTTCCAAAACTACTTCCGTCTCTATCCCAAGCTTGCGGGAATGACAGGAACGGCGATGACCGAGGCCGCCGAATTCAAT
>JBMOEL010000107.1:0-6154 GCA_049314715.1 Rickettsiales bacterium
ATTTATTCATGTTATTATTTCTCGTGAAGACTTTCTACTGGTTTTATAGTATTAGCGACACCTGCATAAATTCTAAGACCTGTGGTATCAAAGTTTTCACCCGTTTCATAAAATCTATCACCGCCAATGCTGCCTCGGTCACCAATTTGTCCACCAGATTCAGCGTAGAATGGGGTTTGGTTAGTAATCAGAAAGCCAGTTTCTCCAGCTTTAAGTTCTTTTACCTCAACGCCATCCTTTACGAGTGCTGTTACTATGCCCTGCGCCGAATCCATCGCATAACCCAAGAACTCCGTCGCCCCCACGCGCTCCTTAATATCAAACCATAAGGCAGCCGTGGCTGATTGCCCAGAACCCTTCCATGCCGAGCGGGCTTTGGCTTTTTGCTCGGCCATGGCGGCGTTGAAGCCATCAAGGTCAACCGCAATATGCTCGGCACGCAAAATATCTTGCGTCAAATCGAGCGGGAAGCCGTATGTGTCATACAGTTTGAAGGCGGTTTCGCCACTAAAGCTGTTCCCTTTGGTTTGCGCTTTCTCTTCCTCCAGCAACTTCAATCCGCGCTCGAGTGTTTGTTTGAAACGCTCTTCCTCGAGTCGCAATGTTTCGGTAATAGCCGCTTGTGCCCTTACTAATTCAGGATAGGCTTGCCCCATCAACGTGAGTAACGTTGGAACTAATTTATGCATCAGGGGATCCCTGCAACCCAGCATATGCGCATGGCGCATGGCGCGGCGCATGATGCGGCGTAGCACGTAGCCGCGTCCTTCGTTGCTAGGTAGAACGCCATCTGCAATCAGGAAGCTACTTGCACGCAAATGGTCGGCAATCACGCGGTGTGAGGCAGCCATTTTCGGATTGTTATTGCCTGTTAATTCAGTCGAAGCGGCAATGATGGTTTTGAACAAGTCAATGTCGTAGTTGCTCTTTACACCTTGCAGCACGGTGCTTAGGCGCTCCAGCCCCATACCCGTATCAATGCTGGGTTTTGGCAGAGCAATCTGCGACCCATCAGGCAATGCTTCGAATTGCATGAAAACTAGGTTCCAGATTTCCACGTAACGCTCGCCGAACATGTCGTGGCCGGTGGCGTCAAGCTTCCATTCGCCAACGCCCGCGCCATGGTCATAAAAAATCTCGGAGCAGGGGCCGCAAGGACCCGTATCGCCCATCGCCCAGAAGTTGTCTTTCGTCGGTACGCGGAGTATTTTGTTTTCGGGCAGGCCCGCGATTTTTTGCCAAAGCTCAAACGCTTCGTCATCAGTGTGATACACCGTTACGCCGAGTTTTTCTTTCGGCAAACCATAGACCTTAGTAATCAATTCCCACGCGTGGGTAATCGCGCCTTCTTTGAAGTAATCACCGAAGCTGAAATTGCCCAGCATTTCAAAAAACGTATGGTGACGTGCCGTATAACCCACGTTCTCAAGGTCATTATGTTTACCGCCCGCGCGCACGCATTTTTGTGACGTTGCGGCGCGTGGAGGGGTAGGCGGCTTCTCAACGCCTGTGAAGATGTTTTTGAATTGGTTCATGCCCGCGTTGGTGAACATCAATGTCGGGTCGTTATGTGGCACAAGCGAAGACGAGGGCAGAACTTGGTGCCCTTTGCTTTCGAAGTAATCGAGGAATGCTTTACGAATGTCTGATACAGAATGCATGCCAACTATTTGGCGCTAAACGGCTGATGACGCAAGATTTATTTAGACACTGCTACCGCGAGTGGGTGGCTCGCCGTTTGGACCATGACGACCGCGCAAGTCAATGTTGCTTGCACTGTTTACCGGCGCATATGCAATTTCCAGTTTCTGCTCAGCGATTGCAGCTACTGGTTCGGCAGCGCTATTGATGCAAGAACCTTCTGGAATAAGCCCAAAAAAGTGTTGCTCAGCTTGATTGTATGCACCACTTTTATTCATGATAATTGCTTCATGCGTATCGCTGCCAATATCCAATAAATGTATGGATTTGCCGCCTTTTTTCAGCATCATTGCACAGGCACGAATCGTGTCGGCTGGGTCTTTATTATCGGGATAATTAATGACGTTACCCGTAATGACGTAATCTACTTTTGCACCACCTGTTAATTGATTTGCGTTAGCGGTGGTTACATGTGTGCCATCTAATCCTTTGACAGCTGCGATTGGCTGGTAACTACTGCACAAATCTGTAAGCGGTTTCCATTTTAATTCATGCAATGCAACAGGCGACACATTAATGATGGAAATATCCTCAAGTGGATTAATGTGGCGACGCTTAAAAATTTCAGCGATAATAGTAGGAGCGAAGAAACGTCGATCGCTTATTCCATTGATAAGCGTTTGCTCGATTTCTTGAAAAAGCTGATTACGAGCCGCTTCATCGACCCCAAAGCGCACAGGTTCTCGTTTCCATAAATCATTCAGCACCACCAGAAGCCCTAAATCATCGCTTCTTAAGTTAAGGCTATGCAAGATCTCATAATCGAATAAATCAGCCATAGCTTTATACTATCACGTGATTGTGACGTCTGTATGACGCTAATGGAGCTAACCTACTGATTTTACGCTGCGTCGGCGGTTTCTTTCTCGTCGGCATCGTCCGAAGGGGTGCCCTCAAGTGCTGCGGAAAGCTGGGCGGATTTGGCGCGAAGTGCCTTTTCCACTTCTTCCGCCGCCTTTGGATTATCCTTGAAGAACTGACGGGTGTTTTCTTTGCCCTGACCAATGCGTTGGTCTTTGAATGCAAACCACGAACCGGATTTTTCAATCACGCCTGCTTTCACACCCATATCAATCAGCTCGCCTTCTTTGCTGATGCCGTGGCCGTAGAGAATATCGAAATCGACCACTTTGAATGGCGGCGAGACTTTGTTTTTCACGACTTTCACGCGGGTCAGGTTGCCGATGACTTCGTCTTTCTCTTTCAGCGCGCCGATGCGGCGAATATCCAACCGCACGGAGGCGTAGAACTTCAGCGCGTTACCACCCGTAGTGGTTTCGGGGTTGCCGAACATCACACCGATTTTTTGGCGAATCTGGTTAATGAAAATCACCGTGCAGTTGGTGCGGTTCACGGTTCCGGTGAGTTTGCGTAGCGCTTGGCTCATCAGGCGTGCTTGTGCGCCCATGGTGGCGTCACCCATCTCGCCTTCAAGTTCGGCTTTGGGAACGAGTGCGGCGACGGAGTCGATAATCACCATGTCAATCGCGCCGGAACGCACGAGCGTATCGGCGATTTCGAGTGCTTGTTCACCTGAGTCTGGTTGCGAAATCAACAATTCGTCCACATTCACGCCGAGTTTTTTCGCATAGGATGGGTCAAGCGCGTGCTCAGCATCGACGAACGCGCAGGTGCCGCCTGCTTTTTGGCATTCCGCAATGGCATGTAGGGTGAGGGTGGTTTTACCCGAAGATTCTGGGCCATAGATTTCGATGATGCGGCCTTTGGGAATACCACCCACGCCGAGTGCAATATCAAGACCCAGCGAGCCGGTGGAAATTACTTCCATCGCGGTGTTCTGCTCTTGGTTCGATAATTTCATGATGGAGCCTTTACCAAAGGCTTTTTCGATTTGCGCGAGCGCACCTTCGAGTGCTTTTTTCTTTTCAGCTGGTTTGATAGCGTTTTCTTTTGATGACATGTCTTAGCTCCCTTAAATGATGGTAGGAGGCTACACCCGCATAGGTGCTCATTCAACGGGAAAATGGCTTATCCACTACTATTTTAGCGGTGCTGATAGGCAACATGAGGTGCGATATTTATGCCATTTACTACAAGCTGTTGTAGCTCGGCCTGGTTGCGCACAATCTGAATAGTGGGGATGGGGATGTTGTTTAGCTTACATTCTTGTTCGACAATGGGCAGCACCATGTGTGGTTTATCGCCAATATAAACAGGCGTTAGGCCAAGTTTTGCCGCTGCATAAAGGCCTTTCCAATTCTCATCGACCATGATGACGTCTGGGCCTGCTGGCTGTCCCAATTTTATCAGTGCTTTAGCCAGCGCCGCTTCGGAGGGTTTTTGGGCATTATCAAAGACTGGAACATTTGGGTAGAGCGTGTCTAATCCAATCTCCTGCCAACGTTTATGTGTCATATGGTTATTGCTGACCACTGCCCATGGCTTTCCGCTGGCGTGATAGGTAGCTAAGGTTTCTGCTGCCCCTTCAACTAATTGCATGGGTATGCTTTCATAAATGCTACGTCCCAACGTATAAACAATCGTTTTTTCACGGTGGCCGAGATCTTCCAACTCATGATCAAGAAATTTTTTGGGATGGTCTTTATAGTTTCTGGCTACCGAGTAATCGGGCAGGTCGACCTTGCCTGCAAGTTCGGCGCGAAGCTGGTCATAGGAACGGTGGATGATGGCTTCATTATCGCCAATCACATCATCAAAATCGCTTAGAATCGCGCGAACAGGAATGGTGCGATGTCTAGCCATAGGATGCGATTTTCCAGTCAGCTCATCCAAAAGCTGTTGGGTGCCTCTCACCAGATTCTGCCAGAAGTCGTCCGTCATGCCATGCTACTCCAATGATGAGTCTAGCGCATGGTCGTGTCGGGTAATGTGAAGATTATGTGAAAACTCAGTTGGTTGTAGCCGAAGGGCTATCCAGCACCTCTTTGACCTTACCCGCTAACTGCTTGAGTGTGAAGGGTTTGGGCAGGAAATTAAAGCTGCGGTCTGGTCCGAACGTGTCGATGAATGCGTCTTCCGCGTAACCAGAAATAAAGACGACCTTAATCGCCTTCATGCGTTCGGTGTGGTTGTTTTCGAGGTGTTGAATCATTTTGGGGCCGTTCATGCCGGGCATCACCACGTCCGAGATGATCAAATCAATCGGGCCCATATGTTCCGTGAATACTTCAATCGCGTTCTCGCCACTGTCTGCTTCGAGCACTTCGTAGCCTTTGTTGCGTAGCGCACGTGCGGCAAAAATACGCACGGGTGTTTCGTCCTCGACCAATAGAATGGTCGCCTTGCCGGTTAAATCGCCACTGGTTTTTTCTTCACTTTGCTCGACGTGTTTTTCGACCGTGGCGTCGGGTAGGAAGCGCTTTAAGAAGAGGTGAAAATTCGTGCCCACACCTTGGGAGCTTTTCACGTAAATATAGCCACCTGTTTGTTTGATAATGCCGTAACAGGTTGCAAGGCCAAGGCCCGTGCCGCTACCCACTTCTTTGGTGGAGAAAAACGGTTCAAAAATATTCTTGATAATTTCAGGCGGGATGCCTGTTCCCGTATCTTCCACTTCGACCAGCACATAATCACCCGGAATAATCACTTCGTCGTCGGTAGGGGGAATGAGTTTACGATCCATCGGTTGGCCGGATTTAATAGTTACGGTAGAGGTGCGAATCGAAAGACTGCCACCGTCTTTCATGGCGTCGCGCGCATTGACCGCGAGGTTGATGATAACTTGCTCTAATTGCCCTTGGTCGGCTTTCACCAACCCCAAATCACGGCCATGCTGCATATTCATGGTGATGTTTTCACCAATCAGTCGGCGAATCAGGTTGCTTAACTCCGCCAATACATCCGTCATATCGAGCATTTTGGGTTGCAGGGTCTGGCGGCGCGAGAAGGCGAGTAACTGGCGCACTAGATTGGCTGCGCGGTTGGCGTTCTGCTTCACTTGCATGATGTCGGCAAAGCTGGGGTCACCCGCTGGGTGTCGCATGAGTAACAAGTCACAAAAGCCAATCATGGCGGTGAGTAGGTTATTGAAATCGTGTGCAACACCACCAGCAAGCTGACCGACTGCTTGCATTTTTTGTGAGTGGGCAAAGCGTAGCTCAAGGTTTTTCTGCTCGGTTTGGTCAATCATATGCAGGAAGAGAACGGGCTTTTGTTTGTCCTCCGGCTGCATGAGGCTGATATAGGTATAGGCCACAACAGTTGCGCCATTGCTCAAACGAATCGTGAGTGAAAGAGGCGGTAATTCTGCATGGTCACGGAAGGTTTTTTCCAGCGCCTCGGTGAATTTGGGGCGATCATCGGCATCAATTAAATCAAGTAGCTTGCTGGAACGGTCCAGTGGAATCGTGTCTTGGAATAGTTTCAAAAACGCGGCGTTCGCCTCGACGATATAGCCTTGTGGGTCGAGGTGGATGGCGGCAATCGGGGAGCGTTCAATGAAGGTGTTAATTTCCAAGCCCGTAGAGTTTGC
>JBMOEL010000108.1:0-6028 GCA_049314715.1 Rickettsiales bacterium
TGCCGCCGCGTGCTGGTTTTGCTTCAGGCTTTTCTTCCTTCGCTTCTACTGGCACTTCTGCGTTCAGCGCTTCTTCCATTTCAGAAGATTGCTTCTTCGCAGGAGCGGTGCGGCCACCGAGTGATTCTTGCAGACCATCAAGCGCTGCATCTGAAATCAGTTTGCAGTACAGCTTGATTGCACGGGTTGCATCGTCGTTACCTGGGATTGGGTAATCAATGCCATCTGCGGTGCAGTTCGTATCAATGATGGCAACGATTGGAATCCCCAACTTTTGCGCTTCTTTGATGGCGAGTTCTTCGCGGTTTGTATCGATAACAACCAGCAAATCTGGCTTGCCGCCCATATCACGGATACCGCCGAGCGAACGCTCGAGCTTATCGCGGTCACGTTGCATGGTGAGGCGCTCTTTCTTGGTCAGACCGCTGTTTTCTTGCGCGAGCAATTCTTCGTATTTGCGCAATTGGCGGATGGATCCTTGAATGGTTTGCCAGTTGGTGAGCATGCCGCCCAACCAACGGTTATTGACGTAGTATTGACCGCAACGCTGTGCAGCCTCTACGATGCTGTCTGAAGCTTGGCGTTTGGTGCCAACGAACAGAATACGACCGTTTTTCAAAACGGTTGAGCGTACAACGCCAAGAGCGCGGTGCAGCAATGGAACGGTTTGTTGCAAGTCGATGATGTGCACATCGTTACGGGTGCCGTAAATATACGGTGCCATACGTGGGTTCCAACGCTTGGTTTTGTGACCGAAATGAACGCCAGCGTCGATTAAATCGCGCATGGAAAAGGCAGGAAGTGCCATAATAAAGTCTCCTTTGACCGGTTATACGTCTACAGGTTGTTCTCACTTCGTGAGACCGGCGGGAAACTAGGAACACCCCAATCGCCCAAACCTGTATGTGAATTACCCACTTGCGCGGGGTGGGGCTT
Organism: Rickettsiales bacterium; assembly: GCA_049314715.1. Taxonomy (GTDB): domain Bacteria; phylum Pseudomonadota; class Alphaproteobacteria; order Rickettsiales; family UBA3002; genus JAFLDD01. The sequence continues at coordinate 937 of JBMOEL010000108.1, forward strand.
AATACCCTATTTTACGTAAGAATCAAGCCCTGTTTAGCTCTTGCTGCACTGCAGCGTCACAAAAGATTCATAACTCTTTGATTTTTCAATGCCATGAAGCTGCTAAAATGAATAGTGGAGAGGTGTGCCATACACACCCTCGTCAACGTATGCAGGAATAAATGGCCGTTTATAAGAACAAAAAAGCTGCCGCAGCACTTGCCAAGGTGGAGATCACCGAGGCGGTGGATGGCAGAAATGTATTTTTCTACGTGCAGGATGATGCGGCGCGTGAGGATATGAAGCGCTCGCTAGCGCGATCTGGGTTATCATTCACTATCCAAGCAGAGACGAAACTAGGAAATCATTTCGTATTGGTTGCGCAAACGCCTGCAGATGAAAAATCCGTTGCCACATGGCTAAGTAAACATGATGTGACGTTATCGTATAAGCAAAAATCCGTGGATCCGTGGGTTATTCGAAGCATCTTGGGATTTGGTGGGCAAACGTTACAACTTGCATCTTCTTTCATTCGGCCAAATGGCAGGATTGACCCGACCATGTTTGTATTTGCCACCGCGAACATGGCCGCAAACGTGATCAATCTCATGTATAAATCTCAAGATTTGGATGATCCGCATCAACTTAAATTTCTAAAGGAACGCTATAATCGAACGCTTTCACCTCACTTATCGGAAGGTGAAATGGTCCTAAGCACATCTGAGCATCGCAAGGATTTACGCAAAACGGGAGATGAGAAGCCTCAGGGCTTTGATGATTTTATGCGTCGTCACTCGGTAAGTGTGGGGGAGCTTGGATTGCGCTATCTCGGCGCATTTGGTATGGCGTTCCCTTATGAAAAATACCTTGGAAACAACACATACACTAATAATTGGTGGGGACGCATCAAGGACCTTAAGTTTCCCGAATTAAATGCCAATAAATGGCGACAGTTTTCTGGTCTTTCCAGTATTTTTGGTAAAACGGTTGCCTTGGGTTCAAAAGTGAAAGACCCATACAATCCTGAGTCGCATTCGTGGCTGGATATGGTGCGTGAAAAATTTACCTTCCTTGGTGGTGGTATTATTGAAGCAGGTGCGTTTAGTGCACTAGCGTATGATTGTTTTATAAATACGGCGGCGCAGCCCGCAGACATTAACAAAGATCGTGGCATTAAATGGCCAAGCTGGGCACCTAAGGGGCTTGCTGGCACGCGTACTCGTGATTGGTTGGGTGGCATCGGCGCATCCATGTTCGTGACGGGGTATATCGTGCGCTCTTGGGCCTCTTATGGTAAACGTAATGTCGATATGGATGAGCTCTATGCGCATGTCAGCGATACGCTCGCTAAAACAACACCGGAACAATTACCACAGCTCATCGCCGATACAGCGGCAGATATTAAAACGCACTTTAGCGATAATGCCGATCTCGATTATGGAACGATTTATACCGCGTTGGTGAATGATTTGAAGCGGTATCACCATATTGATCTTTTTGAGTCTGCTGCGGTGCTGGATGTTGATTCTGAGCAAACAAAAGGCAACGTTTCCAAAGAAGTTCCGAATGTTAAAGTGATAGGCCCCGTAGCAAAGCACATGCATGAAAAAGCAAGTGAAATCGCTTCATTACCGCTTGTAGTATCACGCTAAAAACTCCCCAATCGTCATCAAACCTTCATAAAACTCCTGCCCCATTTTTGCTATTCTGTATGGTGAGGAGAACTCTATTTGAGCGACAAAAAAACAGACCCGTCGGACACTATGCCTTTGCCGCAAGAAACGGCAAAAAAAGATCCGCCTAACAATCCACAAGATAGCGGTAGTGTGGAGGAGTATCTTTTTGGTCGTAGTGTTCTTAAGGAAGGTGCGAAGAATCTTGCATGGAGCGACACCACGAATGGCCGTATCGGTATTCGTTTGATATCGCGCGGAATCTTTGGCGCGGCGGCATTTGCGATTGGTGGGCGTTATGCGAATAATGCACTTCAAGGTTATGAACCTACAGATTTCCGCTGGAGCAAGGATTGGAAAAAGCCACTCCATGTGGTTGCGAAGGGTTTTGATACTGTTTTCGGTAAACCGATTGAATGGGGTGTGCGTGCAATAGGTGGTTCCAAAGCTGATGATTGGGCATTTAGTGCTACACGCTTTAGAACCCGTGCGTATTTTTATAAAGACAAACCAGGCTATATGCCAGGGCGCAGCTTGGGCGCTGAAATGGTAAGCGTCAGCTTTGATTTTGCTTCCGCATCAATGGCGGATTCAGCGGTACGCAATATTGTACAAGCCTTTGATCCCAACATTCAAAAACCATGGGAAAAAGATGGTAAGTTTGATGCAGGTGAATGGTTGAAAGCGGTTGGGCGTGCAAGCTGGCGCATTACCACTAAAAACGCGGGTGAAGATTGGGCCGTTGCGCTGCCCTATGCGTATTTCATGAAGTGGCAGCGTCAGGCTGTTTCTAGAATGTTTGATGGTTCAAAACTATTTTTGGACCATGGCAATAATGGCGGGTCTTTGCTTATTGATAAGCTTGGAAAGGTCAAGAGTGATTATCAGTTGGCGGGGGCGCTTGATTTGCAAGGGCGCTTTGTCGTTTATAACTGGTTTACCTTAATGTATCGTGATTTTTACGATGCGATGGGTGCAAATTTCAAGAAATGGCAGCAGAATGACTATCGTTTAGACATGGATAAAAACGACCGACCAGTTGAGTCGGTGTTAGGTGCTATTGGGCAGTCTTTACGATATACCGCAAAAAGTTTTATTAAAGCGAACCTCTACATGCAGCCTGCCGTGCCATTTTTTTGGGCGTTCCGCACACCACAAAGCAAATGGCGTTCTTCGCCGATTCAACCTGAAAATCCGGATGGATACGGCGTTGTAACCTCTCAACCAATTGCAACTGAACTTAAAGATGCTCGTGGCAAGGTGTATCATCCGTTACATGATGGAGATTTGGATTCTAAATACAGGCGTTGGGATTCAGCGCGTAACCGTGTGTTTCAAGCGGGTACACATACCAATAAAGTCGCAGAAGGTGCGGAAGTATTTTTGGGTGGAAAAGCTTACACAGCACCTGATTTCAATCCTTATGCATTAAAGAATCAGGTAACGCTGTTTGGTGCATTATTGAATCCGTTAGGTGCTCTTTCCTATCATACGGGATCATGGTTCAACCATCACCTCAATCCGCTTGTAACAAAAAGCAAAACACTCACTAAATTGATGGGCGATACAGTGCTCCACCGTGAAATGACGTTGCGTAGCTTTGTCGATGCATCCTTTTCTTATACACCTTATATGATCGCTAAAGCAGAATTCGGTCTGCGAGTGGATGACAGGCCAGTAGGCGGCGGCTTGGGTGAGATGGACAAAGCGATTTATGGACTCATCGATAATGTGGCAACGTTCCGCTTCAAAAAATCAGGTGAGTCTTTGAAGCGTATTGCTGATTTGGTATTGGATGTGCCTAACAAAGATGCCAAAATGCGCGAAGCGGATGCGGATGCGACGCGCGGTATAGGTGATGGCTCGTTGGTTCCGGTGCGCATAAAAAAACCTGCGACACGCGTAGAAAAATCATCGATTGTTGAACAGCATAAACAGGCATTAACTGGTGCGCCTGAGCGTAAAGACTGGAAAGGCTTTATTGCTGATAAGCGCGAAGCGGCACAAATAATGCCCGATCATCCGACGGTACAGTAGCCATTGCATTTTATGCCCCTGCGACTAAACTGCCGCGCATTAGGGGGCGTTATGGTCAAAGCGGCGGTGATTCTTTCGGGATGCGGTTATCTTGATGGTGCGGAAATTCGTGAATCTGTGCTCGCGTTGTTAGCACTAGACCAGCAAGGCGCTGACGTGCAGATTTTTGCACCTGATATTGCGCAAATGCATGTGGTTGACCATGTTGCAAAATCCCCTGTTGATGGTGTGCGCAATGTTTTGCAGGAGGCAGCGCGTATCGCGCGTAGTAATATTATGCCGCTTGCATCACTTGACATGCAATCCTTCGATTTGTTGGTAATTCCGGGGGGATTTGGTGTGGCAAAAAACCTTTCTGATTTAGCGATGAAAGGCGCAGAAGCGACTGTTCTGCCCGATTTTCAGCGCGTCGTTGAATCTGCCTACACACAGAAAAAACCGATTGCGGCAATCTGTATTGCTCCTGCAGTTCTGGCGCTGGCACTTAAGAACCAAGGCATCACCGTTACGATCGGTGACGACGCAGGAACAGCTGCGGTGATTACCGCGTCGGGGAACATTCACCAAAATTGCGCGAGTGAGTCGTGTGTGATTGATGAGGCGCATCGTATTGTGACATGCAGTGCTTATATGCGCGAAGATAAGCTCAGCGCGATTGCGCAGGGAATTGATGCGTGTATTCGCGCAGCAGTGACCATGGCAAACAATCAACGTAAAGTCGCTGCATGAGATTTTTTCCCATCACGCTCGTCATGTTATTAATGAGCTCTGCAGTACATGCGCAGGCTTATAAGCCTGTTTGCGTTCCTACGCATTTACTACCACCAGCCAATTACCCAGGGGCAGAGGCGATTCCACCAGGCAATAATTTGGTGATGCCTGCGGGTAAGTCGATGGAGGCTGAGGGGCAAAAATTACTGCTCACGGGGCGCGTGCTTGATAATCACTGCATGCCGATTAAAGACGCGACGATAGAGATATGGCAAGCGAATCCGTTTGGGCGTTATGTGCTTGCAACGCGCGCAGATCTCGCAACGCCTGCGCCTACGTTTGCAGGTGCTGGGCGTGGGTATACCAGCAATATGGGTGAGTTTATGTTCACCACACTCTTTCCCTCGGGCGTTGATAAGCGTGCGCCATTTATTGGCGTGCGAGTGAAGGCGCATGATATGAAACCATTCACCACGCAAATTTTCTTTGCGAATGATGGTCGCAATGGTGCGGATGCTGTCTATTCTAAGCTCAAGGGTGATGAAGCGCGCAGTGTCACAATTTCGATGCGCCCAATCACTGGCGGTAACGGCTTCATCGGTACGATTGACATCATTCTTCCTGAAAAATCGAAGTACGTGAGTTATTAATTCTCGTTATTCGAGGTTCAGTAGAACCGAGTCAGCCGTGAG
>JBMOEL010000109.1:0-6009 GCA_049314715.1 Rickettsiales bacterium
CAGCCGAATAGTATCCTGCTGGGCGATGATTGCCAGATAAACCTATTCCACCAAATGGACCAGCGCCACTCGCGCCAGTTGTTTGTCGGTTAAAATTAACCAGACCGGCTCTTATTTGTGGTGCATACTTATTGAAAATAGAAACATCGTCGCTAAAAATCGATGCACTGAGCCCATATTTAGTATTATTGGCCACTTTTATCGCATCTTCCAATGAATAAACTCGAATTATCTGTAATAGAGGCCCAAAATACTCATCATCAGGCAGATTCTTGACTGAAGTAACATCAATGATAGAAGGCGATAGAAAAGGCAGCGCTTCTTTCAACTTTTCGCCTCTAAGCAAGATTTTACCGCCCAATTGTTCGAGTGTGTCTTGTGCAGATATAATTCTTTCTGCCTCTCTATTTGAAATCAATGGCCCCATAAAAGGCTCTGGCGTATCTTTATAGGAGCCAATTTTTAGTTGTTTCGCAGATTGGACCAATAAGTTCAAAAACTCATCTGCTTTTTCCCAATCAACAATTATAAGTCTTCTTGCACATGTACACCTCTGACCAGTCCCCATATAAGCAGATAATAATGTCTCATGGACAGCAGCTTTCAAATTTTCGACCTGATATATAATAAGGGGGTTATTTCCACCCATCTCTAAAGCAAGCACAACTTCAGGGCGACCACCGAACTGTTCATGCAACTTTTTACCAGTTGCAGAGGATCCCGTGAATAACAACCCGTCTATATTCTCCTTTGCTAATGCGATACCAGTCTCTTTTTCGCCCTGAGCGAGGTTCAAGACACCTTTTGGTAGGCCCGCCTCCTCCCAGCGCTTTACGCACCACTCCGCAACCATAGGTGTGAGTTCGGAAGGCTTATAAACGATTGTATTTCCAGCTAAAAGTGCGGGCTGGATATGGCCATTTGGCAAATGCGCAGGGAAATTATAGGGCCCGTAGACCGCCATCACCCCATGCGAGCGGTGGCGCACAACCGCCCTACCCACTTGAGATTGATTGATTTTTTCGCCTGTCCGCGCCTGATACGCCTCACTCGCATAGGCCAATTTGGCAAGCACCGCAGCGACCTCACTTTTACTATCCCAAAGCACCTTACCCGTCTCCTCAGAGATTAGCACCGCCAACTCATCTTTCCTGCCCTCAATCAATGACTTAAACTTATCCACAAGCGCGTAGCGTTCGGCGTAAGATTTCGCGCTCCATGCAGGAAATGCTGCCTTTGCGGCCGAAACGGCCTCCGCAACCTCCTTCTCACCTGCCGCATGCCCATTCCAGAGCGTTTCACCCGTTGCGGGATTGCTAGAAATGAAGTGGTGCGTGCCCGATTCAACCCATAAGCCATTGATATAGTGCATATAAACCCTCAGATGGCAATGAAGCGCACCATATCGCCGACATTCACATTGGCACGCGAAGCAACTCTCGGGGTAATATGGAGCGTTCCATCACCCGCTTCAATGACGCGACCGATTGCCGCACGAAACGTTTCGAACATATTATTGGTCAGCATGTATTTTTGCGTGCCCTCTGGCAGCTCTTTCACTTCAGACACGCGCGCGACACGTGATTCACGCACAGTCTTTATGTGATCACGCTCGGCGATTAAAGTCGGTCCGCCATCGAAAATATCCACGTATCCTGTGTGTTTGAAGCCTTGTTTCTCGAGCATTACCTTCGCAGGTTCGCTCGCTGCATTGACACGACCAATCACATGCTGCGCCTCTTTTGGCAGCAGACTCATATAGATGGGATATTTCGGTACAAGGTCATTGATGAACTGATTGCCCTGCGTTGCGTTAATATAGTCGGCCTCAGTAAACGGCAGATTGAAGAAATGCTGCGGTAGCGCGTTATAAAACGGCGCTTGCCCTTCACTATCATGCACGCCACGCATCTCGGCAATCACCTGCTCTGAGAAATACTGCTTATGCGCCGCGATGAACATAAAGCGCGCCAGCGAAAGCATCTTGCCGATGCGGTCGCGGCGATATTCAGGCTGCAAAAACAGCGCGCCCACTTCAGTGGAGCCCGTTAAATCATTGGTCACTTGCAAAATCGTGTGCTTGGAAAAAATATCCAGCTGCGTCGAGACTTGCGTAATGGTGGTGAGCTTATAACTGTAAAATGGCTGCGTTAGCCCAATATGGGATTTGATACCGCACGTGCCCGCAATGTGCCCGTTCTTATCGGGGTCTTCGAGCACGAAGAAGAAACTCTCCTGCCCTTTTTTCTTAGAGTTATTCGCAAAGCTAGCCACTGATGTTTCTATTTTTTCGCGAAGCACTTCTGCATCAGGCGGCAGACTCGTCATACCAAATCCCGCCTGCTTGGCGAGGGCCAATACAGCGTCATGGTCTTTCATGGTAGCAGGACGAAGAAACATAGAACTACTTTCTAAAGGATTACAAACATATGCACCAGCCCAAGCTGGTATCTGATAATGCTATAGGGCACTTCTTATTGCGTAATTGCTAGCACAACACACTAAAGCGCCACTGCACCAGTTGCCAGCTTCATCATAAGCAGTGCCGACAGCTTGGCGCGCTCAGCCAAGCTATCTAAATGCACGATTTCCTGCGCTGAGTGAATATTTTCACCACGCACACCCAGCGTATCGACATTGGCTAAGCCATGCTTCCACAAATTATTACCATCGCAGCAGCCACCCGAAGGTTTAATGCCAATCGTCATGCCAAGTTCACGCCCACATTGCTGCACTAAATCGAAGATTTTTTGATTCTCACCACTCATCGGCTTAGGGCTGCGTGTGAAGAATCCATGCGGCACAACCCGCACTTCAAACTGCTCTTCAATATCCAAGCAAATCTGCGCCACCGCATCGGTGGCCCATGCCTCATCCTCGCTGGATTTCGTGCGCACATTGTAATGCAGGATTGCTAAATCAGGCACCACATTGAGCGCACCGCCGCCATCCATGCGCGCGGGGTTAAACGTCACGCCATCGCGTGCGCCATTCAGCGCGAATATCGCCTGAGTCAGCGCAGCGGCTGCGACAATCGCGTTACGCCCATCTTCAGGATTTCTGCCTGCGTGCGCCGCACGGCCGCGCACCACAATCGAAAAATTCCCACTGCCCTTGCGTTCGCCAGCGAGCGATCCATCCGCCATACAGGGCTCATAAATCAGCCCGACATGCTTGCCTTTTGCTGCCGTTTTAAGCAGCCCATCCGAACCAATCGAGCCGATTTCTTCATCCGGATTAAGCAGTACCTGCCACCCGACTCGCTCGGCATTTGGGTGTTTTTCAAGCGCTTCAAGCGCTTTGAGCATCACTACCAACCCACCTTTTAAGTCTGCCACACCTGGGCCATTCAACACATTTTCCGACAAAAATCGTGGTGTCTGGAACGGGTGTTCTGGGCCATAGACCGTATCCATATGCCCCACGAGCAGTAACTGAATCGGCGCATCAGGGCGCTTACGAATGCTCAGGCACTCTGCAAGCTCGACCTGCGCCTCATGACCTTGCGTATCGATGCGCATCATAGGCCCGCACGACAGCACTTCCTGCTCGCCGCCTAGCCACAAAAAATTATCAGCAAGTGCCGCGCGCATCGCCCGCAGGCCACTGACATTGTAACTACCCGAATTGATCTTCGACCAGCTCTCGGTAAGAAACACCATGTGCTGTTGCTGTGAATCGATCCAATCAAGCTGTGTTTGGATCGTGGAGTCCATATTAAGATGCCTTGGCTGTCAGGCTGTTCTTGTACTCAAACAAACCATTCCGCATACGCAACATTCCTTGCTGAACCTCTTCAGAAGTAATGTTGAGTGCCGGCACAAAGCGCAGCACATTCGGCCCTGCAACGAGGACTAATGCACCCGCTTTACGAATCGCATCAGCAATCGGGTTGCTGTTGCCTGCGTAGGGCGCCTTAAGCTCGGCACCAATCATCAATCCGCGGCCACGAATGTCACTGAACATATCCAATTCCGCGTTGAGGGCGGCTAACCCCTCACGAATCATGATTGCTTTTTCTTTTACGTTATCAGCGATTTCTGGTGTGGATAATTTAGTAACCGCCGCCAGTGACACTGCTGACATCACAGGGTTGCCACCATAGGTCGAGCCATGCGCACCGAACTGGAACGTCTCCGCCGCTTTTTCTCCGACTAACATGGCGCCAATGGGCATGCCGCAGCCAAGCGCCTTCGCCCACGTCACGATATCGGGCACCACGCCGTCCTCGTCGCAAGCGAGGAAATGCCCCGTGCGGAAAATGCCCGCTTGAATTTCATCCATCACCAGCAATGCCCCAACCTTATCGCACAACGCACGCAGAAATTTCAAGAAGCCGGGTTTGGCAGGAATAATACCGCCCTCACCTTGCACGGGCTCCACAAAAATCGCGCAGGTTTTCTCGGTCACGAGCTTCTCAATTGCCGCTTCGTCGTTAAACGGGTCGCAATAGACAAATCCGGGTGGCAATGGCTCAAAGCCTTGCTGATATTTTGGCTGGGCCGTTGCAGTAACGGCTGCCAAGGTGCGGCCATGAAAAGAACCCGTGAAGCTAATAATTTCGCGATGATCCGGCGCGCGGCCTTTATCCGCCGCGTATTTACGCACCAGCTTGATTGCTGCCTCATTCGCCTCAGCACCCGAATTACACAGATAGACGCGCTTACCCCAACCCGAAAGCTGTACGAGTTTTTCTGCCAAGCGAATTGGTGGCTCGGTGAAAAACACATTACTCGTATGCCAAAGTTTGCGCGATTGTTCGTCCAGCGCCTTCAGCAAATCAGGGTCCTGATGCCCAAGCGAAGACACAGCAATCCCCGCACCAAAATCAATATATTCGTTGCCATCCAAATCCCAGATGCGCGACCCCTTACCATGATCGAGAATCATCTCGCGCGGTTTGTAATTCGCGGTGTAATAGGTCTGGCCTTTTTGAACGAGCTCTGCAGAGAGTGCGCCAATATTATGCGTATGCGGAGGGAGTGTCATAAGATACTGCAACGTTGATTGTTATTATGGGTTTTTCACTACTCACTATTTGTCCGCTATTCCACTATTTTCTTGTCATTGCGAGGAGCAAAGCGACGGAGCAATCCAGCCTGTTGCAAAAGATGGATTGCTTCGCTACGCTCTCAATGACGATGGAAAGAACATCCCTTCATGTAATCATTTCTGGTCGGGTTCACGGCGTCGGCTTTCGCGCATTCACGATGGGCGTTGCCAAACGCCTTGGCGTCGATGGCTGGGTGCGCAATCGTCACGACGGGACAGTCGAGATAGTTATTTCGGGTTCGCAACAAACTGTGGATGAAATGCTAGGCGAGTTACGCAAAGGACCACTCGCCGCACGGGTGGATGGGGTGACCATAAATGCCTACCATGAAAAGATACAGCAGGGATTCAATAGGTTAGAAACCGCCTAGATTACGCGACGCCGCCAAAGACCTTCTCAAAAGATTGCTGAAGCGCCGCGTCGACCTCTTCCATCGATACGTCGGCGCCTAACGCCTTCATGGATGTCACGCCATAGCTCGAAATTCCACAAGGCACAATGCCAGAATAATGTGATAAATCAGGCACTACATTGATCGCAATCCCATGGCTTGTGACCCATTTTTGCACCCTGACACCGAGCGCCGCAATCTTCGCCTCTGACGCACCAATTTTCACCCAAACACCGATTCGGTCATCTCTAGTGAATCCACTTATATCAAAATGCTTTAGGCATTCTATAATCAATTTTTCTAAATCTTTTACATAGGCTCTAAGATCGGGAGTTCGTTGATTCAGATCCATGACCATATAGGCAATACGCTGCCCAGGGCCATGATAGGTGTATTGGCCACCCCTTCCTGTCTCATAAACGGGGAACACTCCCTTAGCCCCTTGAAGCAAATCTTTTGCCTTTGCACTGGTACCCGCCGTGTAAAGCGGTGGGTGTTCGACAAGCCAGACCAGCTCCTCCTTATCACCACGCTGCACCTGTTGAACGCGACGCTCCATTTCCTG
>JBMOEL010000110.1:0-5932 GCA_049314715.1 Rickettsiales bacterium
CTTGGGTTCAGCGCGAGTTTAATGCCGCGTAATTTCTCGGAGGTGATGACAGAGATACGGTCAACCGCCGCGCTAAATATTTTACCGTCCACTTCCATGATTTTGTCGTTAACGGTTGGGATCACACGCTCATAGTCTGGGAAGGTGCCGTCAATCAGCTTGCTGACCAGCACCGCATTACCGACTGCAAATTTGATTTTGGTTTCCGACATCGAAATCTCAACCGTGTCACCACCTTCTTCAACGAGTTTATAAAGCTCGCCCACGGTTTTGCGTGGAATGATCACACCGGGTATTTTATCTGCGCCATCGGGCAGCGCCACTTCCATGCGGGCCAGTCTGTGACCATCCGTCGCCACCGCGCGAAGTACCGCAGCGCCTTGATTATTCGCAGCATGCAAATAGATGCCGTTAAGGTAGTAACGTGTTTCTTCAGTTGAAATGGCGAAGCGGGTTTTTTCGAGCAGTGCTTTGCACTCAGCAGGTGTAATGGTGAAGTTATGCGCCAAGTCGCCTTCCGCCATCACGGGGAAATCATCAACCGGCAGCGCAGCGAGCGAGAATTTCGACTGGCCGGCTTTAATGCTAAGCTTGCCCGCGTCGCTCAGTTTCAATTCAACATTCGAACCGTCCGGCAGCTTACGCACGATTTCCCAGAACATATGTGCGGGAACCGTGGTCGCGCCCTTGTCGCCCACTTCGGCTTTGACGCGTTCAACAATTGCGATTTCCATGTCGGTTGCGGTTAATGCCAGCTCACCATTTGCTGCTTCGAGCTTTACGTTTGCAAGAATCGGAATCGTCCCGCGGCGCTCCACCACCGACTGGATGGGAGCAAGTGCCTTCATGAGTACGGCGCGTTCAATGACTAGCTTCATAGTTTTTCTCTGGATTTTAGTAGGTTAGTGCGATGATGCGCTCGTTATATAGGACGCAACCGAGGCTTCGCAAGGAAATGTAGGATTTATCCACAACAACCCACTTGTTGATGATACGGACAATAGTTGCCCTTCGGGTTCTTCCCGTTTATGCACGAAGCGGAGGTGGCATATGAAAGGCATTATTCTCGCAGGCGGACACGGCACACGGCTTTATCCCGTGACGCGCTCGGTGAACAAACATTTACTCCCCGTCTATGATAAGCCGATGGTGTATTATCCCATGTCTACCCTCATGCTTGGCGGTGTGCGCGAGTTCTTGATTATTTCATCTCCCGAAGATTTGCCACAGTTTGAGCAGTTGTTTGGTGATGGCACGCAGCTGGGTTTGAAGATTTCTTACAAGGAACAAACCGCGCCGCGAGGCATTGCCGAAGCATTCATCTTGGGTGAAGAGTTTATCGGCAAGGAATCCATTGCGCTGATTTTAGGTGATAATATTTTCTACGGCGCGGGCATTCAGTCGCAGCTGGAAGCAGCCATTGCCGAAAATGACGGCGGCACCATTTTCGCTTACCGCGTGCGTGATCCGCAGCGTTTTGGCGTTGTCACCGTCGATAAAGGCGGCAAAGCCACGAAGATTGTCGAAAAGCCGAAAGAGCCTGAGTCCAACTGGGCGGTGACAGGCCTTTATGTTTATGACAATGACGTCATCGAGATTGCCAAAAATCTGAAACCATCAGGGCGCGGTGAACTGGAAATTACGGATGTGAACGCAGAATACCTCGCGCGCGGCAAGCTGAATGTAAAATTCTGGGGTCGCGGCTTTGCGTGGCTCGATGCGGGAACGCATGACTCCTTATTGGAGTCGAGTGAATTCGTACGCATCGTCGAAAAACGCCAAGGTCAAAAACTTTCCTGCCTTGAAGAGATTGCTTACCGCAAAGGATTCATTAGCTTCGCGCAACTTGAAGCATTGGTAAAATCTTTACCCAACTCGACGTATAAGAGCGATTTAGAAGTGCTCATTGCGGATGAGAAAGAGATGCTGGCGTAAGCCGCTTACTTTTTGTCATTCCCGCGAAAGCGGGAATCTCGATTCTCGCTATGTTTTAAGATTCCCGATGAAGCGTTGCGACCAATCATAGATTGGGCAACGCTAGCTCGGGAATGACAATAATAATGCATACGAAAAAGGGCGGAGTCTTGCGGCTCCACCCTTTCCCGTTGTTAACCCTTAGGAGGTTATTTCTAGGTCGCCGACTGCAACATGCGCATCAGCAATTCAACATCATCCGCGAACTCCTGATCGGCTTTGCAAATCTCGTCGATACGCTTCACTGCGTGCATCACCGTCGTGTGATCTTTGCCACCGAACTTGCGGCCAATCTCTGGCAGCGACTTGGTGGTGAGCTTCTTCGCGAGATACATCGCCACCTGACGTGGGCGAGCAATCGCCACCGAACGACGCGCCGAATGCATGTCGCTGATTTTGATATTATAATGCGCCGCGACTTTCTTCTGAATATCTTCAATCGTGATGCGGCGGTCATTGGCACGAAGAATATCGTAAAGCACTTCCTGTGTGCTTTCGAGCGTGATGGGCGTGCCCACTAAGGTGGTGTGCGCGACTACGCGGTTCAATGCACCTTCGAGCTCGCGCACATTGCTGGTGATTTTGTGGGCGAGGAATTCCAGTACGCGGGCGGGAACATGCACATGCGGCATTTTCTCGACCTTGGATTGAAGAATGCCCAAGCGCAGTTCGTAGGTGGTGGTGTGAATGTCCGCCACCAAGCCCCAACCAAGGCGTGAACGAATGCGCTCTTCCATGCCCTCGAGCTCGTTGGGCGAGCGGTCAGCCGAGATAATGAGCTGCTTGTTCTGGTCAATCAGTGCATTGAACGTGTGGAAGAATTCTTCCTGTGTTGACTCTTTACCGGCGATGAATTGCACATCATCGACCATCAAGACATCTACCGAGCGGAAATATTCTTTGAAGGTCATGGTCTCTTTGGTGCGCAGGGCGCGGATGAAGAGGTACATGAATTTCTCAGCCGAGAGATAGACGACTTTGCGTGCAGGATCCGTACGGCGGATATGCCATGCAATGGCGTGCATCAAGTGCGTTTTACCAAGACCAACGCCACCATATAAGAAGAGTGGGTTGCCGCCCTGGGTCACGCTCGAAGTCTCCGACACGCGGCGTGCCGCTGCGTGCGCGAGTTCGTTTGGCTTGCCTACCACGAAGTTGTCGAAGGTGTAACGAGGATCAAGCGGTGCGCTAATCGTATCTGGGTTTAGCGGCTTGTCTTCGTTGGCAGCATTGAGCATCGCCGCTTCAATGTTGATGTTGCTCGGTGCATTCTGCACAGGGTTCACCATGACTGGCTCAGCCTTCACGAAAATATCCACCGAGTGAATCGTCTGGTCCTCTTGGCACCAGAAACGCAAAATATTATCGGCATAGTGCGAAAGTATCCACTCACGCATGAAGCGGGTTGGCACGGTCACCATCACCTGACCATTCTTCACATCCGCTAATTTAAGCGGCTGTAACCAGCTTTTGAAAATAGCCTCACCATAGGCATTACGTAAGCGCTCACGGACGCGCTCCCATTTTGCGAGGTGTTCTGGCTTGCCTTGATAATATGCGATCGATTCATTCATTTTTTTATTACTCCGTTACGCTTGCTCCCAAGAGAGCTTAGCTGCCTTCCAACCAGTTAACTGGCCACGTTGGCGATGTTCATTTGGTTCACCCTCAAATCCCCCCGCAACATTGTAACATCGTGTATAGCCCGCAGCCATGGCAGCAATTGCCGCGTCGAGCGAGCGCCCACCCGTCTTGCACAGGAAGTACAAGGGGGCAGTCTTATCCTCAACGGCGGCGTTCAACTGGTTGATAAAACCAGTATTAACCTCCATCGTCGGATAGAGCTTCCACGATAAGCAATGTGTCTTCTTGCCGAGGCTGTCTAATGTCGGCACACCCGCAAATGCCCATTCGGGCTGGGTGCGCACATCCACCAGTTGCGCCTTGGAATCAGACGCCAGTGCTTGCCAAGCCTGCTGAGGGGTTACGTCACCTGAATAAGACGCATTCTCAACATTGCTAGCACGCACGTGGTTCATCACCAATCCTTATCACGTTACATGTTGGTGCCCACTGGAGAACCCAGCAGACAATAGCGAAGGGTTTGCCGCCTTAGGTAGGCAGCGACACACACAGAGTTAGTATTCTAATGTTAGGGCTAGGCCGCGGCGCGAAGTGACTTGACGCGCGAGGCAAGACGGGAAACTTTACGCGATGCCGTGCCGAGCTTTAAAACGCCCTTGCTAACGCCACGCATGATTTCCGGTTGCGCTTGCCGAAGCGCTTCTTGTGCACCCTTAGCGTCTCCGGTTGCAATCGCCGCTTCCACCTTCTTGATGAAGGTACGGATACGGGTCACGCGTGAACGGTTGATCGCATTGCGACTTTCCGTCTGACGGATACGTTTTTGGGCTGACTTATGATGTGCCATGGTTTACCCATTTTGTTGTATGTCTCTCAGGCGTTATTGCCAAAGAGGATGGTATGTCTACTTACGAGATATCCACACGTCAAGCATAAGAAACGTGCTGTTTCTAAAAAAAATTCATTGACGGCTCTAGGCCTTGGAAATCCTAGGTTTTTTGGGTGCATTTTTGTTTGGTTGACAGGTCGCACAAAAGTAGCTAGCCCGCCCCGCCTGTACCATATGGCGGATTTCGCGACCACAGGCAACACAAGGCTCACCCTCACGTTCATACACATTGAAGCGGTGTTGGAAGTAGCCTGTCGTGCCATCGGCTTGCGTATAATCACGCAAGGTTGACCCACCCGATTCAATCGCCGCACGCAGTGTTTTTTGGATGGATTCCACCAGTGCCTTCGCCTGCGCAGAGGCATGATTTGCTTGGGTTTCAGGATGAATTCCGCACAAAAACAAACTCTCACTCGCATAGATATTTCCAACCCCCACCACTACTTCCTGATTCATGATGACGGGTTTGATGGGGCCCTTACGACGCGCAAGTGCTTTTTGTAAGTACGCTGCGTTAAACTCTTTGGAGAGCGGCTCTGGCGCTAGATTTGAAAACAGCGCGTGTTTCTCGACACTGGCGGTATCTAGCACATCGATAATGCCAAAGCGCCGCGGATCATGAAAGACCACTGCGTGTTTATGCATTTCGAAAATCACATGGTCGTGCTTGAGAGCCTTATATGTATTGGGTTTCACGATGCGCATGGAACCCGACATGCCCAAATGCACGAGAATGGATTTCCCGTTCGCAAGGTCGATGAGTATGTATTTCGCACGACGTCTGAGCGCCTTTATTTTCTGGCCTGAAACGAGTTTTTCAAAGGTTTTTGGAATGGGCGTGCGCAAGTCGCGGCGATTGACCGTCACGGACTTAATCGTTTTATTTAAAATGACTGGTTCGAGGCCCCGCCTCGTAGTTTCGACTTCGGGTAGTTCGGGCATGGGTTGCTTCCTTTTGTAAAAGCTTGTATCAGCCGCCATGAACATAGGTAACGCATGAGCAATTCGCAAACGCATTTCGGCTATGAGACCATCGACGCATCAGAAAAAGTGACGCGCGTGAAGGGTGTATTTAGTTCGGTCGCGAGCAATTACGATATTATGAATGATCTAATGAGTGTGGGCATGCACCGCCTATGGAAAGACACCTTCGTTTCAAAAGTTCACGCAACTGCACATAGCACGTTGCTTGATGTTGCAGGTGGTACGGGCGACATCGCGGTGCGCTTACATAAGAAAACTGGCGCGACGGTGAATGTCTGCGACATTAATGAACAGATGCTGCGTGCAGGCCAAGACCGCCAATTTGATAAAGGCGAAACAGCTAAATTGCGCTGGCTTTGTGGCAATGCCGAGTCACTCCCCCTACCCGATAATTCGGTGGATGTGTATACGATTGCTTTTGGATTACGCAACGTCACCGATATTCCGAAGGCACTCAAAGAAGCACACCGCGTGCTCAAAATTGGTGGGCAATTTTTATGC
>JBMOEL010000111.1:0-5894 GCA_049314715.1 Rickettsiales bacterium
TTCATCAAAGGCAAAAAGCGCCTGTATATGACGGCAACGCCGCGCCTATACAACGATGACACGAAGAGCAAAGCTGCCCAAGCCGATGCCGTGCTGTGTTCGATGGATGACCCCAAGCTATATGGCGAGGAGATTTACCGCATCGGCTTTGGTGAGGCGGTCGAGCGTGATTTGCTGACCGACTATAAAGTGCTGATTCTGACTCTCAGCGACAAGGATGTGCCTCCCGCCGTTCAAAAAATGATTGCGGACAAGGAAAGCGAAATCAATGCCGATGATGCCTCCAAGTTGATTGGCTGCATCAATGCCTTATCGAAGCAAATTTTAGGCGATGAAGGGGTCATAAAAGCCAGCGACCCCGAACCGATGCGCCGCGCTGTTGCTTTCTGCCAAAGCATTGCGGTTTCAAAGAAAATCACCGCCACCTACAATACCGCGACCGATGCCTATATCAGTTCATTGCCGCCCGAGAAAAAGGGGCAGATGGTTTCTGTCGCCTCTCAGCATATTGATGGCACGATGTCCGCGCCGCAGCGCGACGAGTTGTTGGGCTGGCTGAAAGCCGACATCCCTAAAGGTGAGTGCCGCGTACTGACCAACGTGCGCTGCCTGAGTGAAGGGGTCGATGTGCCATCCCTTGATGCTGTTATGTTCCTTTCCGCCCGCAACTCGCAGGTTGATGTGGTGCAGTCAGTCGGGCGCGTGATGCGTAAAGCGGCAGGAAAAAAATACGGCTACATTATCATTCCCGTGGTCGTGCCGTCGGATGTGGAGGCAAACAAAGCCCTCGATGACAACGAACGCTACAAAGTGGTTTGGACTGTTTTGAACGCGCTGCGGGCGCATGATGACCGCTTCAATGCCACCGTGAATAAAATCGAACTGAATCGCAGCCGCCCCGAACAAATACTGGTCGGCAAGCCAGAATACTCGTTCGATGGCGAGGGTAAGCCCATCTCGGGCGAGGATGACCCGCTGCGTAACACGAACAAAGACATCAGCCGCCAGATGGCGATGCAATTCGAGCAACTGCAAAACGTGGTGTTTGCTCGCATGGTGCAAAAAGTCGGTGACCGCCGCTATTGGGAACAATGGGCGACTAGCGTTGCCGAGATTGCCGCTAGGCAGACCGAGCGCATCACCCGCCTGATTGCCGAGGATACAACGCACCAAAAGGCATTCGCCAATTTCTTGGGTGGATTGCAGAAAAACATTAACCCTAGTATCACGCAGCAGGAAGCGGTGGAGATGCTCTCACAGCACATCATCACCAAACCCGTGTTCGAGGCGCTATTCGAGGGCTATTCGTTCGTCAAAAATAACCCGATTTCCGTATCCATGCAGACCATGTTGGATTTGCTGGAAGACCAAGCCTTCGACAAAGACGCAGAAACGCTGCAAAAATTCTATGAATCCGTGAAAATGCGCGCATCAGGCATTGATAATGCCGAGGGTAAGCAGCGCATCATCATCGAGTTGTATGACAAGTTTTTCAAAACCGCCTTCCCGAAAATGGTGGAGAAGCTAGGCATCGTTTATACCCCTGTCGAGGTGGTGGATTTCATGATTCACTCAGTCAATGACGTATTACAAAATGAATTTAGCCGCAGCCTTTCTGATGAAAACATTCATATACTCGACCCATTCACAGGCACGGGAACATTCATCACGCGCTTGCTGCAAAGCGGGTTGATTGATAAAAAGAACCTCGCCCGCAAATACAGCCATGAAATCCATGCCAACGAAATCGTGTTGCTGGCGTATTACATCGCCGCCGTGAACATCGAAAACGCCTACCACGACATCATGGGCGAGGTCGATTATACCCCGTTCGATGGAATTTGCTTAACCGATACTTTCCAGCTTGGCGAAAGCGACGAGAGTGAGAAACTTTTCTCGGAAATGTTCCCGCAAAACTCGAAGCGCGTGCAGGCACAAAAGAAAGCGCCACTGCGGGTAATCATGGGTAACCCCCCTTATTCAGTAGGACAGAACTCAGCGAATGATAATGCCCAGAACCAGAAATATGATAATTTAGACCAACGCCTAGCAAATACCTACGTTGCACTCACTGACGCTACTAATAAGAACTCTTTGTATGACTCTTATATAAGAGCCTTCCGTTGGAGCACTGACCGTTTAGACCCAAAAAACGGCGGTATCATAGCCTTTGTTTCTAACGCAGGTTGGTTGGACGGAATGAGTGCCAATGGATTCCGCAAATGCTTAATCAAAGAATTTTCAAGTATTTATGTAATCAATATGCGAGGAAATGGTAGAACTTCTGGTGAGCGCTGTCGCCAAGAAGGCGAACCACTTTTTGCTGCGCATGGTGGCAAAGGAGGAAGTTTAACCCCTATATCAATTACGTTTTTGGTTAAGAATCCAGAATCTAAAAAACAAGCTGCGGATGTTTATTATCACGATATTGGAATGTATTTAAAGCGTGCCGAAAAACTTAGGATAATTAGTGATTATACATCGATGAATAACACTAAAATTAAATGGGATAAACTTTCTCCCGATGCCCATGGCGATTGGCTTAATCAGAGAAATGAATCATTTGGTAGCTTCTTCCCGCTGGGAGATAAAGACGACAAGGCAAACCAAAAAGCTATTTTTGCACCCCTATATTCAAATGGTTTGAAAACACAAAGGGATTCGTGGTGCTATAACTCCAACGCGGAAATTCTTAATAGGAAAATAGCCACTTGTATTGATTCCTACAATGAGC
Source organism: Rickettsiales bacterium (assembly GCA_049314715.1). Classification (GTDB taxonomy): domain Bacteria; phylum Pseudomonadota; class Alphaproteobacteria; order Rickettsiales; family UBA3002; genus JAFLDD01. The sequence continues at coordinate 2,735 of JBMOEL010000111.1, forward strand.
AACGCATCATTTTCAATAAACAGAAGCAAAAAGATAAAGATGCGGATATTAAAAAAATCGTAGCCTTTGATTCAACAAAAGTGAGTTGGACAAGGGCTTTGTTGTGGGACGCAGAAAAAAATAAAGAATTGGCTTTTGATGCTGGCAAGGTAAGGCAGAGTGTTTATCGCCCGTTCTTCAAACAGCACCTTTACTTTGATAAGTCACTCAACGAAATGTCTTATCAAATCCCAAAACTCTTCCCCACTACCAAAACTGAAAACCTTGTGATTTGTGTTTCTGGTGTATCTGTATTGATTGCTGATGCTATTCCTGACCTTCACTTTAATGGCGATACACAGGCTTTCCCCCTTTATTTCTACGAACAAAGGGAAAAACAGAGCAAGAGTCTGTTCGATGAAGGTGGGGACAGTGAATATGTACGCAGGGATGGCGTAACTGATTTCATCCTCGAACGTGCCAAAGCCATCTATGGCAAAACAGTGAGCAAGGAAGACATTTTCTATTATGTGTATGGCTTCCTGCACAGCCCTGAATATCGCACCATGTTTGCCAATGACCTGAAAAAGATGCTGCCGCGCTTGCCGTTGGTGGAGGATGTGCGCGATTTTTGGAAGTTCAGCAAAGCTGGCCGCGCATTGGCTGAGTTGCACATCAACTACGAAACCGTCCCCGCCTATGATGGCGTGACGGTGACGGGTGCGGAGAGTGGGTTCTACACGGTCGAGAAAATGCGCTTCCCGAAAAAAGGCCAAAAGGACACGATTCTCTTCAATAGCAAAATCACCATCGGCAACATCCCCGCCAAAGCCTATGACTATGTGGTGAATGGCAAAAGCGCGATTGAGTGGATAATGGAACGCTACAAGGTCACGGTTGACCTGAACGCCAAAGGTGAAGGTAGCGGTATCAAAAATGACCCGAACGATTGGGCAACCGAGGTCGGCAACCCGCGCTACATCCTCGATTTGCTACTCAGCATCATCAATGTGAGCGTGCAGACGGTGGATATTGTCGCGGCGCTGCCCAAAGTGAAGTTTGAGGGATGACGATGGCGCGTACTCACCTTATGAAAACATCCGCTTTGCCTGATTTTGAGCAGTATGCAGCGCAGCTTGTAGCGGCGGGTAGGATTTGTGTCATGGGTATCTATTGGGACAAATTATTCACCATCATCACGGGTAGTAAGAAGCGTGATAACAACATATTGCCCAATCCGCTGATTTTGGGTGGCTGGGTATACTCCGACGACGAACATAAAAAAGAGAGGTTCATGGAGCATCTCCGATATGCCTACGACAACGGAAAATGGGATGGCGCGATGAAATACCTCGAAAGTGTCCCCGAATCTGCATGGCACATAGCAGATATGAAAATCTAACTGTTGTAGCTTATGAGGTGAGCATGCGCTTCGCGCTCGTAGATGGCCAGAAAACTGAACCCCAACCCAAATTAAAGGGCGCTTGCCCTAGTTGTAAAAGCACCGTGTTGGCGCGATGTGGAGAAGTAAGAGTTTGGCACTGGGCGCACAAAGGAATCCTATCTTGTGATCCGTGGTGGGAAAAGGAAACCGAGTGGCATCGGGGCTGGAAAAGTCATTTCCCAATAGAGTGGCAGGAAGTCGCTCACCTTGATGAAATCACCAAAGAAAAACACATAGCCGATGTCAAAACGGATGCTGGCTTGGTAGTTGAGTTTCAGCATTCCTCTATCAAGCCAGAAGAGCGCAGAGCGCGAGAGCAGTTTTATAAGAATATAGTGTGGGTTGTAAATGGCGGACGCTTAAAGCGAGATTTTTCTCGTTTTCTCGAAGGTAAAAGTGACTTTCATAAGATTAAAGACGGCCTTTATTTGGTGCATTGGCGAGATGAAGTTTTTCCGAAAAGATGGATAGATAGCTCAGTACCAGTCATTTTTGATTTTCGCGGCGCTATTGTTACTGACGAAAATGAAAAAGCGCATGAGTATCTATGGTGCTTGTTACCTGCGAATAATACAAGCCAATCGGCAGTTATTGTATTTACACCAGAACAGTTTGTCACATTGGTTAAAGGAGACCTACTGGTCAGAGAAATAAATCAAGCCGCGCTAGACGCAACCAATTATCAAATCATGCTGGCGAGGAGGCGTGAAGCCGAGGCACTAGCGGCAATATCTAATGCATTTCATAGAAATGCTTATCGTCCAAGAAGATATAGGAGATTCTAAGCTGTGGTTACTTTGTAATCTCGCTTTTTTATATCTATGACTTTATCAGGATTGTCACTTAGGGCAGTTTCCAAGTAATCCGCATAGTCCTGCATCATCTTTTTACGTTCAAGCAGGTATTCGGCACGGTTATAGGCAGCACGGATTTTATCATTATCCTCATGGGCAAGCTGGCGCTCGATAACGTCGGGGGCATAGCCTTTCTCATTCAAGATGGTGCTGGCGAGGGTTCGAAAACCGTGCCCCGTCATGCGCCCGCGATAACCCATACGTCGCAATGCCATGAGTACCGCGCCGTTACTTATATGTTTGGACTCACTCGCCACACTGAAAAATATATGGCTCTTTTCCCCCGTGCGCTTTTGCAGATCACGCAGAATGGTAAGGGCTTGGGTCGAAAGTGGCACGACGTGTGGGCGTTTCATCTTCATACGCTCTTTGGGAATATGCCATTCCTCGCGCTGCCAATCGATTTCATCCCAACTTGCGCCTATCAATTCCCCTGTTCGCACGAACGTAAGGGCAAGCAGTTGCATGGCGGATTTTGTTAGCCCTGTATCATACCCATCAATAGCTCGTAACAAATCGGGCAATTCACTGGGGTGGATGCACGCATGGTGCTTTTCATCCTTACTGGGCAATATATCTCGCAAATCAGCCGCCGGATTATGAGTGCATAGCCCTCGCTGGGCTGCATAGCGGAAGGTTTGGCTGATAAGCTGCTTCATGCGCTTGGCGGTTTCGATTGTGCCACGTTTGCTTATGGCCTCCAAAACCCGCACCACATCGGGGATGGTAATATCCGTGATAGGCAATGCGCCCATCATGGGGAACACATGCAGATTCAGCCGCGCAAGGCACTGCGTATGGTACTTTTCCGTAAAACCACCCTTTTTCAGGTCGAGCCAATCACGGGCGAGATCGACACTGCCGCCAAACGCCCCAGCGCGGT
>JBMOEL010000112.1:0-5860 GCA_049314715.1 Rickettsiales bacterium
ACTACCAGCACCCACGACCATTGGGGCGGTAGTACCTGCAACATCAGCAACCTGTAGCTGATAGGTACCAATCGTAGTAGTGTCGCAACGGCGAAAGCTAAGTGCAAGGCGTGAGCATTCGGCTCGTGCAGCCTCAATCCGCGCTTGTGCATCTGTCGCTACTACCAGTTCTGTCACACCAGATTGCACTGGCCCCAATGCACCAGCCGCCGAGGCAGAGGCGAGTTGGGTAGTCGAACCACTCCGACCCGCAACATAGGATGCAATCTGTGTTTCGTCAGCTCTTGGCAATTCAGCGCCCGGCAGCATCTCGCCCGTCGCAGGAATACAGAAGGCTCTCAACTCAGGCGGCAGCGCACGAAGCGCAGCATAATGTGCTGTGCAACTTGCAGCTATGGTGGGGTCCCAATTACTACCAACGCACAAAGCATTAACGGAGGCAATCTGAGCTCGGCACTCTGGACTCAATCCTGCTTCTGCTGCTTTATGGTCAAACTCTGCTGCTTCTGCTGTGCCAATGACTGAGCATCCAGCCATAATGCCAACCCCAACAAATGGTATGAAGCGAACACCTGGTATTTTCGATGCAAAGCCGAGTGTACGGCCACCAATACGTGCCATGCCTCTCAATAATCCACCGCCCTCTTCAGCCGTTCTAGCAGCGACTTCTGCAGCATGCACAATCGCCTCAGCCTCTTTTACGTCAGGCGCTTGGCCATGTGTCGCTACTGCTTCGCGCGCGTTCGAACCCTTAAGTCCTGAGCGGCGTAGCTGGCCATTGGTTTCACTGGCATGCACCACATCACGTACGTTCGCATTTGCTTCATCCACCGCGGCATCAATACTGGAAGCTTGACGTAAAGCACCTTCTGCATCACCGGCGCGCAATATTGCTTTTCTATCAGAGCTTGGGTTGAGTGGCTCGAGAATGCTTGGTCTTGTACCTGTATGCGCAGTACGCGAAGAACCAACGCCTGCACGATATTCACGAGGAATCTCACCACGCAGCGCAGGATCCATTGCCGCGACACGCTCAGACGTGAATAGTGCAGCCAGTCGTGCCGTATCATCACCCGCCGCTTGAATGTACGCACGAAGCTGCGCACGTGTTGCGCCAGCTAATGCACCCTCGGGCAGGGACTCAAGCGCCGCCGAGCTCAATTTTGCAAAGCTCTCAACAGGAATATGCTGAATCGCTTCAGCAGTGACACTATTTAGTGCCCCTTCAGGCAACACCTCAGCAGCAGAAACATTAAGGACTCGCAGCGCCTCGGGCGATTCTTGAATGATGCGGGCAAAATGAGCCGCATCGGGTGCACTATTTATAGATGAAATATTGATTGTAGTTCGTGTATTTGTAAAAGCTAAGTGTTGTGCACGCGCTGCTTCTTCAGCCAGATTTGCCAGAGGAGCAGCAGTAGCGTTTCCAGCAGCCTGCGCAGCACGAGCAGCGTCGTCAATAAGACCAGCAGAGCGTGATTGTAAACTGGAAACCCTTGCTGCTTTATCAGCAAGTTGTGCAACTTCTGCAGCGTAATTTGTAGCACTACTAGTTAGCCGCGATAAACGCGCAGCTTCTTGCGCTAATTCCTGCGCCGCCACTGCTGCCAGTCGTTGCGCTTGGATAACATTGTCTGCAACTCCTCCCAGAGCAGTTAAACGCTGCGTCAACGAGCGCGCGAGTGAGGCTTGAGTCTGCAATGATTGCACACGCGTTAGCGCCATCGGAATCGATTCAGCCATCGCCGCAGCGGGGATACGGCCCTGCGTTAACAGACCTGGTTCACGCCATAATGTACCGTTAGGACTACGAACCTCTGCCACCACGGTACGGCGCGTATTTACATCCAGCACCTGAATATACTGTGCAGCACCACGACCACGTGCATTAGTCTCGTTCAGTAGTAGTTGTAATGACTCTTGTGCACGATTCATGCGATCCAACCCAGCTTTGGGCGGCAGCATGTTGTTCCATCCACCCCAATTACGAGGATTCCACTCACGACGATGCAACTCAAACCAACGCACCTGACCGAATCGATTGCCATGCGCCGTCTGCGCATCTGCAAGATCACGCAGATTATCAATCGCCTTTGCGAATGGGCCTGTGCCTCGTTTAGCATTTTCTGCACTTAAAATTGCCGCCGTATGTTGAAGTCGCGCTGCGCGCTCATAATGGCGGGCCTGTCTCCATTCCAGTTGATTAACGGTGCGCAATGCACGGTCTACTTTTGGGTGGTTGCGCACAGAGGAAGCACGTGGCGCACCTGTTCTACGCTCATTATCACCCCAGAAAAATTTACCGCCGCGACCTTCCGCATAGCCCCGCAAGAATGCTGAGCCATATTTGCCAACACCTGGAATAACCGTTGCCATGCGACCTAAATTACGACCAATCATCGGCAAGTTGCGCGACGTTATATGCGCGCCAACAGCTAACACAACCGATGGTCCTACGAGAGCACCAGCCGTCGCGCCCAACTCGCCACCCCAGTCGCCTTGGTCGGTGATACCTTCAAGAGAGAAATTGCCATGCTCATCGCGCAGTTTTTGGGGAGTGATCGCATTGGCATGTTGCCCGAGACGCTCAAGTGCCGTGGTCGAGTTTGGCAAAACCGCCGTTTGAATACGGCCATTCTCAAATGCGATTGCTTCAATACGACCCTCGAGAGGATTCTCTGGATTGCGCGTGCGCATCAACCCGCCATGGGCAATCAGCCCTGTAATCGCTTCGGTTTGATCACCAAAGGCATTGGCAGCATTTACCATTTGCGCAGCACTGGTGCGCTCAGCATTGGTGATGTTCTCTACCAGTATCTGGCGGTACGTACGACCACGATTCGCTTCGATATTGCGCTGTGATTCCTGCTGTCCTTGTGTGAATGCAGCTTTCGCAGCGTCAAACGCTGCAGAGAAATTGAATAAAGTTCCTTGTGCAAAAAACACTTCAAAAAATTTGCCAAACCCAGCACCAAACCCATTCGCAAACGTAGCAACGGGTGTCAAAATACCGCTCAGTGGGCTGCTATAGGTAAGCCATTTGAAAAACGCATCAATTCCCTTGAGGGGATAGCTCCAGAATAAATCTTTTTCGCCAAATGGCATGCCGAAGGTTGGCATGTCGGCGCGGTTAGCGGTTTGCGCCTCGGCGAACATTGCGGCTGCGTAAATCACGCCATAGCGTTCAGCGCGGCGATCAATCTCAGCTTGCTGCGCGGCGGTTCTACCTGCCGCCCCTACAACTTCATCTGTAATCCCCGGTAATTGTTGGGCTATTCTGTATGGCGTACTAAATGCCTCGCCAACGAAACTGCCACCAAAATCTATCGCATGGTCTAGAAGATTTCTTTGCGGTGCTTCTTGGTTGCCGCCAAGCGCACCAGCGATAACAGGCGCACCAGCGGTAACTGCTTGGCCCATCCAGCTAATCATGTTTGCATTGGTGATTTGAGAACCGCTATTAATCGCACCAATCAATCCACCTATGCTAAAATCTGAAGGCGCATTGGACTGGGCCACCGCATCAAAACGTGAAGCAACACGAGCAATCTCCGTCGCGCGGGTTCGATAGTCTGCTGGTAATGCGGCACGCAACTGCGCAATCTGCGCATCACTAATTTCTTTCAAATCATATTCAACGCCCGCAACTGTAACTTTCGTATTCACCGTAGGAGTCGGTTGAGCCTGCTGCCCTTGTGCCTGCGTTTGCGTGCCATCTTGCGCTGGTGCTGCACTGGAACCATTGCCACCATCACTATTCGCTGTATTATCAGCTCTTGCTTGCTCTGCCGCTAAGCGACGGCGTTCTTGTTCTTGGCGTTCTGTTTCGTCCATAAATAGACTCCCTTACACTCTTGAAGATACCCTAGTTTGATGACGGTTTGATGACGGTTTGGCAGAAAAATACCAAAAAATAACCCCGCCCAAAGGCGCGTATTTCCTAGATTTATAGGGATTCACCCCCTTCCATTCTGGACTTTTGGCCGAATTGCACTTATATTGATGCTGTTCCGCAAGGGACTATGGCGATAAACGCCGTACAGAATAGACGGATTGGACCCGGGGGCAGTACCCGGCATCTCCACAAAGCCGCTGTAACGCGGCGTTTTTGAGGGGATGAAGTAGCATCGACAACCGTAATAAAAGTCCGGTTTTTGCCAGGGGTGACGCCCCTTAACCAGTCACTTTTTAAGTGCAAACGATAACTTTGCGCTCGTTGCAGCTAACGACAACAACGTCGTAGCGGCTCGTCTCGCTGCTTAGTGTAGCCTGACTAGTTCTAGCCTGTAAACGCGGCTCGGGGGGAGCCGGGCAACAGAATCCCCCCACAATATTAAGTCGCTCGACTAAGCCAAAAAACCCTTGTATAGTGCCGACCTATGACCAAAGACACGATAGATTACCCAAGCATGATTGATAACGCGATGCGCGACGTCGTCCGCCAATCCCTCATGCATATTGAGCGCTATGGCCTACCTGGGGATCATCATTTCTTCATCTCCTTCCAAACCAATTTTCCAGGTGTGAGCATCTCGCCGCAACTCAAGTCACGCTACCCTGAGGAAATCACCATTGTGGTACAGCACCAATTCTGGGATTTGCATATTAATTCCGAATTCTTCTCGATTATGCTGAGCTTCAATAATATTCCCGAAAAACTCGTCGTACCGTTTGATGCGCTGACAGCATTCGCTGACCCATCCATCAAATTCGGTCTGCAGTTCCACGGCAAAAAAGCGACTAATAACGCGTCGTCGGACGAAAAAGTAGCCTGCCCTGCAACAGGCCGCACAGGCCCTGAAAAACCACCCGTTGCATCCTTCGAGGAGGAACCATCCCGCGAAGATGCCAAACCTGCCAACGATGAAAAAGTCGTCAGCATGGAAGCCTTCCGCAAGCGCTAAAAGCGCCCTTCTGATGCTGGTTTATCCGCACGTTCAAGATCCTGCGCCTGCGCACAAATGGCTTTGAAGTTAATGACGGCTTCTGGACAAACGGGCTGAATGAATACTTCGTTGATACGCTCGATAAATTGCGCAATTGAATAGAAACGATTACCATACAGTTCTTCTATACGCAGTGCTTTATAAGATCGACCCGCCACGTCTTTTGTATAATCTATTTGCTGCATAAAATCGCATAATAGGTGCGGCGCATCACCACCTTCGGGCGTTTCATATTTCTCTTTATACTGCTGTGCCCGTTCTGTCGCTAAGGCGCTTCGCATCCATTCTGCAAAAGGATAAAGCGATCCTTTAAAAGGATTCTCTACTGTATAACCATCTTCTTCCATGCACGATACATATAGCTGAATGCAGGTCTTACTCCAATTTGGTCTGGCGCTCACATGGGCTCGCAGTGATGTAACGGTTTTTTCATCTACACCCTTTACACGAGCAACTTCTTGCAAGCCATGCGTAAGCGCCTGATCCAACAATTCCTGCTGAATTGGGGTAAGCGTTTGTTTTTTATGCATTGCGGCTCTACTTCTAATGCGCCGTTCAATATCGTCTTGATAGTCAATCGCTTCTGCATACGGGTCAGGATAGAGACTTCTGTCGGGCAATAGCACCTGCCGTGCCATGTAAAGTAAACTTACATGTTTTTGCTGATCGGCAGAAAGAGAGAGTAAGGGATTTTTTGGCATGAGGGCTTCCGAAAGATTATTGCATGCCGCATCAATCTCTTGTTCTGTAGCGCCCTCAGACAAGCCTAAAATATGTAATGCTTCAGTTTTATAGTCTATACTAACGCGGCTTAATGTACCAATTGAACGCGTTATCATACTTTGTATTTCAGAGGCGAGAGCGTCTCCGGGTTTTATTTTGCCTTCTTTTATAAGTTCATTTACTTTTGAGTG
>JBMOEL010000113.1:0-5801 GCA_049314715.1 Rickettsiales bacterium
TTTTTTTTTTTTTCTTCATCTCCAAAAATTTGAACACGTGCTTCATTTACAATTCCATCAAATTCTTCATCAAAAGGACTTTTATTTTTTGGACAAAAAAATGTAACTAATCCATTCTCACCAAGAACGATAGACGGACAAAATGCTGCATTCCCAAACGGTGTGGGTGCAACTTATAGAACTGAAAATGGGTTAAGAGCCATAGAAAGTCGTGGGGAAGCTGGGCCTGCATTAGTGATATCGGACGAAAGCCAAGCTAATATAAATGGCGGCAACTTTTTATTCCGCTATGCAGGAAATGATAGAACCCCCGCAAATTTGATTGCTAATAACGCGCGAGTTGACGCTTCGAGAATTGCAGGGGTTGGTGCTGTTAATATCGGTGTTGGAAGCAATGCAATAGTCACAGGAACTAATCAAGGCGCCTCATACGGCTTTGCCCCTGGAGCAAGTAACAGCACCGTTACAACAGGAACTGGAATCGATAATATCAACTTATCTTATGGAACATCAAATATTCGTGTTATTGGCGATGGATCTGATTCAATTAGCTTTGAAGAAATACCATTAGGTGTAGCTGTTCGCGTTCGTATTACTGACTCATCTGTAAGCTTTAGTACCACAACGCCTTATGGAACACCGTTCATGACCGCTATAGGCCCGCGAACAATCTATAGTGTTGCGCCTAATGGAGAGTTCGTACCAGACTTGTCCGTTGATGAGATTAGAAGACAATTAGTAAGACAAGACCCAAGCCTAGCTAGCTTGCCGTACGTAGAGGTAGACGTTCTTAGAGAAGACAGAACTCTATCTGTTGGAACTCCAGGATTTTTTGAAAACCGAAGAGTGGCTGCCGCTACACCCAACTAACTCACCACCCCCATCAAACGTTTCTGTGCACGCTCGCGACCAAGCATGGCAAATAGCGCCTTGAGTTCTGGCCCATCGTGACGGGCGGTGAGCGCCATTCTGAGCGGCATGAAGAGTTCTTTGCCCTTACGACCCGTCGTTTCTTTCACTTTGTTCACGAATTCATCCCACGAATGAGTGCCCCACTCACCTTCTGGCAACAGGCTTGCAGCCTGATGCGTGAACTCTTTATCTTCAATGATAGGCGTAATGGGCTGTTGCAACAATTCGACCCAATCTTTCACTTCGACAAGACTCTTCAAGTTGCCACGAATCTGGTTCCAAAAGCCTTCATCCACACTTACAGGCAATTGCGACTTCGCATCCGCATAGCTCATATGGTGCAGCAATTTCAGGTTCAATCGCGCCAATTCTTCGGGGTCATAATTCGCCATGGCGCGCCCAAGTTTCGAGGTCGCAAAACTCTGCGCCAACGCCTCCATCGACTCGCCTAACTCAATCGCGTCCGAGGTGCCGATTTTCGCAAGATACGAAGCAAGTGCGAGCGGGAAAACCCCTTCTTGGCGCAATGAACGAATATCACCTCCGCCTTCGCGTTTGCTGATTTTTCCCTCTTTCATTTTGAGCAGCGCCATATGCCCGAATTGCGGAAGTGTGTGCCCCAGCGCCTCCATGATTTGCACCTGAATCGCTGTGTTGCTCACATGGTCTTCACCGCGCAAAATATGGGTAATGTTCAGCTCGCCATCATCCACCGAGGTTGAAAGGGTGAATAGCGCCACACCATCTTCGCGAATCAATACAGGGTCAGAAATTTTCGCGCCGTCAAATTCCACTTTGCCGCGCACCATATCGTCCCAGACAATCGGCGCATGGTTCATCTTAAAGCGATAATGGGGTTTACGACCTTCGCTTTCGTATTTTTTCTTTTCGTCTTCCGTCAGCTTCAGCGCGCTGCGGTCATACATTGGTGGCAGGCCACGGCTTGCCATCATCTTGCGCTTCACGTCGATTTCTTCTGCGGTTTCGTAGCACGCATACAAGCGCCCGTCCGCTAGCAGCTTTTGCTTAGCCAGCTCATAGCGGTCAAAGCGGTCTGATTGTTTGGCGAACGTATCCCAATTCAGCCCCAGCCATTTCAAATCTTCTTGAATCCCTTGTTCATATTCCGCGGTCGAACGCGCCAAGTCCGTATCATCGATACGCAGCATGAATTGGCCGCCTGCGTTTTTCGCAAACAGGTAGTTGATGAGTGCGGTACGCACGTTCCCCACATGAATCCAACCCGTGGGCGATGGCGCAAAACGAACAAGTACTTTTTCTGACATGTGGGAGGCTCTAGAGTATTTTTACAAGAACTTCCAGCGGTTAGTTATTGGCCAGCGCCTATCGCGGCCAAAGGCCATGGGCGTGACTTTCACGCCAGGTGCACTCTGGCGGCGCTTATATTCCGCACCAATCACCATGCGCGCAATGCGTGTGACCATAGCTTCATTCAACCCTTCCGCCACTAATTCCGCCACCCCCAAACGCCGCTCAATCAACCCGCGCAAAATCGTATCAAGCACCTCGTAAGGCGGCAGAGAGTCTTCGTCCTTCTGGTTGTGGCGCAACTCGGCTGTTGGTGGCTTGGTAAGCATACGTTCGGGAATCACCTCCCCTTGCGTATTACGCCAACGCGAGAGCTTGAATACCGTCGTTTTATACACGTCTTTTAACACCGAAAACCCGCCGCACATATCGCCGTAAAGGGTCGCATACCCCACCGACATTTCAGACTTGTTACCTGTCGTCAGCACCATATGGCCGAATTTATTACTCACCGCCATCAGCAACAACCCGCGCAAACGCGCTTGGATATTTTCCTCAGTCGTATCTTCTTTTTTACCTTGAAATAGTGAACGTAACGCCTGAGACGCAGTCTCCATGAGCGCCGTAATCGGTACGCTCTCGATACGAATCCCCAATCGCTTTGCCAAATCATCCGCGTCCTCGATGCTGTCTTGCGATGTAAATGGCGAAGAGAGTTTCACACCAATCACCTTGTCTGCACCCAGTGCATCCACTGCAATGGCGGCGCTCAGACCCGAATCAATACCGCCTGAAAGCCCCAACACCACACCGGGAAATCCATTCTTGGTCACATAGTCGCGAAGGCCAAGCACCAGTGCTTTATAGATAGTCTCAGCATTGGTCATATCCGCCGTTTTAGGACCGTTCACAACGTGCCACCCACTATCTTTTTTCTCAAACGTCACGAGCGCCACATGTTCCTCGAAGGCTTTGAGCCACACTGCGTCTTTGCGATTAGGCTCATGCACATAGGAGCGCCCGTCAAATACCAGCTCGTCCTGCCCGCCCACGAGATTCAAATATACCACTGGCAAACCCGTCGCTTGCGACGCCGCCGAAACTACTTGGCTGCGCTGCCATGCCTTGCCAATGTGGTAGGGTGATGCATTCTGCACCAGCAATATCTCAGCACCCTGCTTGGCAAGTAGCAGCGGCAATTCCGTGTCCCAGACTTCTTCGCAAATCAGCACACCAAGCTTATATCCGCGCCATTCGAGCACCGTGGGTTCGGCACCCTCGGCAAACACGCGCTTTTCATCAAACACGCCATAGTTGGGCAAATCATGCTTCGAGCGCACCAAGCGCGTTTGCCCTGCTTCTACCAGCAAACTTGCATTATAGGTGCGTCCATGCTCATGCCATAAGCTTCCCAAAATCATCGCACAGCGCAGGTCTTTGGTCGCATGCGCAATCGCCTCCACCTGTGCGCGGCAGGCGTCACGAAAGGCGGGCATTAAAATCAAATCTTCGGGCGGATACCCCGTCAACACCATTTCAGGGGTTAGCATCAAATCAGCACCTTGCGCCTCCGCCTCACGCGCGGCTTGAATAATACGCGCCGCATTGCCCTCCACATCACCGACGGTGACATTGAGCTGGGCAAGGGCAATGTGCAATTTTTGACTCATGTAATGTTCATAAAACCTTCACACACGCTTTAGCAAGCAATGCTATAAGTAGCACGCGAAAAAGGAGATATCTTATGTCGACAGAACCAAGCAGTACATACACAGATAATGCCGTATTGCTAAGCAAGGTATTGGGCACAACATGGAAATATAAATCCGACCGCAGACTCTATGAGTCAGAGCCTATGCCAACAGAAATTACTTTTAGAATTAATCAATGGCTTGAGCCTTCGGAATACTAACAGAGGGCAGAACTGGATTAGAAATACCAAATCGCAAAACGGTACTTTCTATTAGCGATAAACAGCCGCTCGTTAATTTACCTGCCCATCGTGATGTCTCGCTTTATGACCAATTTGCTCAGCAGCTTGGCTTGCCACTCTATGGTGATAAAACACCCTAACTAAAGCGCCGCTTCAAGCTCTGGTAGAATCTGGAATAAGTCACCCACCAAGCCATAATCAGCGATTTCGAAAATCGGTGCGTTTTCGTCTTTGTTAATCGCCACAATCACCTTGCTTTCTTTCATGCCAGCAAGGTGCTGAATCGCCCCTGAAATCCCCACCGCAATATAAAGCTCAGGCGCCACCACTTTTCCCGTTTGGCCAACCTGATAATCATTAGGCACATAGCCCGCATCCACTGCCGCGCGTGACGCGCCAACCGCTGCATTCAGTTTCAGCGCCAGCTTATCAATAATCGCAAAATTCTCTTTGCTACCCACACCTCGACCACCCGACACCACGACCCGTGCGCTAGTCAGCTCAGGCCTGTCGCTTTTCACGCCTTCCATACCCACAAAACGTGAGGTTGTCGCCACCGCAATCGCCGGCACATCCACCAACTCAGCATTTCCGCCAGTTTCAGCGACCTTGTCAAAACTCGTGCCACGCACCGTAATCACTTTGATCGTATCCAGTGATTGCACTGTCTCAAGCGCATTGCCTGCATAGATGGGTCGCACAAATGTATCAGCTGAAACCACTGCGGTAATTTCGGAAATTTGCTGCACATCGAGCAGCACTGCAACGCGCGGCATCACGTCTTTCCCGACGGAAGTAGCGGCAGCGAGCACATGCGAGTAACCTGCAGCATATTCCGCAATAAAGGGGGCAAGATTTTCGGCGAGCGGATGCGCATAAATCGCATCATCCTCGACCAGAATTTTGCGCACACCAGCGAGTTGTTTTGCAGCAGCGGTGACTGCAGCAATATTATGGCCCGCTAGCAGCACATCAATCTCGCCACCGATTTTTTGTGCCGCGCCAATCGCCGCGCGCGTTGCGGGTGTAACAACTGCGCCATCATGTTCTGCAACAACAAGAATACTCATGACACTACCTTCGCTTCGTTCTTCAGTTTATCCACCAACTCAGCAACCGTTTTTACCTTCACGCCACCTTTGCGTTTTGTAGGTTCTTCGACCTTCAGCAGCTTCGTGCGCGACACTAAATCCACGCCCAATTCCGCTGCCGCAATCACCGTTAGTGGCTTGCTGCGCGCTTTCATAATATCTGGCAATTTCGCATAGCGAGGCTCATTCAGGCGCAAATCGGTTGTCACCACCGCAGGCAATTTTACGGCGATGGTCATCAAGCCACCATCCACCTCGCGGGTGACTTCCGCCTCCTCACCATGAATGACAAGTTTCGAAGCAAACGTCGCCTGTGGCCAGCCTAAAAGTGCTGCCAACATTTGGCCCGTTTGGTTGGCATCATCATCAATCGCTTGCTTGCCAGAAATCACTAAATTCGGGCTTTCTTTTTGCACAATGGCGCGCAGCAATTTTGCAGCAACCAGTGGCTCAATTGGCCCATCGACTTGCACTAAGATTGCTTTATCCGCACCAAGTGCAAGTGCCGTGCGCAGCGTCTCTTCACTGGTTTTTGCACCTATTGAAACGGCAATCACTTCGGTGGCGGTGCCTTTTTCTTTCGAGCGAATCGCCTC
>JBMOEL010000114.1:0-5478 GCA_049314715.1 Rickettsiales bacterium
TTAACAATGCCGCACAACGCGCCAATCAATTGCGAACCGACGCGCAGGCTGAACCTTCGCTACTTTCTTCTATGCCGCAGCCTGAACCCGTGGTGACGCCAAGCGTTACGCGACCAGCTTCTGTCGTGGCAAGCGACTTGCCGCCACCCGCTAAAGTAGTTTCGACGAATGCGCGCAGTACGCCAAGTGATGAAATTACGGTGAGCGAGCCGATTCAGCTCAAGGCGCCACAAGGTAAGGGCACGCCGATTGAAACAGGCGCTGAAGTGACGACCAGCATGAGCACGATGGACCCATCGACCAGTACGTTTGACCCGATGGCAGGATCCACCGCGCCTATTACACTCAAAGCCCCTGAAGGCACCTATCGCGGTACGCGCTATTTGCCCGAATCACGTTACGTTGAGCGGCGTTAGTTTTTAAGTTGCTCCGGACATCGTCATGCTGACTAGTCCTCCGCGTGGCTTCGCCAGCTCATGGCTGACTCGGTTCTACTGAACCTCGAATAACGGGAATGGATACGCTGCGTAGCGCCGAAGCTGCGCGAGCCGGAGCGAAGCGAACGAGGGGGAGCGGTAGCGGGGACGAAACGCCCCCACGCGGCGAAGCCGCCACTTAAAATACCCATGGGTTGCCCTTGTGTTCTGAATTAATCCCGATAAAGTGACAACCCATGGAAGAATTTTACCGCATTAATCGCCTGCCACCTTACGTATTTGCTGAAGTGAATAAACTGAAAGCAAAGTTCCGTGCGGAAGGGCGTGATATTATTGACCTTGGCATGGGCAATCCCGACTCGCCGACACCTGCGCACATCGTTGAGAAAATGCGCCAGACCGCGCTCGATGAAACCGCGCATGGTTATTCGGTGTCGCGTGGTATACACGGTTTGCGCAAAGCCCAAGCTGCTTATTACAAGCGTCGCTTCAATGTCGACCTTGACCCCGATTCAGAAGTGATTGCGACCATCGGTTCTAAGGAAGGCTTGGCCAATCTTATCCAAGCAATTACGGGGCCAAGCGATATTCTGCTCGTGCCCAACCCCAGCTATCCGATTCATGCGTATGGTGCGGTGATTGCTGGTGCATCCGTGCGCTATATTCCTAAAATCGAAGGCGCGAATTTCTTTGAGCAACTGACGCGCGCGATTCAGAATACGTCGCCCAAGCCCGTTGCGCTTATCGTGAATTACCCGTGCAATCCAACCGCAGAAGTAGTGGATTTGGAATATTACGAGAAAGTTGTAGCGATTTGCAAAGAGCACGGTGTCTATGTAATTTCCGACTTGGCCTATTGCGAAATTTATTTTGATGGTGTGCCACCCCCGTCAATTTTGCAGGTAGAAGGCGCAAAAGATATTGCGGTAGAATTTACCACACTTTCCAAAACCTATTCGATGGCGGGCTGGCGTGTCGGTTTTGCGGCGGGCAATAAGCGCCTCATTCATGCGCTTACGCGCATTAAATCTTACCTCGATTACGGTATGTTCACGCCCATCCAAGTCGCCGCCACTGCCGCGCTCAATGGCCCGCAAGAATGCGTTGCTGAAGTGCGCGAACTCTATCAAGAGCGCCGCGATGTGCTAGTAAAAGGCCTACACGATGCGGGGTGGCCTGTTGAAAATCCCAAAGCATCCATGTTTATTTGGGCAGCGCTGCCAGAAAAATATAAGCATATTGGTTCGTTGGAATTCTCGAAGCTGCTACTCAGCGAAGCAGAGGTCGCCGTAGCACCAGGTATGGGTTTTGGCGAATATGGTGACGGACACGTGCGTATTGCGTTGGTCGAAAATAAACAGCGCCTGCGCCAAGCGATTCGCAATATCAAAACCTTCCTCGCTAAAGATGCGGCTGAAGTTCTCAAAAAATATAAGGTGGCAGCATGAGCGACGTTTTGCGTATTGGTATTGCAGGCGTTGGCACCGTCGGTACGGGCACCATCAACATTTTGCGCAACAATGCTGTGATGATAGCAGGGCGTTGCGGCAAGAAACTGGTCGTTACCGCAGCGTCGATACGCGATGCCAAAAAGAAACGCGACGTGGATCTGGGCGGCATCAACATCGTCGCAGACCCGCAGGCACTGCTCAAAGAACCAGTCGATATCATCGTCGAGTTAATGGGCGGTCACGAAGGTGCAGCACGTACACTCGTTACCACCGCGCTTGAAGCGGGCAAGCATGTGGTGACGGCCAATAAAGCACTCATGGCGCATCATGGCCTTGAGCTCGCTAAGCTCGCAGAAAAGAATAATGTCATCCTCGCATTCGAGGCAGCAGTTGCTGGCGGCATTCCGATTATCGCTGCGCTACGCGGCGGTCTTTCCGCCAACAACATTAATCGTGTGGCGGGTATTTTGAATGGCACCTGTAACTTCATCCTCACCAAAATGCTGCATGAAAGCGCGAGCTTCGAGAGCGTGATGGAAGAGGCGGGAAAGCTCGGCTATCTCGAAGCCGACCCATCACTTGATATTGATGGGATTGATGCGGGTCACAAAATTGCCATTCTCGCCTCGCTTGCATTCGGTACGCAGGTAGACGTGAAATCCGTGGCGATGACTGGCATCCGCTCGGTAACCTTGCGCGATATTCATTATGCACGTGACTTTGGCTATCGTATCAAATTGCTTGGTGTTGCTGAACGCACGAGCGAAGGCTTGTTGCAAACCGTGGAGCCGTGCTTAGTACCCGTCGACGCACCACTTGCCGGCGTAGATGGTTCATTTAACGCGGTCGAAGTCGAAGGTGACGCGGTAGGCAAAGTCGTGTTTGAAGGGCGCGGAGCAGGCGCTGGCCCAACGGGTTCCGCAGTCGTCTCTGATCTGATTGCCATTGCACGCGGCGATAGCTATCCGCCATTCACGATACCTGCCGCACAGTTAGAAAAAGCGAAAACAGCAAGCGCCGATAAACGCGAAGGTAGTTATTACATTCGTCTTTCGCTGAAAGACGAGCCAGGTGTGTTAGCCGATTTCACCCACGAATTTGCGGTACAGAAAATTTCGGTGAAATCGATTATTCAGCGTGAAATCGCCGAAGATAAATCGGCACAAGTGGTCGTGACCACACACACAGCAAATGAGGGTGCCGTGAAACGCGCCGTGGCGGCAATTGAAAAACTGGGCTGCACGGTAGCAGCACCCGTGCTACTAAGAATCCACACGTAAGGAGACTAAAATGAAGCCGGCAATCGTGAATAAAGACGAAATGGGTACATGGTGGATGGATCGTAACTTCGCACTTGAAGCGGTGCGCGTTACTGAAGCTGCGGCACTTGCCTGCTCGCATTGGGTCGGCCAGGGGGATGAAAAGGCCGCTGACCAAGCCGCAGTAAATGCAATGCGCGAAGCACTCAACGGGCTGACGATTGATGGCACTGTCGTGATTGGCGAAGGTGAGCGCGACAAGGCACCCATGCTGTATATTGGTGAGAAAGTGGGCACTGGCCAAGGCCCACAAATCGACATCGCGCTTGATCCTTTGGAAGGCACGACGATTTGTGCAACAGGCGGTCCTAACTCACTCGCGGTCGTGGCGCTTGCCGAGCATGGTGGATTCCTTCATGCGCCGGACGTGTATATGGACAAAATCGCCGTAGGTGGCGGCTTGCCAGAAGGCGTGGTGGATCTGGATAATACACCGCTCGTTAATCTCAAGAATCTGGCCAAGGCAAAAAATTGCGACGTGAGCGACATCACGGCAGTGATTTTGAATCGTACACGTCACGAAGAGTTGATTGCCAAAGTGCGTGAGTCAGGTGCGCGTATTCATTTGATTCAAGATGGGGACGTAGCGGGTGTGATTGCTACTGCCTCCCCAGATACAGGCGCAGATATTTATATGGGTATTGGCGGTGCACCTGAAGGTGTATTGGCTGCTGCTGCATTGCGCTCGATTGGTGGGCAAATGCAAGGCCGACTGATTTTCAACGAGGAAGACGAAAAGGCGCGTGCCACCCGCATGGGCATTACCGACTTCAATCGCAAATACGCCATTTTAGATATGGCGAAGGGCGATGTGATGTTCGCAGCAACTGGCGTGACCGATGGCTCGATGCTTAAGGGCGTGAAACGCACCAGCAAAGGTGCTACCACGCATTCGATTGTGATGCGCAGTAAAACCGGCACGGTGCGTATTATCGAAGCGCAGCATAATTTCAGCCGCAAGAAAGAAATGTAATGCAAACAGCGTCAGGCTTGCCTTGGCGCGATAGGCTGCAGGACGAGCGCGCGGCACTCGCCATTGCGCAACAACACGAACTTCCTGAACTGGTTGCCCGTATTCTTGCTGGCCGCAACATCGCGCTGGATGCCGTGCCAGAATTCTTGAACCCAACCCTGCGCGCTGCATTGCCTGACCCGTTTCATTTGCGCGATATGGACAAAGCCACGCTGCGGCTAATGAAGGCGATTGAGCAAAAAGAAACCATCGCCATTTTTGGTGATTATGACGTGGACGGCGCAACATCCGTTAGCCAATTGACGGATTACTTTGCTGCATTGGGTGTGCGCAGCATTGCCTATATCCCTGACCGCATGAAGGAAGGTTATGGCCCTAACGTAGACGCATTTGATACATTGATAGGTAATGGGGCAACGCTCATCATCACTGTAGATTGCGGCACACTGGCCTTTGAACCGATTACGCATGCTGCCGCAAAAGGGGTGGATGTATTGGTCATTGACCATCATATCGGCGAAGCGCGATTACCAAATGCGGTCGCGGTGGTGAACCCTAATCGCGTGGATGAGACATCGCCGCATACGAATCTCTGTGCAGCGGGCGTTGTTTTTTTGGTGCTGGTCGCGCTCAATAAAACATTGCGCGAGTCAGGCTATTTCAATGACACGCGCAAAGAGCTCAATCTATTGCCGATGCTTGATCGCGTGGCGCTGGGTACGGTATGCGACGTGATGACGCTTACGGGGCTGAACCGCGCCTATGTGACACAGGGTCTCAAGCTTCTTGCGCAGCGCCAACATATAGGGCTACGTGCCTTGGCAGATGTGGCGCGGTTTGATGCAACGCCAGCTGTCTATCATCTGGGCTTCCTGCTTGGTCCGCGCATCAATGCGGGCGGCAGAGTAGGGCAGTCGGACTTGGGTATTCGCCTGCTGATGAGCGCCAATGAAGCAGAGGCAGCAGCACTGGCGCGCACGCTCGATCAGCACAATAAAGAGCGCCAAGCGATTGAGATGATGGTGCTTGAGCAAGCGCTGGCGCAAGCCGAGTCACAAAAAAATATGCCCGTTATTCTGCTAGCTTCACCTGATTGGCATGAAGGCGTGATAGGTATTGTTGCAGGGCGACTGAAGGAAAAATTCGCACGCCCCGCTATGATTGGTAATATTACCAACGGAAAAGTAAAAATTTCTGCTCGCTCTGTGTCGGGCGCGGATATTGGTGCAGTCACGCACCGCGCTGTATCATTAGGTCTGCTCACAAACGGCGGGGGTCATGCGGCAGCAGCAGGGTCA
>JBMOEL010000115.1:0-5418 GCA_049314715.1 Rickettsiales bacterium
GATCATCGCCATCATCAATCCGGGTAACGATTTGTCGCAACCTGCGAGGCCGACGAGTGCATCATAGCAATGGCCGCGCATGGTGAGCTCGACCGAATCGGCAATCACTTCACGCGAGACGAGCGATGCTTTCATGCCTTGGTGGCCCATGGCAATCCCGTCCGTCACGGTGATGCTGGTGAATTCACGCGGTGTTCCACCCGCTGCGGCAACGCCTTTTTTCACGGCCTGCGCTTGGCGGCTCAAGGTGATGTTACACGGCGCCGCTTCGTTCCATGTGGTGGCAACGCCAATCAACGGTTGGTGAATTTGCTGTTCGCTGAGTCCCATTGCATACAGATAGCTGCGATGTGGGGCGCGTTCTGGGCCTTCCGTCACATGGCGTGAAACGAGGGTGGATTTACCGTATTTCTTGGTCATGAGAAGGCCCGTGAGTGTGATGTGTGATTCGTGAATAGTGCAATTAGATTAGCCGCGCAAGGCCTGCATCAGATCTGTATCACCCCAGTAGTAGGCGTAATCATACGGGCTAAGGCCACCCGCGCCACGCATCGTTGGGTCGGCACCGCGCGCCAATAATAAGCGCGCTGTCTGTAATGCACCGTGGCGTAAGGCTACAATGAGCGCAGAATCACCTTCCGCATTCGTCAGGTTCACATCGCGGCGTCCATTCGCGAGCATGGCACGCACGGCATTCACGTCATTACGCGCTACGGCGAGTAGAAAGATATTGTCATAGTGTTGGCCATCGCGCGCGACAGGTAAATGGCGATTTTCATTGGTATAAGCATCGCGATAAATCGTAGGCGGCAATACTTGGCGGCGGAAATTAAAGGTCGTTTCAACTGGCTCGTAGCTGGGCTTTAATACGTCCTCCCATGTTGGGCGAGTACGCTTGGGTTTGGCAGGTTTGCTTGCTGGAATTGCTGTGGCCTCAAGACTTGCACCCGTAGGCGGCAATGGCAATGCCAATGGCGGCGGTGCATTCACCGATTCTTCCGCGCTTGCGACAGGGCCTATGGTCAGTGGCGGCGGCTCAACCGCATAGGGTGTTTCAGCTGGCGCATCATCTAAAGGTTGGTCAGCTGGCGTATCGCTTGCAGCTTCTTCTTGTTCTTGCGCTTCGGGAATATCTTCCGTTGCGTCAGCGGATCTTTCTTCGGGTTGCTCGGGTGGCGCAGTTAGCGCTTCATTTCCCGGTATGGCTAGTGGTGGTGGAGCTTCAGCACTAGGAGCTTTCGGTGAGGTGGGGGGTTTGCTACCCGCAGGCGTGCTGACAGCCCCGCCCGAACCCGGTATCGGGGGCAAGGAAAAAGTGGGGGCTTGTGCATACGCTGGTATCCACAAACCCCACGCAAGAATCGTCACTAACCTAAGGGTATTTTGCATAAATCTCAATCTGTTGAGAATGAATGCTGATTGCATGGATGAACTTAACGTATTCTTCATGCAGCGCACGAGCTTTATGCTATATCACCATTTAATTTCGATGATTATGTTATTGATGTTGCGCGGTGAACACAGCGTGGCGATGTGGTTGCGACATTGTGGATAACCGCTTGATGCTCCGGCCTCGCACGCACCGTGCTCGCCTCCGCGCAGCTTCGCTGGCTCATGGCTGACTCGGTTCTGCTGAACCTCGAATAACGGGATTAAAATGGAACGCCTAAACGTTTTTGGTAAGCGCCACGATGCGCTTGATTTCGCGATCAACCAGACGCTCGACCATTTGTGGTAGGTTGCCATCCAGCCATTCTTTGAGCATTGGCTTAAGCGCCTCAATCACCAAATCTTCTACGGTTGCACCTGAGCGGAACTGTGCCGAAGGCATTGGCTGGAACACGTGATCGGCAGCACCTGGGGTTTCCAGCAGCGATTTGATGGAAGCAGCAGCGCTTTCCACGGCAGCGTTTGAAACAAGCCCCTCATTCGAAAAGCCCATCGTGGGTGCAGGCTCGACAGGGGTTTGTTCAATCGTCGTCTCAGGCGCTGTGGGCATTGCCATGATATCGTCGATCGACATAGACTCCATCGCTGGGGATGCCGTTTCTTCTGGCGCAGCCGTTGGCTGCGTCATCATATCGGTCAGTTCCAGCACGTCAGAACCTGATGCTGGCTGCTCAGAAACCGCAGGCTCCCCCTCATCGGCGATGATTCGCTTAATAGATTGGAGGATTTCCTCCATCGACTGATCTTGTTCTTTGGCCGACATGGACACTACCGGTTAAAGTTATACACACAGCGTTGTTGCGCGGCTTGAATGATTCGCTAGGAGCGTTTGGGTGTGGGGGTAGTGATTCATACCCTCCACCCAACGCGACGCCGCGAGCATCAAGCCCCGCACAACCCTGCGGGACGGTTGCATTTTTGAAACGGCTTCGTCGAGCCAAAGCCTCTTAGTGCCGCTACGCTTGCCTTTGTCTCTGCTAGCCGTTTCAAAAATCCAATCCGTCGCTGTGGCGCATAACTTTAACCGGTAGTGTCAACTACCTGAAATGGGTCACAACTTTTGACACATAAGCGTGTAGGGTTTTGTCTGGCAAGAAGAATTGCGTGATTCGCACGTTAATGACGCATCTTATCCACAAGCGTGACTTGAAGAGCGCTTATCTTAATCAATCTCCCAGCCACTACCCGACTGCTTTCCTCCGCCCAAGCGTTCTCTTTCTTTCTTTGTGTTTTTAAACGCTGAGTCTATCGCTTTAGAAGAACGTTTCTCGTTAAAGAACGATCCATCAAAGTTCTCGAAAATCTTTTTACGCGTTTCGTCTGGCATGGTATTTTCATAAGCCACCATCATTTCCTGCATGAGTGTGGCTGGTGTTAAGCACTCCAATGGCCCAGCCTCAGCATCGTGGCGCGTGAAAGATTCAGGGCTTGGTAGTTTCACATTGTTTTCCCAGAAACGAATGCATGAGCCTGTAACCGGATTTACTCTTCCCAGATGGTTGGCAATGGCGATTCCCATTTGCTTGTGGCTTGTTATCCCCATGGCTTTTCGGCAGGCATGAAGCATGCCTCCAAAATCGCCCTCTATTTCCGCTTCTTGCCATAATTGCAAGGCTTCTGCGCGCTGTTCAAACGCATGAAGCGGTGCCAATAGCGGGGTGAGGGCAACCTTGTGTTCCGCCATAATTTTATCCAGCGCGGTGAGTGTAGTAATATTCGGCCTAGCTTGACCATTTCGCCATAAGGAGATGGTTGCTTCGCTCACAGGCCCTTCCGTTCCATCTCTTTTTTTACCTTTAATTCCTTTATCAGAAAGTGCCTTGGCAAGAGCTTCTGCTGTTAATTCTGATGCGTCGATCATCGCATCCAGAGTGACGGAAAGCTCGGTAGGAGGAAATTCGAACGCATCAACCATCTCGCGCAGTGCGCGATATTCACCCATAAGTGTTTCGGCATTTTCTTCCGCCATGCCATACTGATTTTGCAATGCCGTGCTTAACACAGTGAGCATATCCTCAGACGGTGAGACACTATACGATAACGCCGGACGGTATCGAGTGGCTTTACTCGCGACCTCTTCCAGCCGCCCTTGTGTCAATACTGCTTCAGGTGTAATACAAAGCTCCATTCTGGCGCAGGCATGATATAATGCTTTCTGGGTGATTTTCGTGCCTTGCGTATCATTGAGATACTTCATAAGTAGCTTAGTAAGGCAATTTTTTGTTTCAACGGGGTGAAAGCTTGCCACCTCATGCGCCTCATCCAGCGCCTCGCTCCAATCATTTTCTGTCTCGCCTTGTACCAGCGCTTTAAGCGCGGACAGTGCGGCAAGAGAAGGCATGAGCTTGCCCGCTTTCCACGCCGCCACGACGGCTGGGTGGTAAGGAATTCCGAAACGCCGCGGCTCTTCCTGCGCATCGGCAACCAGTTGGCCAATCTGAGCATCGTCTGTTAAATCTACGCATGCAAGCGCTTGGGTGAGCTTTTCTGCAAAGGCCTTTCTTTCCTCGTTTATCGTTTTAATCGAGGGAATATCCACATGTGGAAACTTTGGCTGCGGAAAACTCGCACCATTTTGGTGAATTTTACTGGTTGGTTTTGTCATGGTAGGATTATGCCATGCGCCCAGTGCTGCAAGTGTGACGATTTAATGAAAATCAGCCTAAAACCCAATCGGTTTTTGTTATTGAGGAATCTCTATTTAGGTTTCCCAACCCCAGTAATCACCTCTTCTGGAACGAGAAGCAGCTGATTGTCGACGGTCTCGAATCGCATCCTTAAATGTGTCATTTAGCTTCTCGCGGCGTTCATCTGTCAAGAAATCACCATAAATTGCCTTCACGTTTTCACTGACCTTGGTTTTTTCAACCTCTGAAAGGATACTGCTATAAATTTCCAGCACGATTTTGGGGTCTTTGTCTTTGCTGCCAAACATATCAGCTATTGGGATTTTTTGATTATATTCCCAAGCTTGAATCACCTGCTGGTTAATATCATTTTTTGGCGTTTCTAAAGTGCCCTGAATCACGGCTTTTTGAATATAAGTACTGATAGCTTCTGCCATTTCACTTTGCGAGCAATCAGACGCTTCACGACAGGCCTTTAGTAGCGAGCCTAGGCTACCCCTTCCCTTGCCCACTCTTCTTCAGCCACATTACGTTGCTCCATCCAATAAAGATCGCTCAGAATAGGTTTAGGTTGCCCCTGTGGAAGTAAACCTTCGATCTGATGTATTCTTTCTAGAGTAGGTCTCTGCTTACCATTTACCCATAAAGAAGCAGCGCTCTGACTAACTCCGATACTTCTACCTAACTGTGATAAATTCATATCCATCTCATCGCGCATGAACGATCTTAATGTGAGCATAAATTCATCGGGAGTGCGGGAGGTTTTAATCGACTCCTCAATGTCTTCGTAATTCTTTTTTAGCTTGGTTATTTCAGGCACAGACCAACCATAAGACTCACGTAATACCTTTCCGATCAACTCCAGCCTGTCAGGGTTCATCGGTAATGTACGAAACATGGATGGGTAATAGTTACTTGAAACTTTTAGATCGTATTTTTCTCTATCCTCTTTCCAATCAATGCCTTGCGCTTTGGCGCATTCAATAAAGAACTGGCGCTGATTGACTCCGAGTATATCAAGCAACTGTTCTGACAAGTCGCACTTTGCTTTGTAAGGTTCATAGCTAGCTTTTTTATATCTTTCATCCAATTCGGCTTCTAGCACTGGGTCTTCTGACGCATTAATCCATTTTTTAAACGCTATAAATGCAGGTTTGCTTGGTACGGATGTTCCCACCAACCATGCCTTCACTACATCATTATCGTATGGGATCACGTTCCCTGAGCTATTGGCACGTCTAGGTGATTCTTGTAGCTTCGCGATTTCAGTGCCAACATTCCCCACACGTCTAGCCTTGGCAATACAGTCCTTCATTAATATCCCGAAGTCTTGGCGATATTG
>JBMOEL010000116.1:0-5403 GCA_049314715.1 Rickettsiales bacterium
GTATTGCTCCTTGAGCAAGCGATTAACGATTCTGGAGCGCCATCCAGTATCCATTCGACGGCAGGTGGCTTCGTATTGCAGTTAGAATCCAATAAAATATCAGACGATTATAAATACACTTACCCTGACAAAATGATTACAGAAACGATCAATAAAATGGAAAAAACTTTTGCCCAAGACTGGGAAAGACAGAAAGACGGTAGCTGGATAAAAATGACAGATGATTTTTGGCAGCATCATACCACAGAACTGTTAAATCTAGAAAAGCCTCAATGTATAATTGAGGAAGCCACTTTTACTGATGAAACGCCAGATGGCATTCCTGCTATTAAAGGTATCTGCATGGAGAATGACGTAGCGATGAATGAATTTGCTGCAAAAGTTGGCTTCAATAGTCCTGTAAGGCAACCAAACTAAATCCGTGACAGTAGAATAGCGGCGAGTATCACCCACCAAATCCAGTTTACTTCGAATGGCTTGAAGGCACGACGCAGAGCAAAGCTGCGTGCCCTTTCAATGATCAAACAAAGCACAAGAGTGATGAAGCTTACCTCTACCCAACTATAAATGGTTCCTTCAACGCGCGTGCGCTCCAGCGCTAAGGCAATAAAAACATAACTATAAATGGACGCACTCAACCAGCCTTGCTGGTATTGTATCGCAGCAAGGATAATCGCAAATACCCCTGCGATGGTGTAAAGCAGGAATGTCTCGGAAATGCCGAATATTAGGAAATTAGTGATGAATAATGCGAGGCACGCCAGCTCGATGACTGTATAAATGCTGGGGATTTTACCCGCGCAATAACGGCATTTACCTCGGGTGAGAAAAAAAGAAATAATGGGAAATAAATCGATAGGTTTAAGGTCGGCATTGCAATGGCCGCAATATGGGTGGCGCTCAAACGGTGTTTTGCCAAGCGGCAAGCGATACACTACCGAGCAGGCATAATTGCCAACCGCAGGGCCCAGCACCATCATCCAGATAATTCCGATAATGGTCGTTTGATGTTCGATAAGAAATTGCATTAATTCTGTAGCAGTGACTTCGGATTCACCACGCTATCCAAATAACGGCCTTGGAACAGCGAAATGCCAAGCGCCTGACCATATTTTACGGCGGCTTCATTATCACAACGCGTCATAATCACGCGGTTATTGCCGCACTCTTTAATCGCATCCACCAATTTTTTATCACGTGCTTCGTTAAATTGCGTTTCTGCATTCCATTGCAATTTTATAAGGTCAAAGCCAAGGCGCTTGCGGTCAATTTGCGGGAAGCTTAGATCCGTCACCCCGTCAAGGCACACACGGTAACCGAGCTTTTGCACCACGTCTTTTGCGGTGAGGAAAGCAGACATATCGGAGAACACGTCAGCGATTTGCAACTCTAGTACAATCGAGACTTTCGAACCCGGCTTCACGCTTGCATCAAATTCGGTGAAGGTATTTGAAAGCAGCGTTGGCACATTGAGATTAAGACTAAGAGGTGTTGCCAGCATGCTCGTGATATTTTGTCGCACGAGATTGAGCATTTTCTCATCGAGAATTTGAGTCAGATATTTGAAGAGCCAGCGATTACTAAGTACATCCACGTCGGTCGCGAGCATTTGGCGCAAATGAGCAATGTTTATATACATTTCGTCAAATACCGTGCGCATGGGCATATCTTGAATAGCTGCACATACAGGTTGGCGACGAATCACTTTGCTGATGTCTATATTTTGCAGATCACGCTCGATTCCCACCAAGCTCGAGGAATCAAAGTATTTATTCTCTTTTCTGGCAGGCGGTGCTTGGCCAATACCCGCCGCAGCCATGACGGGCGACATGGTCTTAGGAACGATACGTTGTGGCGCAGTCTGACCTTGCGCTTTGCGCACGCGCGCCACCATTCGACGCTTGATGGTGTCGTTAAGCTCTTGCCATTGCTCTTCTACGTTATAAACAAAGGCAAAATCGGGGTTTTCATCACCCTCTGCGGTGTAAGACAAAGGATCATCCATGAATAAATAGCGCAATTGGAAGATCATTTTATCGAGCAGAGGTTTTGGAATGTTCTTGGCGAGCACGTAAATCGTCGCATCATCACAATGGTAAATCGCGCCATCACGATCGCCCATTAAATCATTCATGAGGTTGATGGCGATTTTTAGCTGATATTCGCTACGGTAATGCTCAAGCAAATTAGAAAAGGCAAAATGCACCGCCGACCAGCCCTGACGCTGCTCTTGAATCACACTGAGAAGCTCAATGAAATGGGCTTCAGGCTCGCGGTTAATAATTTTCATTTTTTCTTTCGTTTCTTTTTCGAACGTGGCTCGTCGTCGTCCTCGTCCTCATCTTCTTCATCCTCGTCGCTATCGTCTTCATCTTCGTCGTCTTCTTCATCCTCGTCACGCTCAATATAGTCTTCTAAATCATCGACAATCGCGTCTTCGGGAAGTTTTTCTTCGAGGAACATATCGTCGTCCGCATCGTCACTATTAGGGTCGGTTTCCTCTTCTTCTTCGTGCTCGCCGATTTCTTCAAGCGACTGAACCTCTACATCATCGTCCTCTAGCGGCTCGAGCTCTCCCTCATCCTCTACTTCGGGCAGGTCAATGGGCAATTCATCTTCTTCCAGTTTTGGTTTAATGACTTTCTTCGGCTTTACAGGCTCGATTTTCTTTTTTGCTTTTTTGGCGGATTTTTCGCTTTTGGCGCTCCAACTATGCCCGCACTTTGGGCATTTAATCGGATCCACACCGAAATCGTAAAACTTTGCACTGCATTTAGGGCATTGACGCTTTTCACCCAGTTGAGGCATTCCTACACTCCTTGATGTACGAGAATTTGTCTGTTATCCCACCACCCTTACGTAATTGAATGTAAAAGGCAACTGCCAGATGACATCCGCCCACGATTCGATGCAACCAATGACAAGCCATGCGGCTTCTGGCCTCGCAGGGAAGATTCGTGTGGCTGGGGATAAGTCCATCTCGCATCGCGCGCTCATGCTGGCTTCGCAGGTGATTGGCACTACCACAATTCATGGGCTGCTGGAGGGTGAGGATGTGCTGCGCACTGCCGATGCACTTCGCAGTTGCGGTGTGGATATCAAAAAGCAACTGGATGGGTCATGGGTTGTGCGCGGTGTTGGAATTGGTGGACTAAACGAGCCTTACGATATTTTAGACATGGGAAATGCGGGAACAGGCGCGCGCCTCATGATGGGGTTATTGACACCATATTCTTTCACGTCGCATTTTACGGGAGATGATAGTTTACGTAGTCGCCCCATGCAGCGCGTTATCACGCCGCTATCGCAAATGGGTGGCGATTTTCTGACAAAAGAAGGCGGCAAATTACCCTTGGCCCTTAAAGGTGCGCGTCACCCGATGCCGATAACGTATGAGTTACCCGTGGCCTCAGCTCAGGTAAAATCTGCGATTATGTTGGCGGCACTGAATACGCCCGGCATTACAACCGTAATTGAAAAAGAAGCAACGCGTGACCACACAGAACGTATGATGAATTATTTTGGCATTCCTGTGAATGTTAGCAAACGAAATGATGGCGCCACGATTATTGAAGTCAAAGGCCAAATCGCACAGACCTATAAGGACCATGAGTTTGAGGTGCCGTGTGACCCCTCCTCCGCTGCATTCCCGATTGTTGCTGCATTGATTACACCCCGTTCCGATATTACGGTGGAGCATGTGTGCTTAAATCCATTACGCACGGGATTGCTTGAGACGCTGAAGGAAATGGGCGCAGACATCACGATCAGCAATCAGCGTGAGATTGGTGGCGAGACCGTTGGTGATATTCGTGTTCGCAGCAGCGTCTTGCAGCCCATTACCGTGCCCGCGTCACGCGCGCCGAGCATGATTGACGAATATCCCATTCTCGCGGTTGCAGCCGCCATGGCGCATGGGCGCAGCGTATTTCATGGGCTTTCTGAATTGCGCGTGAAAGAGAGCAATCGACTTTCTGCGATTATCGAGGGCTTGAATCGCTGTGGTATTGATGCGCTGGAAGAAGGCGACAGTATTATTATTCACGGCCGTCACCAAGCACCTAAAGGCGGTTGCGAAATTCCAACACATTACGACCACCGTATCGCCATGAGTTTTTTGGTAATGGGTTTGGTCAGCGAATATACGATTACCGTGGATGATGCGCGTGCGATTGCCACTAGTTTTCCAAATTTTGTGCCGCTCATGTGCGAACTGGGGGCGAGCATTGCCAGCGCTAGTAATAAAATAAAATCACCTCATCGCAAATTGGTAATCGCGGTAGATGGCCCCGCCGCATCAGGAAAAGGCACATTAGCGCGACGACTGGCTGACCACTTTGGGCTAGCCTATCTTGATACGGGTAGCCTTTATCGCGCTGTGGGAATGCGCGTTTTATACGCTAATAAAGACCCATATGATGTCGCAGCGGTGATTGCAGCAGCGCGCTCTATTCAAGACCATGATTTGGCGAATCCCAAATTGCGCTCAGAAAAAATTGGCAAGGCAGCCTCTATCGTTTCGGCGATTCCGGAAGTGCGCGAAGCGTTATTGGATTATCAACGCAATTTCGCCAAGCGTGAATCTGGTGCGGTGTTGGATGGGCGCGATATCGGCACCGTCGTCTGCCCTGATGCGGATGTTAAGCTCTTTATTACCGCCTCAATCGAAACCCGCACTGCCCGCCGCCATAAAGAGCTTTCGGAAATGGGTGTGACGGTTGACTATGAATCGGTCAAAGAGGATTTGCTGGAGCGTGATAAGCGTGATTCAGAACGTACCGTTGCTCCACTAAAGCCTGCGGATGATGCGGCAACCATTGATACGAGCGAGTTTAGCGCCAATCAGGTACTTGAGCAGGCGCTTGAAATCATTGGTTAATCTACGGCCCTGCCCGTTATTTCGCTCAAAAATGCTTGCTTTTTCCTGTTTCGAGCGTATGTAGGGCGTCCCTTGCGGCTGTTCGCGGGGGTCTGAGCTGTTGTTTTTCTAGGTTCACAGCCACTCAGAGCAACTTAGCAACCTATTCGTAGTTTGGGTATTATCATGGCGTCTAGCGCAGCAATCCGTAAAAATGAATATAATGAAAATGACTTCTCCACTGGTGAGAATTTCGCAGAATTATTTGAATCTTCAGCATCCGCCTCACTGACTGAGGGCGCAGTTGTAAAAGGCACCATCGTTGCCATCGAGAACGACCTCGTGGTCGTTGATGTCGGTCTGAAGTCCGAAGGACGTATTCCGTTGCGCGAATTTGGCGCTGCAGCAGCAGACGTAAAAGTAGGCGACCAGTACGATATTTATATTGAGCGCTTTGAAAATAAAGTGGGTGAAGCTGGCCTGAGCCGCGAGAAAGCACTGCGTGAAGAAGCGTGGGTGAAACTCGAAGTGATTCACAAACAAGG
>JBMOEL010000117.1:0-5369 GCA_049314715.1 Rickettsiales bacterium
ACAGCGTTGCAAATTTCAGCACCATCAATCGTTTCATAAATCAATCCTCACAATTTTAGTATTTTCGTATCCGACACGCCCATGCTGCGAGCACGTTGTTGAATGTCACGCGCCGCCATTTCATCACGGTAAGGCCCTGCCCTTACACGGTGCAACGTGCGCCCACCAAGCTGAATAGGCGTTATTTCAACCGTAGCCATCCCCTCAAATCGTCGCTTGAGATTTAAGGCATTCGACTCATTACCAAACACACCCAACTGTACGACATAGCCACTCATGATAACGGGTTTGTCGGGTATTTTAGGGTCCTCAAGTTTCTGGCCTTTAGGCACTAAATCAAAGGGTGAGCGCTGCACCTCCGCAACGGGCGCTGCCTGTTGGGCTGCTGGTAATTTGGCTGGCGGCGCATTATCAAGCGGCGGTAAATCCTGTGTCGTTTTCGTTTCTAACGGAATCACTTCACCCTTAGCAGAGGTTGAAGGTTCCTCGGCTTGAGCTGAGCTGATAGGATTTAGCAACTCAAACCATGAACGCTCTTTTTTCTGCTGCGGCGTGTCAAAAGCTTGTGAAGCATCGGCAAATGAGTTTTCGCCAATTAATACGTCACGCGCCACATTGATATTCGATGGGGCACGACCTTTTTCCAGCAAGGCCACATAGCGCCTTGATTCCGCAGGCATATACTCCACTTTCACTTTCGCAACGCCAGAGCGAATCATATCCAAGCGTTCCGCGGCGGCTTTAGACAAATCCAAAATACGGCCATGCGCAAATGGGCCCCGATCATTGATACGCACAATTGCCGTGCGGCCATTGCTGACATTCGTTACCTTTACAATCGAGGGAATCGGCAAGGTGCGGTGCGCTGCGGTCATTTCATTGGTGTTGAAGCGCTCACCATTTGCGGTACTACCACCATGGAATCCCGGCCCATACCATGATGCCATACCCGTTTCTTCATATTCAGGGTCATATTCCGGGTAATAAGTCGTGCCATTCACTTCATAAGGTTTGCCCAATTTCGCGAGCGGGTGCGTGGCTTTACCATTACGAAATCCTGGTGCGTCGCCATAATCTTTATTACCGCTACAGGCGGTGACCAACACGGAAAGTGCAAATAATGCAAAAATACGTTTCATGCGTTCCTACTGTGAAATTTTATCGGATAAGAGGCCAACGCTGGTAGCAAAGTAGCGCGAGCGGTTCCAGTGCAAGAGTACGTGATAGTTCTGCGTAACGGCATATGCCCCCTCACTGTTGCTACCAGGGTACATGACGTAGATAGGCGTATCTTCTGAAGGCCAAGCGGTATTGCCAATAGGCACAACACCAAGGGCTTTCCATTCACTCACGGGGCGAGCTTTGTACAAATCTGCCCATTCAGGCTTGAAACTGACGGGTAATTCAACCTTGAAACCCCATGGTAACGCACCATTCCAACCTTCGGTTTTAAGGTAATTAGCGATAGATGCGAATACGTCTTCTTGCGTATGCCAAATATCAGGGTGGCCATTTTGATTCCAATCCACCGCATATTTCAAATAACTCGAAGGCATGAATTGCGTTTGCCCCATTGCCCCAGCCCATGAGCCAATCATTTCATTGGGGTCGGCTTTACCACTTGCGGCAATCTGCAATGCCGACTTGAGCTCTTTGCGGAACAAATCCGCGCGACGACCGTCATAAGCAAGTGTGGCGAGTGACTCGAACACCGAATAATTGCCCGTATAACTGCCGTAATTAGTCTCCGTACCCCATAACGCCACGATGATTTGCGGCTGCACACCATATTTCTCACTGACTTGCTTGAGTAGTGCCTGATGGTCACGAAATTTCGCCTGACCATCCCCGATACGCGGCTCAGCCACAATACGCGATTCATACTGCAACCATGTGAGCTTACCTTCGGGCTGCTTACGGTCGAGCTTCACTAATTGCTCGTTGGGAGCGATGTTAAACAGAGCAACATCCAGCGTTTTTTGTGGGATTCCCTCACTAAGCGCCTCTGCCTTAAATACCTCAAGCCACGCCGCAAACGGAACTGTGTTTGCATGCGCGAGTGATACTGAGAACGTCAGTATAATAAGTGCAAGACCAGTAATGAGAGAGGATCGTTCCATAAGGGCAAGAAGTTATGACCTGTTGCAACAGTGCTTACAAGTCTCGCCACGATTCATACACAAGCGATAGATTTTTAGTTTTTTCTGAGTGCGTTAGCGTTATGTGAATGTGTGGATAAGTAGCATTCGTCATTGCGAGGAGCGTCAGCGACGCGGCAATCCACCTTTAACGTCATGCTAAACTCTTTTCAGCATCTAGATCCCGAAACAGGTTCGGGATGACGAAAAAGATGGATTGCTTCGCTAACGCTCGCAATGACGTGGAGGGGTTTTGCAACATTATATCGAATCATCTTGCCTATCGCACCTCGACAAAATCATCGCGCCACTGCAATTGGGCAAACGCCTAGTGGTCGTGTGCGATAGTAATACGTGGAAAGCAGCGGGTGAGCGCGTATTTCATGCACTGGGGGATGAGTACCAACTCATGCGCGTGCAGCTTGAAGAGGCAGTGATTCCTTCACTCGCCACCGCACAGCGCATCATTGCCTTAGCAGGGGATATGGATGCGCTGGTAGCAGTGGGCAGCGGCACCATCAACGACCTCACTAAATACGCCGCGCACAAAACTGGCAAACCTTATATCGTTATCGCGACCGCCGCCTCGATGAATGGTTATGCAGCCGCAAATGCCAGCTTGTGGGAAGGTGCGTACAAAACATCACAAACCGCAACACCACCTAAAATGATTATCGCGGATACGGAAATATTGGCCGAGGCCCCTACCCGCCTCACATCGGCTGGGTTTGCGGACATGATGTGCCGCAGCACCGTGCAAACGGACATGTTTTTATCGCATCATCTACGTGGCACACCTTACCAAAGTGAAGCATTCGCGGCACTTGAACCTATTGAGCAAGCGTTACTGCCAAAATCTAAAAAACTTACCACGGGTGATGAAAAATCCGTCGCATCACTCATGAAAGGATTGATTATCGGTGGTGGATGGATGAGCAAAACAGGTTCCAGCGCGACTGCGAGCCAAGGTGAGCACATGATCGCCCACGCGATTGAAATGCTCTACCCAAAAATCGCCGTGCGCGCCTATCATGGCGAATTGGTGGCGGTCGCAACGGTGAGTATGGCAAAAATTCAGCAACGCTTATTAAACGGTAAACCACAGCTTCGCAAACCCGCCAGCCAAGAAAATATCCAAGCCGTGTTTGGCAAAGAACTCGCCGCGTCATTATTAGAAAATTATCAGAAAAAATCAGGCGTAACGCAAGAAAAGCTAGAAGCTAAATGGCCAGAAATAGTAGCAGACATCTTTGGCTTCATGATCCCCGCTGAGATTTTACAAAGCGCTCTAGACGAAGCGGGCGCACCCACCAAGCCAGAGCATATCGGCCTCACTGAAGACCAATATAGCTACGCGCTCGAATACGCCCACTGGACAAGGGATCGCTTTACATTCTTGGATATTATTTAATGCTTCGGCCTCGCACACGCCGCGCTCGCCTCCGCGCAGCTTCGCTGGCTCATGGCTGACTCGCGCCTACTGGCGCTCGAATAACGAGTTTTATCCCCTGCCGCGATAACTCGGCACGCCCTGATCAGGCAGCCACACGCCTTTAGGCGGTTCGCCACTTTGGAAAAAGATATCAATTGGCATGCCACCGCGCGGGTACCAGTAACCACCAATACGCAGCCATGTTGGCTCAATCGCTTCGATGATGCGCTTGGCAATCATCACCGCGCAATCTTCGTGAAACCCGCCGTGATTTCGGAAGCTATGCAAGAAAAGTTTGAGTGATTTGCTCTCCACAATCCATTTATGCGGCACATAATCAATCATGAGGTGGGCAAAATCGGGCTGGCCTGTCTTGGGGCAGAGCGAGGTAAATTCCGGCGCCGTAAAGCGAATCAGATAATTCACATTGGTATGCGGATTGGGCACGCGCTCCAGCACCGCCTCATCGGGCGATGCGGGCAAAATTGTCTTTTCACCAAGCTGAGTAAGATGTTCGGTCATGCCACATAGTTAACGTCTATTTGCCACGACCGCCACCAAAATTTACGTGCACCACTGCGCCATGCCCATTGCCCACTGGACCACCGCCACCACCGACTTGTTCAGCAAGCGCATGCTTCAATTCCTTTACTTTTTTCTCAAGCACCAAAGACTGTTGGAAGATGCGTGGATAAATTTCATTCGCACAAAACTGAAGACAATTAATCGAATGTGGTAATAATTCAGAATCAGGAACTTCTAAATCAGGGTTGGAATTTTTTCGAATATAATTATGTGCATTGTGGTATGCTGTTTTTGCGTCATAAGCCAGCGTTTCTGCTGCATTTAGAGCACCAGCGA
This sequence comes from Rickettsiales bacterium, assembly GCA_049314715.1. GTDB lineage: Bacteria > Pseudomonadota > Alphaproteobacteria > Rickettsiales > UBA3002 > JAFLDD01. Next base: position 4,432 of record JBMOEL010000117.1, read on the forward strand.
ACATCATTTCATCATTCGTATACTGATCCTTACCCAAATCTTCACTTGATGTAACGGTACCTGCACTAGTTACAGACTTACCCTGAGTGCGAGGCATAAGATTAAAAATCTTTCCAAGCGGCTCATCTAAATTATTATAGCCGTTATAGCGACTGGTCGTACCGTTGGTTGAAGGTAGTAATTCATCGTAACGGCGTTGATCAACGTTTATGTCGATGGGCGGTTGAGGCGCTTGCTGACCAGCGGGACGCAGCCTAACTTTATTCCACTCCTCGTTCGCCGCATCTAATTCTCTTACATACTCGCAAGGGCGATATATTACGCTTTGTGCAAATTTATTGAGTCCAGCAAGCTGGTTAGCCATAACTTCAATTTCATGGCGCATTTTGGCAATAGGCGTAATCGTGCGATCATTACGCGGTGTTATATCGCTTGGTACATTCCAACCGCTTGCAATAAGCCAATCATGTGTGTCGGGGTATTGCTCTTGTAGTGAGTGCGATAGCTCGGCCAAGGATTTTGATGGAAATTCTGGTAATTCCTCTATTGGGGTAAGCGGCTCTGTATCTTCGCGGGCTTTTAATTTACGCTCTTTAATTAAGGCTAAATACTCGCCAATAACAGCATACCCACCGTCCAGATAATCAAGCATTGGCATGTCAGGATCGTTATGGCCGAACATATCTTCATTCATCACATCATTTATTCGTGATCGAATTTGTTCAAGTGCTGATTCCGTTTCACGAATAGCCTCATCGACCGTCTCGGAATAAGACACATCATCTATACCGTCAGAAACAGCTTTTACCTCATCTATAGTGGCGTCAGATAATTTATTTGTAGCAAGTAAAAACTTACGGAACACACCACTATGGGCAGAGTTTTTGATGCTTTTAAAATCATTGGTCTGAGCAGCCCAAAAATCACGTTGCTTATCT
>JBMOEL010000118.1:0-5279 GCA_049314715.1 Rickettsiales bacterium
TTACTTCGGCGCGAAAACGGGACGTGACGGTATCCATGGCGCGACCATGTCATCGGCGGAATTCAACGAAGATACGGAAGAGATGCGCCCGACGGTGCAGGTTGGTGACCCCTTTGCCGAGAAGCTGCTGATTGAGGCATGCCTTGAGCTGATGCAGACGGATGCGATTGTCTCGATTCAAGACATGGGTGCGGCGGGTTTGACCTGCTCCAGCCTTGAGATGGCGAGCAAGGGTGATTTGGGCATTGAGCTGAATTTGAACGATGTGCCGATGCGCGAAGAGGGCATGACGCCATACGAAATCATGCTCAGTGAATCACAAGAGCGTATGTTGATGGTGGTCAAGCCAGACAAGGTGCATGTTGCCGAAGCGATTTTCAAGAAATGGGAAATTTCGTATGGCACGATTGGGGTGCTGACTGATACGGGCCGCATGGTGCTGAAAATGGACGGGCAGACTGTATGCGATATTCCCGTAGCGCCCCTGTCGGACGCTGCGCCAGTCTATGATAGACCTTATGTGATGACGCCGCAGCGCCCAGCACTTGGCGAGGTGAAAGCACCAGCGGATGTTGGACAGGCATTAGCGCAATTGATGGCGTGCCCTGATATCGCCAGCAAGCGTTGGATCTGGCAGCAATATGACCATATGGTGATGAATGATACGATTGCGCGCCCTGGTGGGGATGCGGCAATTGTGCGTGTGCACGGCACGAAAAAAGCGATTGCAATTACGACGGATTGCACGCCGCGTTATGTCTATGCAGACCCGTATGAAGGTGGCAAACAAGTGATTGCCGAGACGTGGCGGAATTTGACCGCAGTGGGTGCCGAGCCGCTGGCGATTACGGATTGTTTGAATTTTGGAAACCCACAAAAGCCTGAAATCATGGGGCAGATTGTGGGCAGTATTCAAGGTATGGCAGAAGCGTGCCGCGCGCTTTCTTACCCTGTCGTTTCGGGCAACGTGTCGCTTTATAATGAAACCAACGGGCAGGGCGTATTGCCTACGCCTGCGATTGGTGGTGTTGGCTTGCTGAAAGATGCAAGCAAGCGCGTTGGTAGCGCCTTCCAAACGGTTGGTGATGCGATATTGCTGATTGGTGAAACGAAAGGCCATATGGGCTCCACGCTCTATTTGCGCGAGATTTTAGGCAGTGAAGAAGGCCCACCACCGCCAGTAGATTTAGCGCAAGAAAAACGTATCGGTGATTTTGTGCGTGGCTTGATTCACGTGAATTTGCTTACCGCATGTCACGATGTGTCGGATGGTGGATTGCTGGTGGCAATTGCGGAAATGTGTTTGCCCAATAAGATTGGTGCGCAACTCAGATTCCCCGCCAACCTGCCTGCGCATGTGTATGGATTCGCTGAAGATCAAGCGCGCTATGTGGTTGCCGTGAATGCTGAGAAAAAAGATGCATTACTACTCAAGCTCAATCAGGCAAAAATTCCGTTTACGGATTTGGGTCAGACCATTGCGGATTTACTGATTGTGGAAGATGTATTGCGTGCGCCCGTGCAGTATTTGCATGATGTGAACGAGACGTGGCTGCCTGGTTACATGGCGGCATAGTCGTGAAGGGTGAATGGTGAAGGGTGGATTGACCGATATTATCCTCACCGACCTCCAATTCACCATCCACTATTCACTTTTCACATTTACGTTAGTGAATCGTGCGTTCGGCTGCTTCTAGGCGGCTGGTGACCGCGTCTTCGGCGTGTGAATCACGTGGTTTCTCGACCTTTATACGCGGGCCTTCTTCGAGAATTTTTTGTACGTGACGTGGCGCAGTCAGTGGCTGTGGTTCATGTGCTAAATGCTGCGAAATAACCTGTTCTATCTGGCGCTCACGACCTTCCACTTGCATCAGCTTAGCATCGAGATAATCATTTTGTTTTTGCTGTTTGGCTGCGGCAACTGCTTGGTCGCCACCTGATAAAAAATTGCCAATCGCGGTAAGTACCGTGTTGAGTACGATGACTGGAATCGGATTGAAAACGGCGAAAATATTTGCACCAATCGTGGGTAGGGTAGTCGCGCCAGCAGAGATACCAGTTGTAAAAAGAAAAGAGCCAAAACCATATGCGAGTTGTGCGGCGGCAGGCCCTGCAAAAAAACCAAATGCGTAGATGCCGCCGAACAATACGCAAGCAGCTAGCGCGCCTAGCATTAATCCTTGCGGAATGCCCTTGATTGCGCCGCCGATAGCGCCGCGCCAATAGATAGCGTCACGTTCCTGTTTGGTTAATTCCATCCCATTATTTTAGACTTATGGGTTTTTTTTAGTGTGAAGATTGTGTGAAAATGCTTGCCATGGGGACAATTTAAGTTACTAAAAATCAATAAGATAGGAAAAGCCAAATGCCCATGAGCGGTGACGAGATTACCAAGCGTATCCAAGCAGCTATTCCCGATGCGCAGATTACGCTCGAAGATTTAGCAGGCGATAACGACCATTGGAAAGTGACGGTGGTAAGCGCAGCATTTGCAGGTAAGTCACGCGTTGCACAGCACCAGATGGTCTATGCGGCTTTCGGAAAAGAGATGGGGACGACGTTGCACGCATTGGCGGTGGAGACAAAGGTGTCTTAGTCGTCATCGCGAGGAGCATTAGCGACGTGGCGATCCATCTTTAAGCTGGATTGCTTCGCTAACGCTCGCAATGACAAGAGTATAATCAAAAAAAATCGGCCTTTTTTAAGGGCCGATGAGTGTATGGCAAACCACGTATGAAACTGTTTAAGCGAATCGACCGATACCAGCATCCTTGAGCGCTTGTTGTATAGGTGACATCGCAATATGTGTTAATCCTTCGGCTGCACGATCAGCTACGCGTGCCAATATACCCGCATCTGGCTTTAGCAAATCTGTCAATTGCTGAGCGCCAATATCTATAAGTCTATTTAAGTCTTCTTGCGATATGCCGCCCATTCTCAATCCTTTTAAGTTTTGCCGATGCGGTATTATCTCCGCGTCCTTCAAGCAGAATAACAAAAGAGAGTTAACGGAAGGTTAATTAACGCGAGGATTTTAGGGGGATTTTATCGAATCGTCACCCCCGCGAAGGCGGGGGTCTATGCCATGCTTCTTGGACGTCGTGCCCGATAAGCATGGATTCCCGCCTACGCGGGAATGACAAGGAATCAAGCGGCGAATTTTTTGAGGATGCTTTCAAACACAATCCGCCCGTCCGTGCCGCCAAGCTCTGGGTCGGCGTGGCGCTCGGGGTGGGGCATGAGGCCCAGCACGTTTTTCTTCTCGTTGGTAATACCCGCGATATTTTCAACCGCACCGTTAGGATTACCCTCGTCGCTTGGTTTGCCGCTTGCATCGACGTAACGCAGGGCGACTTGGCCATTATCATTGAGGCGCTTTAGAGTGTCCGCATCCGCGAAGTAATTACCTTCGGCATGCGCCACAGGGAAATTCACCACCTGACCTTTTTTATAGCCCGACAAGAATGCAGAATCATTCGCCTCCACACGCAAGTTCGTATTGTGGCAGTTGAATTTGAGATGGCGATTGCGCATGAGTGTACCCGCAACCAAACCCGTTTCGCAGAGCACTTGAAAGCCGTTGCAGATGCCAATGACATGGCCGCCTTTATTGGCATAAGCAATTACTTCGCGCATGATGGGTGAGCGTGCCGCCATGGCGCCGCAACGCAGATAGTCACCATAGGAGAAGCCGCCTGGGAGGACGATGACATCCAACCCGTCGGGCAGGGAAGAATCACCGTGCCAGACGTAAGATGGGTTGAGCCCAACATCACGCAAGGTGGTGAAGGCATCGCGATCGCAGTTGGAACCAGGGAATACGACAACGGCGGATTTCATTACTCAGCAATCTCTACAGCGTATTTTTCAACCACGGTATTGGCGAGTAGTTTCTCGCACATCTGATTCACGGTTTCTTGCGCGGATTTTTTATCAGCGCCTTGCAAATCCACTTCAATGTATTTGCCAACACGTACACCTGAAACGCCTGAGAATCCGAGATGATCGAGGGCGGTTTCAATCGCTTTTCCTTGGGGGTCGAGTACGCCGTTTTTCAGCGTCACATGTACTTTGGCTTTCATTTTCTCTCCTTGTCACCCCGACCTTCAGCGTCGGGGTCTTAAGATACCGTTGTCGCTTACGCGAAACGGTATGACAGTTTGGGCCGTCATTTCTTTTTTGGTTTAGCAGCGGCTTTAGTTTTGGCTTTCGCTTTGCCCGCGAACACGTTGCTTTCAACAACGCTACCTGTTGGTAGAACGCCTAAGCGGCGCGCTACTTCGCGGTAGGCTTCCTCGGTTTTACCCAAGTCGCGGCGGAAGCGGTCTTTGTCCATTTTATCGTTGGTCGTGATGTCCCACAAACGGCATGTGTCGGGCGAGATTTCGTCGGCCAGCATGACTTGCACCATTTCACCATCATAGAAGCGCCCGAATTCGAGCTTGAGGTCGATGAGGCGAATGCCAACGCCATAGAATAAACCGCTGACAAAATCATTCACGCGCAGTGCGTAGTGGCGGACTTCGTCGACTTCCTCTGGCTCGGCGAGGCCGAACGCATAGACATGATCTTCGGCAATGAAGGGATCACCCAAGCGGTCGTCCTTCAAGCAGAACTCAATGAGTGGTGAGCCCAGCGGCTCGCCTTCAATGGCGCCGAAACGCTCGGCAAACGAGCCCGCCGCATAGTTGCGCACAATGATTTCAAGCGGGATAATATCGACCGCGCGCACCAGTTGTTCGCGCATATTCATGCCGCGAATAAAGTGGGTTGGAATGCCCATTTCATTGAGGCGCGACATGAGGAATTCGGAAATTTTATTATTGATGACGCCCTTGCCCTCAATCGTGCCTTTTTTCTTGTTATTAAACGCGGTGGCGTCGTCTTTGAAATGTTGAATGAGTGTGCCTGGCTCTGGCCCCTCAAAGAGTTTTTTAGCCTTGCCTTCGTAGATGGGTTGTTTGCTCATGAATCTATCGCGCTTGAGTTTTAAGGAAAGAGTACTATGTGCATAGGGCGATTTTTGATTCACGTCTAGTATTTAGAGGGATTTATGAGCACGTTTGATAACCGCGAGAAAAACTTTGAGAATAAATATGCGCTGGACGAGGAGTTGAAATTCAAAATCACCAACCGCCGCAATAAACTATTGGGGCTTTGGGCGGCCGAGACGCTCGGTAAAGCAGGCGAGGCGGCAGAGGCCTATGCTAAAGAGGTTGTGATGAGTGATTTTGAGCTTCCAGGCGATGCGGATGTGATAAATAAGTTGCTGAAAGATC
>JBMOEL010000119.1:0-5050 GCA_049314715.1 Rickettsiales bacterium
ATCGCACACAACTTCATTTACCCGATCTGCCCTACCCAACCCTATGGCCGCAGGCAGATGATGTGGCGAGGGCGAATCAGACCATGGCTAATCACGATAAAATCATAGCTCTCGCGCCTTGCGCAAACTGGGAACCAAAAGAGTGGCCAGTCGCCCATTTTATCGAGCTGGGCAGACGCTTATTCAGTGAAAGTTTCAAAGGCTACCGGCCTATGATTATCTGCGCTGCTCACGAGCGTGCACGCGCCTTACCATTACTCAACGCCCTGAAAGACTATCACCCAATAGACGCAACAACAGGCGCATTACCCTTGCTGACTATTTATGAAATACTCACAAAAACGCATGGTTTTATCGGCAATGATTCTGGACTCATGCACATGGCGGCTGCGGCCAGTATTCCTACACTTGGCCTATTCGGGCCTACAGATAACATCACCTACCAACCCTGCGGCCCCAAAACTAACCATGCTGTTGCACCAGAGCGCGACCTGAAAAAACTTCAACCCCAAATCGTGCTCGAACATTTCGTTACACTTGTAAGTGGTGCACCGACTTATTAAAAGCGTCGCATGCGGTTTTTATTCCTTACCAGCGCCTGCATAGGTCTTTTCGTCACACATGCGTGGGCTTTGCCTAGCGCCATCACCATCGCTGCGGACACATGGTGCCCCTATAATTGCAACGCAAACTTAGATCAGCAAGGCTACGTGGTAGATATTACCAAGGCCATCTTCGAACCTAAGGGCATCACGGTAAATTATGAAATCACGCCTTGGACGCGCGCGGTCAAACAAACACGAAAAGGTAAATACACGGCCATCATTGGTGCAACGACCAGCGAAGGAAAAGGATTTATTTTCCCCCGCGAGATGATTGGTTTCTCTGCGTATCATTTCTATACCAATGCGAAAAGTCATTGGAAATTTACCGGCAGCATAGATTCACTTAAGCTCATCTCTCTCGGCGTTGTTGAGGGATATAGTTATAGCGACGCTATTGATCGTTATATTGCCTCACATAAAAATGACCGCGAACGTATACAGGTGTTATCTGGCAATAATGCCGCCGCGCAAAACATCAAGAAACTTCGCGCCAAGCGCATTGATGTTATGATTGAAGACCCTAATGTTGTGAAATACACGCTGAGCACTATGAATACACCAAATACACTGCGTGATGCAGGTGCTACCGCACCGATAAAAAGCGATAGTGCGCTATATCTTGCCTTTTCGCCTAAACATCCTGATGCAAAAGCGCTCGCCAAACTTTTTGATGAAGGTATTCGCACGTTACGTAAAACAGGAAAACTAAAAAAGATTCTGACGCGTTATGGTATGAAGGATTGGCAATAACATGAAACTATTTCCCAATTTTCAACTTAAAACCCGCATCGCCATCGTGAGTGCGCTTGGCATCGTTATGGTAGCCGCCAGCTTACTATTTTACTCAACGCAAAATGCTCAAAAACAAATGATACAAGCCGCACGTGCGCGTGCCGTGCTTATTACGCAAACCAATGCACATGCGCTGAGTATTCCCATGTGGGACTTTAACGAAGAGCATATCACCAGCGTTATGAACAATATGGCGCGTGATCTGGATTTTCAATATGGGCGCGTATTGGATGACACAGGCGCATTAGTCGCGGAAGCAGGTATTCGGCTTGAGCCAGATGCACGCGTCATTCAAATTGACGAGCCCATCACCTACCAACAAGGCAACAAGAAGCATGGTTTGGGTATCTTAACGGTACAGTTGAATATGAACCAATCCAATACAGCACTACGCGATCATCTAGTGATCACTGCAGCGGTTTATTCACTTGTAGTGCTTGGTATTTCGATCTTAATTTATCGCTTGCTTTCTCATGCTCTCAAACCTCTTGGCACCCTATCACGTGTAATGCATGACTATGCGCAAGGTAATCGCACGACAGAAATCATAATACGAAATGCATCGCCAGAAATTCAGGCACTTGTCGAGACATTCGACGAAATGCGGTACAAAGTAGATAACTATCAAACACAGCTAGAGCACGAAGTGCAGGTGAGGACGAAAGAATTAGAAAAAGCGACGGCGCTTGCCGAGTCTGCCAGCCGTACAAAATCAACCTTCCTTGCCACTATGGGGCACGAAATTCGTACACCTCTCAATGGCATTATCGGGATGGCGGATTTGTTATCGCGCCGCAACTTAGGTGAAAAAGAGAATCAGTTCGCTAAAATTATCCTACGCAGCAGCCAGACACTATTACTCATGATTAACGAAATTCTAGATTTCTCCAAAGCCGAAGCAGGCAAGCTGGTCATGAATATCGGCGACGTGAACGTGACCGAAATCGTTCAAGATAGCATGGCGCTGATGCAGTCACTTGCCGAAGAGAAAAGCTTACAGTTAGTCATCGATATTCGTGATGATGTCGTGGCTACGGGTGACGCACAATACGTCAAGCAAACGCTACTCAACCTGGTCAATAACGCCATCAAATTCACTAAGGAAGGCAGTGTGACGGTTCGACTGGAATACCGCGATAATAAGGCGATAGTCAGCATTATCGATACAGGCATCGGCATCAGCCCTAATGACCAAAAGCGCCTATTCCAATCCTTCTCCCAGATTGATGATGGTAGCGACAGACGTTACGAAGGAACAGGGCTTGGCCTTGCCATATGCCGCCGCTTCATCGAGCAGATGGGCGGCAGCATTGGCGTTGAAAGCGAAGCGGGAAAAGGCTCACGCTTCTGGTTTGCACTTAATGCGAACTCGGTTTGTCCCATCCCCCATCCAGCGAATAGCTAGAACCTTCGCCGTGAATGGCGCGGTCTAAGCCTTCACCCTCGGCCATTTCACCGACGCGAATAGGTGCAAACAAGCCCACTACTTTAATAATGACAACCGTCGCCACCATCGAGAACAGCGCCACGACGAAAACGCCATGCAGGTTGGCATTGAAAAGCGTAGGGTTACCTGAAATCAGGAAGCCTTCATTGGCAATGGATGGATTGACCGCTTTACTTGCGTAAAGACCCGTCATCACCGCACCAACGACACCACCAATCCCGTGCGACGCGAAGACATCCAACGCATCATCGAGATGGGTGATTTTATTAAGCGCCTGAATACTCAGGTTACTGATAATCGCTGCCACACCACCAATAATGAAGGCTGCCGAAATATCCACGTAACCCGCGGCAGGTGTAATCGCCACCAAACCAACCACCAGACCGATGGACGAACTCACCGCCGAAGGCTTGCCATGGAAAATCCAATCCATCACCATCCAGGTGATGAAGGCCGCCGCCGCACCAATGAACGTATTCATAAAGGCATAAGAAGCAAGCGCGCCCGAGGTAATGGCCGAGCCAGCATTGAAACCAAACCAACCAAACCACAGCAAGGCTGCGCCGAGCATAATCATGGGCACATTATGCGGTGGTGCGGGGTCATGCGCGCTGGAGCGTTTACCAAAGAGCAATGCCGCGACTAAACCCGAGAAACCCGCCGTGATATGCACGACCAAACCACCCGCAAAATCCAAAGCGCCTTTAGCACCCAGCCAACCTGAAGGCCCCCAGACCCAATGCGCCACAGGCACATAGACCACCAAGCTCCAAATCGCCATGATGAAAATCCACGCCTTGAAATTCACCCGCTCGGCAAATGCACCGGTAATGAGCGCTGGCGTGATAATCGCAAACATCATTTGGAAGGCCACGAATGCCAACATCGGCACGCCGGTTTCACCATAAAACTGCGTATCAAGACCTTTGAGCATCACGAAGTCGTAACCGCCAATATAAGGCGTACCCTCGCCAAACGCGAGGCTGTAGCCAACGATAACCCAAAGCAAGCCGACAATCGCGAGTGCTACATAGTTTTGCAGTAGGGTGGAAACGACGTTTTTCTTACTGACCATCCCGCCATAGAAAAAAGCAAGGCCTGGTGTCATCAGCATGACCAATGCGGCGCATATTAACAGCCACGTGGTATTGCCTGTATCCGCAACAGGCGCAGCAGCCAGTGCAGAAGACGAAAAGCCAGCAGCACATAGTGCAACAGGCAGGAGACGTTTAATCATAACTTCCTCGTGTTGATATTGTTGATGGTTTTATTTGTCCTGCAACACGAATACTGCATCCACTTGTAATGCACTGCAACATGAGGTCAAGAAAAATTCTTAAACTGTGGATGCGAATGGTTTTCTTATTGCACATTCGCGCCTCACTGCTTCTATGTGTTCATGGAAAAAATCGGCGCCAAACTGCTCGACGCGTTAAGTGCATGGGTCATCAACATCGCTGAGGTGATACATCATGCAAGCGGCGTTGAGAAAATCAGTGCCGTTCTTTTACCAATCATCGCCATCCTCAGCGCCGAATGGCTGAATGGTCGGATTGATCGTATTGCACGCAAGAACTGGGTAGCACGCATCATAGACTTCAGTGGCCCACTGCTTGCGCCAATCTTGGCGATTCTGCTGACTGCTCTACTCATTACGAGTTTCGCCGTCGCCGACAACTCACATGCATTGCTCCAGTTTTTAGTAAAACTATGCATTGCGTGGCTGGCGATACGCGCCGTGATGCTCATGTCTTCACGTAAAGCAGCGGGGTGGATGATTGCGCTCGTCGTCATGCCGATTACCCTGTTACAGATGTTCGGTTTGTGGAAGCCCGTCACAACCGCGCTGAAAGCCATTGAGTTTGCGATTGGTGATTTTGAATTCACCGCCTTTACGATTTTACAATCCCTATTAGCCATCGTCATTTTGTTCTGGATTGCAGGATTCGTCGTGAATGCCGTAGATAATCGCCTAAAGCGCATTCGCGGCATTCATGTCAGTAATAAAGCGCTAATGAGCAAGCTCTTCCAAATTCTTGTCTATTTTGTGGTATTCATCATTATCATGCAGATTTTAGGCATCAGCCTCACTGCACTCAGCGTATTCGGCGGTGCACTCGGTGTGGGGCTTGGATTTGGTCTGCAAAAAATCGCCAGTAACTTCATCAGCGGCATTATTTTACTTTTTGAAAAATCCTCACAAGTT
>JBMOEL010000120.1:0-4836 GCA_049314715.1 Rickettsiales bacterium
GGCTAGGCGACTTGCGAGCCGCCAATGCGTGTTGCAGTTAAGATGACTTCACCAAATTTTGGCGAGACGAGTTTTTGCAAGACCATGCGTTTTACGCTGGATTCAAAATTGCGCAACGCATCGCCAAATAACGTCGTATTCACGGTGATGGCGGAAAGCCCACCATCTGCCATGGGATTGACGCATTGGGCGAAGCCGCCATCAATCAATTCGATGTAATCATGTGGGTTAAACACAGTATATTCCGATTCGTTGTGCGTCATAGCTACCTCAGAATGTAGCAAATTACTGCTGACTTCTGTATGACATTTTTATGAAAACGTATGGTTTTATCGAAGTTATCCACAGGCTCTAGGTCTTGATGCATACGGGCTATGCAATCTTCGCAATACTCGTGCGGGCGCTTCGCCAGTATAAATGCGCCATACGTTGATTGTATGTCTCGCAGATTTGCCCCATCAAGAAATTGGTGGGGCTTTTTGCTGGCTTATAAATTCTTTTCACCGCTATTCAGTTCCGCATAGCTATCCGCCATGAGTTGACCGCGACTAAGGCGGAATTGATTCGCTGTATCTTGTGAGCGGCTGCTTTCTATCGAATTCGTTAAAGTGCTGACGCGCGGTCGTGAGGCAAGCCGAACAATACTAGTCACGATGCGTGATAAATTACCCACGCTGGAGAAGGGTGTATTCGTATCACTCGTATTATTTTGTCGCGTCGATTGTGTGAAGAGCGACTGCAGTTCTTTGGTGAGTTGCTGTCGCGCATCGTTCAATAATTTCTGTGTGTCGCGTTCCAGTGTTTTACGTAGTTCGTTACGCAATGCATCCAGCAGGCGCTTTTGTTCGCGCTCGGCGCGTTCGGCAGCAGTTAAGCGTGATCGTGTCATATAAACTCCTTTGTAGGAGTTACGCATGGTTTGACGTTATCAGGAAGGGGGAGGGTTAGCCGCGTGTGCTGGCAAGCGACTGCGCTTCTTCGAGCGATGCTTGTGCTGTCACACGCTCTTGCCAGCTATCCGCTTGCGATAGGCGGTTGCTACTATAGCGTTCAACAAAACTTGGTGCGGTTGAGGTCATGGGTGCAGAGTTATCGGCCTGCACTTGGCCTTGTGTTTGCGCTTTAGCAAACGCTTGCACCATGCGGTGCGCTTGATTTTGCGAATCGATATCGGAATAGAGCACGTTGCTGCGCTCAGAAATTTCCGTAGCGCGTCTTGAAGTGAATATGCTACCTGCCGCAGTAACGGCGCCACCAACGCCAGTAAGCCAGAAAGCTATTGCTGGAACTGTTCCTGAAATACCTAGTGTAGCTGCTAACGTTGGAACGAATGCTGCAGCAGTAAATACTGCTAATAATCCAAGTAATGCTGTTGCGCCCCATGTAAAATAGGTGGAGACGTTCCTATACGTATCAGCTTGCTTCTGATTCTCGACATAGGCTTGTGTTTGCTTGCGCATCAAAGGGGTCGCTGCAACGCCTAATGTCTCACTATTCGGACTATGTTGACCACGGGCCATAGGTTTCCTCTAGTTCGTATTATAACGCGCATAGTGTCTAGAAACATGACAGTTTGATGAAGATTGAGTGGCTTACAGCCTATCAAACATCACTTCTTTAGCCGTGGCTGAGACGGTTTTGACTCGTTCTGCAAACCCTGCTTTAGCCGGCTCGGTAGATGCCTTTCCTTGCTGTAATTCATCCGCCCGCTTAGCGGCGATTTGGTAGGCGATACCATCGAATGCCATGGCGTCGGCAACGCCCTTGGCAGGGCGGTAGCGGTCTTCCAGCCAACCGCTAGCAATTGATAGCAGCATTTCGGGTGTAGCGTTAGGCAGGTGTGGTTGCAATTTACTAATCAGTGCACTGGTGAGTGCGCCATTAGGTGCGTAGACGGAAGCCAGTGCCTCATGCATCGTGCGTTGACCAAGCGCGCTTGCTGCAACATGGGTTGCGCCTTCTGGGCCGTTGGGGTCGGATTCTTGCACTAAGCGATCTGCGATTTCTTTGATTTTACCTTCCGGCAATACAGCGCCGTTGTGAAATGCGGCATTATTAGCAATTGCCTGTTCAACTTCTTGCGCGCTGAAGTCTGGCGTTCTCAGTAGCGTGATATAGGCGGCTTCTTCTGCGGCGCGATTCGTCAGAATGTTGCGTGCACAGCGCGTGGCCTCTGCGTGTGGAAGTGGGTAGTGGGGTTGAAGTTTATTCCATTCTTTTTCAATCTCCACCGCAAATAGATGGGTGAATTTCCCATTCGGGTCGATCGCTTTATGCAGCGCCTCGTGCACCTGAAGTGCATGCGCGACAGCTTCCCCCACCGTTTTGCCAGTAGTTACATAGGCACGGGCGAGTGCTGCGGTCTCACGGACGAGTTTCTCGCGTTTATGCGCGGGAAGTGGGTTGGATGTGCTCATGCGCCAGTTATTGCGAAAGCTTCGCAGTAAGTACAATGAAGATTATGTGACAAGGAAAAAACGGCTATTTTCCGCCAAATCTATAGGCTTGCCAAGCCTTTGCGGTTTGGCTATAGAGTCGCTTCCGTTCAGGAATGGCCAGATAGCTCAGATGGTAGAGCAGGGGATTGAAAATCCCCGTGTCGGCGGTTCGATCCCGTCTCTGGCCACCATTTCCAAAAAAACAAAGATTGGGCGCAGCATCGCCATTTGTTTTTTGGAAATAATGGAAGATTCGGGAGCGAACGTTGTTCAAACCGAGGCCAACAGGCCGAGGTAAGGCAAGCGCAGCGCGCCAATCCCGTCTCTGCCACCATTTCCAAAAAAACTAAGATTGGGCGCAGCAGCGCACTTTGTTTTTTGGAGATAATGGAAGATTCGGGAGCGAACGTTGTTCAAACCGAGGCCAACAGGCCGAGGTAAGGCAAGCGCAGCGCGCCAATCCCGTCTCTGGCCACCATTTTCCTGACCTTCGGTCTCCCCAAGAGATACTAGTGGCGGACCCTAAGACTAGCCTGTTTTCATTAAACCTTCATAATCGAGTGGCTATTTTACTGCTAGATTAGTGTGCAATGCAATGAGGGAATGTATGACTTCAGACACAGACAACAGCATATACGAACCACTTATCAAAGCCGTAACAAGCGGCAGGGCACAGGTAATTCTGGTTGCTGACCCTGCAAAGAGTCGTCTTTTCGGTCATCGCGACTGGAGTGCTAAAAAGACCCGCCAAGAGATGATTAAGAATGGTGAGTTTCGTGCCTATGTTTCCTTTCCAGAAAAACTGGAACCTTCAGATCCGCTGTTCAGGAGCATACTCAGTCAAAAATACTACTGGAATACGTTGGAAACACCCTATGAAGAGGAGGGAACCAGTGAACAACATTATTACCGAATTAAAGGGGATAAAATAACTAAGCAACTACCCCTAAACGCGATAAAACATGAGTTTTACAAACCAGGAGTGCATAGAACACGTTTCTTTGAAAATCTGACTGCCGATCATGAACCGGTTAAACCACCCAAAATTAAACCAGCAAAAAAACTGGAAACTGTACCTGAAGGCTCAAGCATTACTGATGATGATTGGGTCGAAGCCTTGAGGGCCTATGAGGTTAAGTTTACTGGCATATGCACGAACCTTGTGCGGGATGAAAACGGAGTGTTTGGAGGATCGGTAAGCTATAAGATACAGATGCGCGAAACGCCTAGCGAGGAATCAAGCCAAAACATTAAAACACTATTCCCAAGATTTACCAATCTCCTTGATGCATGGAAAAAACAAAAAGGAATCACCATTCCAAATAAGCTGCAAGAGATAGGGAGTCAGCAGCTAGAAGCAAAGCTGGGTGGCCACGAAGTTGCACTATTAAAAGAAGGCCTGCCAGCAATGGAAACATTGTTAGATGAGGCAGATATAAAGCCTTACAGAATTCCCCAAGAAGCTTTTGTAAATGGCGCGCCCAATCAAATAAAATTTACGGGGGGCGATAGAAAGAATCCACAAAAGCGTACGGCCACGCTTTTTGTCACTCAAGAGGGAGATACACATTATTTGGTGGTTGCTTCCATCTGTCCGGCCGATGAGATGGACCGGTGTCTTAATAGGCTTGGATTGCAGTTGCCAAAATTTGATCCAAAATTCCCAGAAGATTGGCCTTTTATCACGCTCGATAAAGAAGGCCAACCTACGGATGGTCACTACGGTAAAATACCCATTGATGCCGATATCTACGATGATTTGGTGAGTGCAAACATACCAGATCTTGAATCTGGAGAGGTACATGAAACTATTGCTAAATTATTAGCAGATGCAGCAGTAATTGCTGCGAGCAAGTCAGAAGCGCCGTCAAGAGAGAGAGAGCCCGGCCCACCACCTAAAACATTAAGCCCTGAAGAAATCGCTGCGCGTGAAAGTAAGATTGCTGAGAAAGTCGCCGAGATTGCATTGCGTGCGGCGAAGAATTCAAAGACAGAAGCGGCCTATCTAGGAGCCATCGACGACGGAGAAACAATCAAGTATTTTGCCTACGTATTGGTTCCCACTGCCAAAGGTCCGTCAGGACAAATACGAGATGGATTTAACGCGATTAATGATGAGTATGATTTTAAGGGCGATGAGCGGCGAGGCTGCGGAGTAATAAAAGATAAGACTTACTCCAAAAGCGATCCTTACTCCATGCTATCCATTCCGCTCACTGAAGAGCATTACGAAAATCTCCGCCAACGCGGAGATCTCTTCTCACTGCTTGAAGATGAAATGAAGGGATCTGAGGCGCATGCACCGCACAATTCGACGTTCATGGATAATGAACCGACTAGGCAGTGGCTTATCAAAAAGACAAAAGAGGTTAATGCTGAAGCGCAAGCTGCGCGAGAG
>JBMOEL010000121.1:0-4771 GCA_049314715.1 Rickettsiales bacterium
CCCGCCACTGCCCTGCACCCCGGCCATATCGTCGGCCCGGGCTGGACTCCGGTCGGGCCGAACGCCTGCCACGACCCCCATGTGATCGCTCGCTGCATCCGCGGCGAGGAGGTTCTGCTGCCCAACCTGTCCGATCTGCAGGTGGTTTTTTCGGACCGCGGTCAATAAGCCTTTGTGCGGCTGGTGAAGTGACTTGATGGCTGCCGCCATCTCCAACGTTTGCGGTTCCAGTTCCACCAAGTGATTCAATAGTTGGTTGATAGGCCATTATATCTGCTATAGTTTTCATATTACCTCCATTGATGTCAGTTATTACTTCACCAGAATAACTTAATCTGAGTGCTGTTTTTGTGAAGATTTGATGAAAACAGGTTGAAACTAGGCTGAGAGCGCTTATAGCTAGGCACATGAGCAGCTTACCGACCCTTGAATCGCTGGATGTAAACGGCAAAACCGTGCTGGTGCGGCTGGATTTGAACGTGCCCATGCAGGCGGGTCGTGTACTTGATAATACACGGATTTTGCGCATTATTCCGACCTTGCAATACCTGATTGAGCGCCATGCGAAAGTCGTGGTGCTATCGCATCTCGGTCGCCCGAAGAGCTTCGACCCCGCGCTGTCGCTTGCACCGCTGGTGGATGCGCTGTCAGAAAATCTGTGGGATCGCCCTGTCAGATTCTCGCCAGATTGCATTGGTAACACCGCAAAAATGGCGGTGAGCAACGCCAGCGAAGGCGATGTAATTTTGATGGAGAATCTGCGCTTCCACAAAGGCGAGGAGGGGAATGACCCCGAATTTGCCAAGGCGCTTGCCGAGCTTGGTGATGCCTACGTGAATGATGCGTTTTCGTGCTCGCACCGTGCGCATGCGAGTGTTGTTGGAATCAATAACCATTTGCCCTCGGCCGCTGGCCGACTGCTGCAACAGGAAGTCGAAGCACTGAGCAAAACACTCACTACGCCTGATCGCCCGATGGCGGCGATTGTCGGCGGTTCGAAAATTTCGACCAAGCTGGAGTTGCTCGGCAACCTGACGGGTAAGGTCGATAAGCTGATTATTGGTGGCGCGATGGCCAATACGTTCCTGCATGCGCAGGGGTATGATGTTGGTGCAAGTCTGTGCGAAAAAGAAATGAAAGACACCGCGCAGAAAATTCTGAAAGAAGCAGCAGCAAAAGGTTGCGAAATCGTATTGCCAGTGGATGCGGTGGTAGCGAATAAACTTGCACCACACGTGGCTTCGCAGGTGGTGGATGTGAGTGCGATTCCCAAGGGCATGTCGATTCTGGATATTGGCCCGCGCTCGCTGGTGCGGTTGTTTGCGGTGATTGAGCAGTGCAAAACACTGGTGTGGAATGGGCCCGTGGGCGCTTATGAAACGCAACCATTTGATGCTTCTACCGTGCAATTGGCGCGACTCGTGGCGCAGCGTTCGCGCGCAGGTAGCCTGCATAGTGTTGCAGGTGGTGGCGACACGGTGGCAGCACTTGCCCATGCGGGGCTTGCGAATGAACTCAGCTATCTTTCCACGGCGGGTGGAGCATTTCTTGAATGGCTTGAGGGCAAGGAATTACCCGGCATTGCCGCACTCATGAAGCAAGGCGATCATGCGCGTCGTGCGACAGCTTGAGGAGTGTCGTGACGCGTTGCGCGTGGCGGGTGACGTGTGTGAGATGATCACGTCAGAAAATTCAGGATGCAGTGCTGGTGTTGGCTATTGGTATGCGGTGCAGGAAATCTTGCGTGAAGAATTTCCGCACAGAGATTTCACACTTTACGTTTGCTGTGGTGACAATGCAGCCATTGCGCATGATGCGATGCGTCTCGGGTTGAATGTGCGATGTGAGGCCAATGAAACCATGTCCGCCAAATTACAAACAATTGCTGATGCGCAAGGTGTAAAGTTTTTGGATAACGCTGCCGCCTAGCTTGACAGAATGGTCTGAGCGTTTACACCAGTCGCAGTAATGGAGAATGTTATGGGTATGACACCGAAGGTAAAAGAAATTCTGGGCTGGTACGAGGGCGCAAGTGACGCGACCAAGCAAAACCTCGCCCGCATGTTGATGCAAGGTAAGCTGGGTGGCACTGGTAAAATGGTGATTCTGCCGGTTGACCAAGGCTTCGAGCACGGCCCTGCGCGCAGCTTTGCGGTGAACCCTGCGGCCTATAACCCGCATTATCATTATCAACTCGCGCTGGATGCTGGGCTGAATGCTTACGCAGCACCGCTTGGAATGCTCGAAGCGGGTGTTGATACCTTCAAAGGCAAGCTGCCAACCATTCTGAAAATCAATAGTAACAATTCGCTCGTCGCGAAAGACGCCTACCCAGACCAAGCCGTCACCGCAAGTGTGGGTGACGCAGTGCGCTTAGGGTGTGCTGCGATTGGTTATACCATCTATCCTGGGTCGCATCAGGCCTATGACATGTTGGAAGAGCTGCGCGAGATCAGCGAAGAAGCGAAAGCAAAAGGCCTCGCCGTGGTGGTCTGGTCCTATCCGCGCGGTGCGGGGTTGAGTAAAGAAGGTGAAACCGCGATTGATGTGACGGCCTATGCTGCGCATATCGCAGCCCTCATGGGTGCGCATGTGATTAAGGTGAAGCCACCAACGGCGCATATCGAGCAGGCCGAAGCGAAGAAAGTTTATGAGAGCGAAAAAATTCCCGTAGGCACACTTGCCGAGCGTATTGCCCATATCAAGCAGGCGACGTTTGGTGGCCGCCGTATTGTGATTTTCTCCGGCGGGGGTGCCAAGTCTAACGCTGAAGTATTAGATGAAGTGAAGGGCATTGCGGCTGGTGGCGGTGATGGCTCGATTATGGGTCGTAACGCCTTCCAACGCCCTAAAGCCGAGGCTGAGAGCCTGTTGAATGACATTATCAATGTCTATAAAGATGCTGCATGAACGAAGCAGATAATATTCTTTATCCCTGTCGGTTGTATCTCGTTTCGCCACCCCAGATCGTATTGGCTGAGTTTGCAAAGACGCTTGAATCTGCACTTGATGCGGGTGATGTGGGTGCGTTTCAGCTGCGCCTGAAAGATGCTAGTGACAAAGAAATTCCTGAAGCGGTACGCGTTCTGATGCCACTATGTCGTGCTAAGGGTACCGCCTTTATTCTCAATGATCGCGTGGATCTGGCAGCAGAACTTGAAGTGGATGGCGTGCATCTTGGCCAAGACGATATGCTGGCAGAGGAAGCGCGGCGCATCCTAGGTAAAGAGCGCGTCATTGGTGTGAGTTGCCATGATAGCTCCCATCTCGCGATGGAGGCTGGCGATCACGGTGCGGATTATGTGGCGTTTGGGGCGTTTTACCAGACCACCTCCAAGTCACCAGAGAAGCTTGCCAAATACGGCACACCAAAACCTGACATTATCGAGTGGTGGAGCACCTATACGCTGATTCCCTGTGTCGCGATTGGTGGCATGCAGCCACAAAATTGTGGGCCACTTGTCGAAGCGGGTGCTGATTTTATTGCAGCCATTAACGCGGTGTGGAATCACCCCAAAGGTGCAGCGGAAGCGGTGCGCGAATTTAATCAGGCGATCAAGAAAGCGCTCAAACGTAGCGCTGCGTGAATTTTGTAATCTACGTTGTCAATTCACTTGGAATTTTTTCGTCATTCCCCGAATTTTGTGCTTACAAAATTATAGGGGAATCCATGGATCGCCCTATAATCGCCAATGCGATTCGGGCGATGACGAACAAAAAGCGTCAGGCTGCGTGAGCGATGAGCAAGCCTTGAAGCGTTTTATAGATAGCTGGCGATGCCGCGATGATGCTGCCTGCATCACTGCCAAGTGGCTTACCTTCTAATGAACTGACGACGCCGCCTGCCTCACGCACAATCAACTGGCCTGCCGCCATATCCCATGCATTGAGATTGTGATACCACGTACCATCCAAGCGACCAGCAGCGACATAGGCAAGGTCTAGTGCTGCAGAGCCAGAGCAACGCACCACGGCTCCGTGGTCGGTCACGCGCTCAAGGCGCTCGACCATGGCTTTATAGCCCTCACGCGATTTGCGTGGTGAGGAGGTGGAAACCAGAAAATCCTCGGTGCATTTTGAAACGCGGAGTTTGTAGTTATTGACGGTTGCACCCTGATTTTTCTCGGCGGTAAACAACTCGTCATGAATAGGGTCATAGATGACACCTGCAATGCTTTCCCAGCCATTGTCGGTCATTTCTTGCGCGGCGACGGAGACGCAGAAATAGGGAATTGCGCGCATAAAATTGGTGGTGCCATCGATGGGGTCAATCACGAAGCGATGGGTTTTTTCTTTACCTTCGATGAGTCCGCTCTCTTCGGTCAGGAAACCGAATTTGGGTCGTACAGCGAGTAATTCTTCCACCAATGTTTTTTCGGTGCGTAAATCGGCATTCGTGACGAAGTTTGACGCGCCCTTTTTGGATACTTGCAGTTTGTCGACCTCGCCGAAATCACGCACGAGAGGTTTCGCACATTTCAGTACCGCGCGGGTCATAACATGTAGGAGTGGAGAGGCTTGCATCCGCGCCTCTTAGGCCAAACCAATCTACTACGCAAGTTTTTCCGCCGAACTGGCTGAGAATGCGACGATTTTGCCTGTGAATATCATGGGGTAAGTTGCTTGCCTCCCACAATGGCGGTTTGATACAAGTTGAGGCTACCCTCGGCAGCTTTTACGAGCAGAAAAACAAGAACATGCCTCTCATGCGTAACCAGTTGAACCCGTCTTGGCGTGCGCGCATTTTATGTGCCGCATTGCTGTGCGCGTG
>JBMOEL010000122.1:0-4649 GCA_049314715.1 Rickettsiales bacterium
TAAACCACGAGATCGAATTGATAACCCCATTTTCATACCGCCTCCCGCTATTATTGAGTAGTCTATGAACGCCGAACTTCCCGCACGTATCGATATTCCGCAGCTCATTCGCAATATGGGCGGCAATGAAAAAATTATTCCCAAATTACTCGACACATTTTGGATGAGTTGCGAGGATTGCTGGCAACGACTCGATACAGCACGCAAGGCAAATGATCTGGATACATGGCAACGCACCGCCCATGAACTCAAAGGCGCAGCACTTAGCATTACGGCAAACCGTATTGCAGCGCTTTGCCAGCAGGCCGAGCAGTTAATCGAGCTTCAAAGCCCTCAAAGCCAAGAGATTCTAGCGCTTTTGCTAAAAAAGTTCGACTGGTTGCGTGAGGATTTAGAGCGTTTAAAAGCAAGCGCTTAGGTCTGTCATCTTCACAAATTATTCACAAAACACGTCGCTATTTTAGGTAGAATGACGTCATGAGTGAAAATAGGCCCGAAACATCCCTTGAAATGCGCGTAACGTTGGGTGTCATTGTCGCAACCGTGACGGGATTAAGCGCACTTATTCTAAAAGCAAGCGGCCAAAGTCTATTCAATCGATTCATGAAAACTAAAACACCCTTACTTAACGGTAATGAGGGTGGCATGGCTTTGATAACAGGTATCACGACAGGGGTAATTGCGGGCAGCTTTGCCGAGAATATACTTCGTCCAAAGTCACCCCAAACACCTGATTCCAAAGTCAGCGAAGTTGCTGCTCGCGAAAATCTTGAAGTCGACGCTGAAGCCAATATCACGCGATAGCTTGAATCACCACAAACGCCTGCGCCATGGGGTATTCATCGACCAACGTCACTAATATTTCTGCGCGCATACCCTTCGGCGTCACATAATCCAAGGCACGCTTGGCATTGCCGTTTAACTGAATGGTCGGCTTGCCGCTTGGCAAGTTGATCACTTCAATATCTTTCCAAAAAATACCACCACCCGCGCCAACACCCGTTCCCAATGCTTTACCACAGGCTTCTTTGGCTGCGAAACGCTTGGCATAGGTGCTAGCCGAACTATTACGCCCTGCCCCTTTGCGGCTGCGCGCCTTGGCCTGTTCGTGCGCGGTGAATACACGTTGCTCAAACCGCGCGCCATGTCGCGCTAACGCTTTTTCAATGCGCCGAATATCGCAGATATCTGAGCCTATACCAAGAATCATCCGCGCGCCTCATTCATGAGTTTGCGCATCTTTTTCACCGCAACATCAAGCCCCACGAACACCGCCTCACCAATCAAAAAATGGCCGATATTTAGCTCAACGATTTCAGGAATAGCCGCAATCGCTTTCACATTCTCAAACGTCAACCCATGTCCCGCATGTACTTCTAGTCCAAGCGAGCTTGCATAGGCCGCAGCATCCTGAATTTTTTTCAATTCAGCCGCGTGCCCATGCGCATACTGGCCAGTGTGAAGCTCAATGACGGGTGCGCCAGTGCGCTTAGCCGCATCAATTTGCTTGGGGTCTGGCGGCACGAACAGCGACACGCGAATGTTGGAGCGCGTCAGCTCTGCCGTGGCGTTGCGAATTTCCGCCTCTGCGCGCCACACATCGAGTCCACCCTCGGTGGTTAGCTCAGCTCGGCGCTCAGGTACAATACACACAGCATGCGGGCGAATATCGCGCGCAAGGGCGAGCATTTCGCCCGTCGCCGCCATTTCAAAATTGAGTGGCGCAGAAAGCTCATTTCGCAGGCGGTGGATGTCAGCGTCCTTAATATGTCGCCTGTCCTCGCGCAGATGGGCGGTAATGCCGTCCGCCCCAGCTTTCACGGCAAGCTTAGCGGCTAGAATCGGGCATGGGTGATCGCCCCCACGCGCATTGCGTAACGTGGCGACATGATCGACATTCACACCCAAACGGAGCTTCTTAGCCATAGGGTTGAAGGTTTAGTGGATTAGAAAGAGTCGGGCAAGTAGGGAGAGTTAGCTTCGAGCAGTTGTTGGAGTGCTGCGCGTGGCATTAGCAGCAGTAGCAACACGTTGCATACCCGCATCCATTTCACTATTGCCGATACGGCCATCGCGGTTAGTATCAAGGCTTGCAATCGAGATATTATAACGAGCCATTGCCGCAGTAACCTCTTCGATAGTCAGTTGATTATCATTATTTGTATCAAAAAGATTACTAACACTGCGCCCAGAGCGCACAATCATATCATTCCATCCAGCTCTTTCCAGAGCATCAAGCCTAGTCATCATATCAGACCTAGCAATAGCTTGATTCATGGCAGTAGTAATAAGCTCTGATTCATCAGTTATATGACTGAAATTATCAAGGCTTACTCCGGTTCTTTGTAACGCACTGCGAAGTTCATTTAATGTAATCTGACCATCACCATTGCCATCAAAAATCTTGCGGCCATTAGAATCAACATGCCCCGCGTAACGGCGATTAATATCAGCCTCAGTTTCCATAAAGCCTATAGTAGCTCTAAATTCATTATAAGTAATTTCACGGTGATTACCGTTGCCTGATAAACCAGCCATTTGTTGGTAACTGAAATTATTATCAGTCATTAGTCTTTGCTTAAACTCTTCAAGACTTACAGTGCCATTCCCATCTACATCCAAGTATTGTCTGGTACTCGCATCAATAGATCTTTGGTCATTTAGAAAACCTCTTATTCCCATATCATGAAGAAGTTCTAACGTGTTACGACCCGTTTGTTCTGCCAAAGGCTCCCAGTTACCAGTAGCTACACCTTGATTAATAGAAGCCATAGCTACTGCCGCATTACGACTAGCGACAGCAAGTACATTGCTTAATCCCGCACCTCTATCAATACGCGCAACTGCGTGTGTCGCTGCAGTTGCAAATGCCGCTCTTTCATTAGCCGATGCCCTAGCTAATGCTGTTTGAGCACCCGATAAACGCTGCAATGCCTCAACACGTTCCTCTATATTGTCAGCGCTGCGTGCAATTTCTAGATCAGCACGTTCCGATTGACTCAATGTCCTACCACGAACATTTGCACTCACCGTAGCTTCATAAAACGCTAATACGCTATCAGCATCCTGCGCAGTGTAATAAGATATCATGTCTTGCTGATCATTGGCGCTAAAACTAGCTAACGTGCGTGTACCAGCAATCATAGCACTATAATTGCTTCGCACTCTTTCAAGTCGCTCCGAATCATTTGCGATAGAATCTGCCCGCGACAATGCTGCTGCTCCACCACCAGCAGCCGCTATAACAGCGCTTGCTTCGGGTGACTGACGTTCTGCTGCCCTATCGATTTCTCTAGCCAAATTATTTCTAATTTCATCAAAAATTGCACGTGCCTGATCAATGGTAATTGTTCGATTATGCAACCCTCTCACCGCATTGCTTCCAGCATCAGAAGAATAATAACTTTCGTGACGCAGAATGTTATTCAAATAGATACGATCTGGTGAAGAATCTGGCAAACTCGCAATCATATTACTCAAAATCGCAGCGTTTTCTTCAGTTCTACGAGCTATTGCAGCGTTGCTTTCAGTACTATTAGAGTTATGCATGTTCACTGCAGCGCGGCCCTCGGGGGTATTCTGCAAGAAATCTACCATGTTGTCTGTAAGTCTTGCCCTGATAGCTTCTGGCTCGTCTGCGTTTACATAGTTTGCAGCTACAGCACGAATATTTTCATCGGTAATGATCTGTGAGCGAACCTGAATTCGCATTTCTGCTTGTCTAGAAAGCTGCATTTCTTCTGCAGCATCTGCGACCATAAACATTTCGATATTTTGATTTTGTTGAGCCTGGCCACGAATATTTTGTGCGATTCGCATTAGTTGTGACAAAAGGGCACTAAAATTAGGGTTAGCGCCAAGAGAAAGCAGTTGTGATGCCGCGCTGCGCAAATCAAGTGCTGCACCGCTGTCGATAATTGCAATTTGATTAATGATGGCGCCTAATTCAGCTAATTGTGATTGTATTGATTGCACAGGATCAAATGCGCGCGTGACATTGCTAGCCACTTCTTTAGCTGTATCATTAAATGCTGTTATCAGCTCATTCGCCATTTGCGAGATACACTCCTACGTATTTTGAGGGTACCAAAGAAGTGTTAAGAATTTATGAATGCCTAAAATTGTTCTAAATTTTATCTTATTGAAATATATAGATAAAATACATTTGATCCACGCACCTTAAAAAGAAAAATCATTAAAAATGACGATTTTTGGGGTCAAGCACTGAATATCGAGAACGTGGAGTTTCAGTAGGCTAAGATAGAAGTTGCCTTACAAAAGGCATACGTTTGGAATTCGCCAACTCAAGAATGACATAAAAAAAATAAACAAACAAAAAACCCCGCCAGATTTTTTCTAGCGGGGATTTTTTGCGTTTCAGTTTTCGTGAAAGCTTTTAAGCGCAGATGATGAAAATGAGCTGTAAGGTATGAAGATACGGAAACGAGCAAGCTCGTTAATCTGTATCAATCCTTAGAAAGGAGGTAATCCAGCCGCACCTTCCGATACGGCTACCTTGTTACGACTTCACCCCAGTCACCACCCCTGCCGTGGACGGCTGCCAGATTGGCTCACCGGCTTAAGGCAGAAGCGACTCCCATGGTGTGACGGGCGGTGTGTACAAGACCCGGGAACGTATTCACCGCGGC
>JBMOEL010000123.1:0-4646 GCA_049314715.1 Rickettsiales bacterium
GTTGTGAAAACAGAACTTGATCGCCTGCGTGTGGACGACATTAACAACGTCCAAACACTCATTTTATACAATATCGGCAGCGACCAATTAACCGTAGGTGAATTGACCAATCGGGGCTATTATCTGGGCACGAACGTTTCGTACAACGTTAAAAATTTGGTTGAGAGTGGTTATTTGGTTCAAGAAAAAGCCCCGCATGATAAACGCTCCACTCGTGTAAGCGTTTCCGAAAAAGGCTTAAAACTCGTGGCAATGCTCGACGCGTTGTTTGAGAAAAACGTCGCAGATCTTGAGAAAATATCCCCGAATCTAACGTTGTTAAGCGATACCAACAAAAGCATGCATCAGCTAGAGCGTTATTGGACGGATTATATTAATCGTCTCCACTAGGAGGATTTATGAATTTCTATCGTTTTGCCCTTGCCGCATGCCTTGTGTTAGCAAGCTTCGTGGTGGGTGCACCAAGTGGCGCAATCGCCCAAGAAAAATTCGCAACCATTGGTACGGGCGCGATTACGGGCGTGTATTACCCTGCCGGCGGTGCGATTTGCCGCCTGCTCAATCAAAAGCGTAAAGAGCATGGCATTCGTTGCTTCGTGGAATCAACGGGTGGTTCTATTTACAATCTCAACGCACTGCGTGACGGTGAATTGACCTTCGCTATCGTGCAATCTGATTGGCAATATAACGCCTATAAAGGTGAAGGCATTTTCGATAACGGCCCAGCGTTTAGCGATTTGCGTTCTGTTTTTTCACTGCATAGTGAAATGTTCACGGTAGCAGTACGACCAGGCAGCGGTATTCGTAGTTTTAGTGACCTTAGAGGAAAAAAGGTGAATGTTGGCAATCCGGGATCAGGCATGCGTGAAATCATGCAGGAAATGATGGGCCTTAAGGGTTGGACAAAATCAAGCTTCGCCATGGCGAGCGAGCTTAAACCAAGCGACGCTGCAAAAGCGCTATGTGACGGCACGATTGACGCGATGGTATTTGCGGCGGGCCACCCCAACGGCCTGATACAAGAAATCACCGCTGGCTGTGGTGCAACGTTGGTACCCATTCAAGGGCCTGAGGTGGATGCACTACTCAAAAAATATCCATATTACGCACGCACCGCCATTCCGGGTGGCATGTATAAGGGCAACATGCAGAACATACCAACCTTTGGCGTGAAGGCGACACTGGTCACCACCGCTGAAGTGAGTGATGAAACGGTCTATCAAATTGTAAAAGCAGTTTTTGATAATTTTGATGATTTCAAAACCCTCCATTTCGTATTCTCCACACTGGAAAAAGAGCGCATGGTAGAGGCAGGTCTAACCGCGCCATTGCATGACGGGGCGATGCGTTATTACAAAGAAACCGGAATGATAAAATAAGCTAAAAGCTTCGGTTTATGCAGAATTCCACTGTATCCTGCAGTGCATCACGTATCGGTGATTCCTTGAATGGCTTGAGCAACGTATGTGCTTTCGCACCATAATCACGCGCGAGGGCAAAGGTTGCATCGATACCGCCATAATAATGAATCAATTGTTTTGCGCGCACTAAGTCATCCTGTCGTACTTCGCTTTCGCCATCAAAACAGCGCTGCCAGAATGCCTTCTCCTCAGATGTTGAGGCGCGGTAAGCAACAATGACTGGAAGCGTTACTTTGCCATCACGAAAATCGTCACCAATGGCTTTACCAAGCTCTGATTCGCGTGCAGTATAATCCAGCGCATCGTCAATCAACTGAAATGCCATGCCAAGCGCATGACCAAAATCACGCATGTTTTGGCGATGCTCCGGTAAGTCGCTCACTACCGCACCTAACTCACAAGCTGCTTCAAAAAGTGCTGCAGTTTTGGCGCCAATTACCTCAAGATAAATTTCTTTTTCGATGCTCAAATCATGACTCACCATGAGTTGCTTTACTTCACCTGCGGAAATAGTCGCCGCTGCATCAGAGAGGATCTTGAGCACATCCAATCCACCATCTGCCACCATCAGCTGAAACGCGCGGCTGAGCAAAAAATCACCCACCAGAACACTCGATTTATTACCCCAAATGGCATTGGCCGTTTCTTCGCCGCGTCGTAAATGACTGTCATCCACCACATCATCATGTAGCAGCGTTGCGGTGTGAATAAATTCCACACAAGCGGCAAGCTGCACATGGCGGTCGCCTGAATAGCCAAGCAATTGTGCTGCCGCAATGGTAAGTGACGGGCGAATACGCTTGCCACCAGCACTCACAATATGTGAGGCGAGATCGCTAATGAGCGTAATATCGCTTTTAACATTTTCTAAAATGACGGAATTAACGCGCTCTAAATCGCGTGCGGTAAGTTGGCGCAGCGCTTCCATCGAAGCGGTGGATGGCGCAGAAGCAGAGTGAGCGGTAGCATGGGTCATAATGTGGTGGTAGCGAAGCAAGGCTTAAAATGCAAGCAAACCTCAGGCGAGAATCGTATTTTTATCGCCATGTAAGGCTTCTTTAATTGCTTCCATCGGTCGCACGAAATGCTGTAATCCCTGCTGAAAATGCATATAGCCTATATAGCCAGTGGTTTGCAGGGCATTGTCAAATATCGTGCGAATCTGTTGTTCCACATCGTTCGACAAGTGGCGCGCACTACGCACGACCAAATCAAAATGCTTGCTGCTCTCTGCTTTTTTCACGAATCCATCAAGCTGCAATTCACCCAAATGCGATAAATCCACCTCAATCAAAAAGCGCTGACCACCACCTTGTGAAGCTTTTTTACCGCTTTCATCTTCGTGTTTGAAGAACATGCGGATTTGTTGAATCTGCGCGTCCGAATAAAACGGCATCACTACACTCATCCATTGCGGTATGGCGTCGCTGAAAACTTGTTGTAATTGACCAAATTCACGACTTAGGCGCTTGAGAATCTCTGGCGAATTCATATCGAGAATCTCGATTGCCCGTTTGCCTAACCACTGCTCTGGGCTGCCGCTTTTGATTGCTGAGAGTAAAAACAACATCTCGTTGGTGAGTTTGGCGTGAGGCTTAGGTAAGATGTTTTGAATCAACTGTGTTGCAAGCGCTGGGTCTTGCATGGCAACGGCGTTAATCGCGTCGCGCACACTATGCCAATCACGCGCGAGTCCCGTCAGTTCTTCTAAATCTGCAGGCAGTAAGGGTGCAATGGGTGCTGGCGCTCGCTGATCTGGATTAGGCGCAATTTCAAGTGTTAGTTTGGTGCCAGTAGGTAAGGGGTGTGCGGTGAATAATTTCAGCGTGCCAACCGGCGATTGAACGATACTCGCACCATCCATTTCATGACCGATGACCTGCGCTATCATCGTTGGAGCGCTAGGTGTGCCAGCAGTAGTAGGTGAAGCTTTAGCGGGTTGGTTTGCCGGCATGGATGTGGCGACGGCATTGGTAAACTGTTTAGGTGAAGACGGTTGCGCAGCCATAACTTCTGGCGTACTTGCTGCAACTGGCTTGGTTGGTATCGCCGTTGTGCCAGTATTCGTGATAGTGGGTGCGGTGATATTCTGCGCAGTGGGAGCGATATTATTAGGCGTCGTAGATTGATTAGTCGTTGCAACCTGTGCTGTTGTTGTGGGCGCTGCACCCTGCGTAGCAGTTGCGGGCACGCTGACTGGAGTTTGCGTGGTTATTATAGGTGCTTCTAACGGCACGCTTGGCGCCTTAGAAGACGTTGTTGCAGCTGGATTCACAAGGGTAGTAGTGGCAGCAGGTGATGTAGGCGACAATGCTGCTTGTTGAGCAGGCGCTTCATCAAGCAAAGGTAGTTCGGTAGCTAAAATTTTAACTGCGATATTCACGTCTTTCTGTAAGCTCGCCATGGTCTGTGCCCAATATTGCGCAACATCTGGGGGCATGCCATCTGGAATAATGACATTAGAAGATAGTAAGACTGCTGGCAAAATAATCGGCGCTGACTGCGCGGCGGGGGCGCCGCTAGCTGATGATACAGCTTGGGACTGCGGTAATAATGACGAGCTTAAAATGGCATCACTCGTGGGTGCTGTAACGTTTCTAGCCACATAATCCTGTGGGCTCAGCCCATCAATCGTCAGAATGCGGGCGCGTGACTCAACTGTTGCATCCACGCGAATCACCACTTCACTGCCAGTTTTAAGGAACAAATCACTTTTAACCAGCACGTCGCCTAGTGTTGTTCGCAAAATAGGATTTTGCTGTGCGTCGCGATTCACGACATAGCCTTCCAGAATTGCCCCAACCGCAACATTTTGCAGCAGAGGGGTTGCAACATCTTGTGCGTTGATAGAAATCGTGACGGGTTGAATACTAACTTGCGTATTAATGGGCGCAGGGGGTGTAAGCTGCTGCACCATTTATTTTCCTTGTAAAAGCTTAATCGAAATCGTTGCGGCATCACTCGCGGCTGTCGTGTGCGGCGCAGTCTGAATGATGGAGCTTTGCTGGCGAATCGCATCTTTCACTTTGTTATCTTTGCGAATGATACCCAATAAAGGCGGTATAAATTTCAGGAAGCTATTCGTAGCGCGGCTAATCGCACCATAGGTTTGCTCGCCCTCTTTTTGTGATTGTGCTTGGTTGATCACCACATGAATTTCAGGTGCATTCGGGCGTGTCGAACAGAGCTTGATAAACGCATAGGCATCGGTGAGTGAGGTCGGCT
>JBMOEL010000124.1:0-4522 GCA_049314715.1 Rickettsiales bacterium
AAAAAATCTTATCCGTATCTGCAAGACCAACGCACATCGCATTCACCAGCGGATTGCCATTATAGGACTTGTGAAAAATCGTCTCACCACCAACCGTGGGAACACCAACACAATTGCCGTAATGCGAAATACCCGCCACCACACCATTGACGATATGGCGAGTTTTGGAGTTGGAAGGTTCGCCAAAACGCAGCGCATTCATCATCGCAATGGGGCGCGCACCCATGGTGAACACGTCACGCAAAATGCCGCCAACACCTGTCGCTGCACCTTGGAAGGGCTCAATGAAACTCGGGTGGTTATGTGATTCCATTTTGAAAATCACCGCCTGCCCGTCACCAATATCCACCACGCCTGCGTTCTCACCGGGGCCACAAATTACCTGCGGGCCTGTCGTTGGGAAGGTCTTGAGCCATTTGCGCGTCGTTTTGTAAGAGCAATGCTCGCTCCACATCACCGAGAAAATACCCAGCTCAACAAGGTTCGGCGCACGCCCCAGAATATCGACCACGCGCTCATATTCGTCATGGGTCATACCATGCGATTCGATGATTTCTTTCGTGATAACAGGAGATTGTTCTTTAACTTTTTGGGCAACAGCCATGGGAACCTCGTTGGTTGGCCGTAACACACCATTATGTGCGGCTTTGGTCAAGCATAGGCTTGCGAAAATCCACGGATAGACTATGTAATCGCGAAAAGGAGCTTTTATGACCGAGAACCCAGCATTCGCCCGCATTGAGGCGGACATTCAAAACAACGACATCGTGCTTTATATGAAAGGCAGCAAGAAGCTCCCACAATGCGGCTTCAGCGCCACCATTGCTGCGGTCATGGAGCGCCTTGGCATCACCGAGTACAAAGACATCAACGTACTCGCCGACCAAGAGATTCGCGAAGGCATCAAAGCCTTCTCCAACTGGCCGACCATCCCGCAGCTTTACATCAAGGGCGAATTTATCGGCGGTTGCGACATCGTGCGCGATATGTATCAGGCGGGTGAATTACAGGCACTTTTGAAAGAAAAAGGCATTAGCTTCAACGAACTGGCTGCCTAGACATCTTACTTAAAACCGACGCTTCGACGGCCGTTGAGGCCGAAAGGCTTCGCGCCGCTTGAGCGCAAAAACTACTGCCGCCCCTGCCCCTTGCCTTTGGCCTGACCAAGCGCCGCCGAGACATTCGCCACTAAATTCCCAAGCTCACGACGACTCACTTCCAGCCCTTGCTGTGGCTGTTCGATATTCACACCAATCACGCCTTTTTTTGCTAAGTCCTGCCCCGTATGCTCGACCTGATGCTGCGTCATAGGGCGCGCCATGAAAGACTCGCGAATTTTGCGCAGTGTCTCCTCACTCATCACCCACATCAGCCAGCGCTGGAACACGTTCTTTTGTTGCGCCTGCAATAGCTGCTTTTGTTGCGCGATAATCTTATCAAGCTCAGTAGCTTTTTCCTCGTCGCGCTCTTGCAGCATATCACGCAGCTTCTCAACAATCGCGATGCGCACATGCTCCGGCTCGCCATCCAATATCTGCGCGAGCAACACGGCAACGTCATTCTCGCCCGCCGTGATTTGCGAAATAAGCTCGACAATTTCTTCCTGCTTATCACGCAGGATATCTTCAATCGCAGCAGTGCTTAAGTGATGATGTGAACCTTTGGCCATAGAATCAGCCTAACACAGAACGAACGTAGTGAAAGTGAGAATTTGTCGTTAGGGCGTTCTATCTGGATCACTTTGGGTTGGCTGAAGTCGCGCGATGGAACGAAGTATTCCCAGCACATTCTCCGTTACCCCTGGCTCAAAAGTAAAGTTTGGATTTAACGCCGCATATCCAAGGCACTCGCGCAAATGAGCCAAAGTATGTGGATTCCCATTAACCTGCGCAGCCAAAGCAGAATTAAAGATGCTGCGCGTAAAACCTTCTTGGATTTCAGATGACTTAAAATATCGCCCTAATTCCTTTGCACTGAGCCGTGTATTGCCATCACTTCTAGCTGCTATTGCCAACTCATCGCCTAATTCATTATAGACGTTCAACTCATACTGATTCTGTTCTCGCTCTGCTTCGGCCATTTCACGTTTAAAACTATGGCCAGTGGTAGGAGACTTCGCCGTGCCATTGATGATAGATTCGATAGCGCGCCTGTCTTCATCGCTCATTGGTTCGCCCCAATCGGGCGAAAGAGGACTTCGTTGCTTGTCATCCTGTTGTTCATCCATAACCAATTATAGCGTGGAAAGCCTTAATTAAGCCTTAAGCCAAATACAAAAAAGGCCGCACAAGGGCGGCCTTTTTCTCATTATAAACCAATCAATTAGCGGCTGTAGAATTCGACCACCAAGTTTGGTTCCATCTGTACTGGGTATGGAACTTCAGCAAGCTTTGGCGCGCGCGCGAAGGTTGCCTTCACTGCCGCTTCGTCCATGCTGATATAGTCTGGCACATCACGCTCAGGTGACGCCATGGACTCAACGACAATCGCGAGTTGCTTCGATTTTTGCTTCACTTCAATCACATCGTTTTCTTTCACGGTGTAAGAAGGAATATTCACGCGCTTACCGTTCACGGTCACGTGACCATGGTTCACGAACTGGCGTGCAGCGAATACGGTTGGCACAATGCACATACGGTACACCACAGCGTCCAAACGGCTCTCGAGCAAGCCGATGAGGTTCTCGCTGGTATCACCTTTCATACGCATTGCTTCCACGTAGGTCTTGTGGAACTGCTTCTCGGTGATGTTACCGTAGTATGCTTTCAGTTTTTGTTTAGCGCGCAACTGCGTACCATAGTCCGACAGTTTTTTGCGGGCATTGCCGTGCTGTCCTGGGCCATACGCACGACGGTTTAGAGGGTCCTTAGCACGACCCCAAAGGTTCTCACCCAGACGACGGGAAATTTTGTATTTAACGGCATGACGTTTCGACATGACCAACTCCTTGCAACAATGTTCTATCCCTACAACCCTTTTAAGATGCTTCCGGCTCGGTCTACTGACCTCACATCATTTCGGTGGAGAGGGATATGCGCTCCGACCCCGAAAGGGAGGCGGAACATAGCCAAAAAGCATAATGAGTCAAGTATTCCTTTCGTCATTCCAGCGAAAGCTGGAATCCATGACTAAAACGCCCGCTGGCGCGGAATAACAAGATTAAAATAAATGTTAAATATCAGATAGATTCCAGCTTTCGCTGGAATGACGAATTAAAGGAAACGCTTAAACGTTAGTAGCTTGCTGGCCCTGCATTGCAGCGCGGCGCTGGTCTTCCATCTCCGCCATCGACACACCGCCTGAGCGGAAGCGCGATTCCAGCAACGCAGCTTCCTGCGGGCTGACCGAATTCATATACTGGCTCTGCATCATGGCTTGCTGCACTTGCGCTTGGGTTTGCAGCGCGTCTTGGCGCTGACCCTTTTGCCATTCATTCAGCCCATAAGCACCACCAGCGGCAACGACTGCACCCGTGGTGAGGTAGGGATTAGATAAATGCGCTACAGCTAACTTTCTTGAGCCAAATCCAACTAATCTACCAGCCCACTCAAACGGCGCACGAACACCTGCCGTGATATATCCTACAGTAGCCGACACTGGGCCTTTATATTCATTTTTTCCACTCCAATCTCCTCGTACAACTGGATCAGTAAGGACTTCACCCTTTGCATCTTGTACAACTTTACCATCTTCAACTCTAGCAACACGCTTAATACCCTTCTCAATGTCGTCAGCTGCTGCTAGGCGAACTTTCTTAGGCGCAAACATTTTACCAATGGCACCACCCAACTCACCAAGCCCGTCCAAGCCATCTTTTATACCTTTTACAGCATTTACCATAACCTATCTCCTACCGAGCTGCCTCGAGTTGCAGGCCATTCATACGACCATCATATTGCGCCGCTTGCAGTGCGCTGTGATCGGCTTGCAGCATGGTGCTGGCACCTGCGTAACGATCGCCGGGGCGCTGTTGCGCTTGCGATGCTTGCATAATCATTGCTTGTGATTGAAGTGCACTAATCTCGGCATTCATCATTTGTGCTGCGCCGCGCTCTTG
Organism: Rickettsiales bacterium; assembly: GCA_049314715.1. GTDB lineage: Bacteria > Pseudomonadota > Alphaproteobacteria > Rickettsiales > UBA3002 > JAFLDD01. Next base: position 4,058 of record JBMOEL010000124.1, read on the forward strand.
GCTAATGCGCGTATCGGCTTTTTCATAACCATCAAATCCACCCTTAACGGTACCGAAGAGGCCGGTGAGGGGAGAAATGATAGTGCCTATGACAGCTCCAATGAAACCTACACCAATCACAGAACCAATGACTGCCATAGCTTTACCTGAAAGTGCCACTCCAGCTTCACTGCCAAACAAGTTAGCAATCGCCCCACCTAATGTTTCCCAACCGACGAGACCACCAGTCAATCCTAAAACCGCACCTGCAATCGCCAGACCACCAATGGTCCATGCGACGGTGCTAATACCACCCTTGACTGCACCACCTGCTGTGCCGCCAGCGCGCGTTGCCACAGCGCCTACGGTTGAGTGGTTATAAGGTACAATCGGTTCTTCTCTTTTGTCACCCATGGTGAACTCCTACTAATTTCTTACCTTGCAGTATAACCAAACTACCCGTCCAGTAGTGTGAAGCTTTTGTGA
>JBMOEL010000125.1:0-4445 GCA_049314715.1 Rickettsiales bacterium
GTCTTGACCTTCTTCAGCCATCACACACCTCCCGTCAGGTTCATGAGCTCATCTTCCAGATGCGTCATGTAGAACATCATCATCGAGGAGAGGAGGATGGTCAATAGTAAGACGGAAAGCATGATTTGTGGTGGTACCAACACGAAGAAAATTTGGAAGTTGGGCATCAGGCGGGTGAGTAGGCCGCCTAGTAAATAGAAGATGAGGGAAAAAATTAGGTGGGGTGCTGCCAGTTGCACGCCGACCATAAAGGCGTCGGCAGCTTTGCGTATCATCATTTCACTCATGTCATCGACAATCGGGAAGTTGCCAGCCTGAAACACCTGATAACTATCCACCAATCCAGCGAACAGTATGTGGTGAAGATTCAGTGCAAAAAACAGCGTGATAGCGGTGATGGAAAGGAAGTTACTCATAATCGCCGACTGACCACCTTGGCTGACGTCGAATACGCTAGCGAGTGCAAGGGATGACTGCGCTGCAATGATAGTGCCCGTCACATGCATGGCAGAAAGCAGCATACGCACCAGCAGCCCCAAGAATACGCCCACCAGAATTTCTGCGATAATTAGTAGCATCATGTCACCCATATTGCTGGGAACTGCGGGCATCATGCGTTGTAGGAGAGGGGTGAGTAATGCGCTCATCGCGAAACCAAGCATGAGGCGGATGCGCGGCGATACATAGTTTTCCGAGAAGGCGGGTATCACCATAATCGCGCTGCCAATGCGACAAAAAATCAAGATGAACGTGAAGACTTGGCTGAGTACGAAATGGTCTAGTAAGTTGAAGCTCATATCACTCTATGTTCGCAATGCGTTCGTAGAGATTATTGTTAAAGTCCTTCAGTGTATTGAGCATGAAGGGCAGGGCGAGCATCATCACAAAAATCATGGCAATCACTTTCGGCACGAAGGTGAGGGTCATTTCCTGAATTTGTGTAAGGGCTTGAAACAGCGAGACGACAAGGCCAACCACCAGCGCGGTAATCATCATCGGCCAACCGACAATCATCATCGTCCACAAGGCCTCGCGCGCAACATCTATGACTTCGGTTTCTTGCATAAGCTTCCGTTGACTATTTACCGTTCACCGTTGACTGAAATGAATCGGTAAACCGTCAACAGTCAACGGTCAACCTTATATCGGCATTTTGATGATGTCTTGGTACGCGCTGATGACGCGGTCACGTACCGCAACCACCGTATTGAGCGCCATCTCGGCATTGGCAACGGCGGTTACTACGTCGGTGATGTCGGCTTTACCAGCCAGTGCTTTGGTTGAGGTTGCTTCACTCGTATAGCCACTAGCGGCAGCGCTTTTGAGTGCACCACCTACAAGCTCGCTGAAGCTTGGCCCGCTGATGGGTTTTTGTGGCTCGGGCTGCGCGATAGATGTTTGGCTTAAAATGCGGTCCGCTACTTTGAGGGCATTGTTATACGCGCTCATGGCGCTCGAAACATTGGCATTGGTGACGTTCATTTTCTAACTCCTATCGCAGTAAGTTCATGGTTTGTGACAGCATCGACTTGCTCGATTCAATCACGTTTAGGTTCGCTTCATAGCCACGGCGTGCTTCGCGCATGTCCATCATCTCGGCAATGCTATTCACGTTGGGGAATTGCACATAACCCTGCGCGTCGGCGGCGGGGTGGCTTGGGTCATAACGGCGTTGAAAGTTGGTTTTCATGTCATAACCAATTTTACCTGTGTCAACGAGCTGTGCACCCGTTTCACGGTCTAGATGGTTATCAAACGTAATGGTTTTGCGACGGTAGGGTTGTTCGCCAGGTCGCGTGCCCACGGATTCTGCGTTGGCAATGTTTTCTGAAACCACGCGCAAGCGGTCAGACTGCGCTTTCATGCCAGATGCGGAAATGGCCATGGTGTCCATTAAGTCCATAATCTACCTATCTATTGCCAAGCGCTGTACGGAACATGGCGTTCATCTTCCGATAGAGCGTTGAAGAAAGTTGGAATTGCGCCTGCGTGGTATTCACGTTGGCCATTTGCTCGTCGAGCACCACATTGTTTTTGGTGGGTGTGGTTTCGTAGGTATCGCGGACTTTTTCTTCACGATACGGGCCGCCAAATGCGTGCATGCCTTCCATATGCTTGGGCGAGGTGGCGCGCATCTCTAAGCGTTTGGACTCCGCCTCCGCGAGTTTGCCGAAATCGAGCGGTTTCAGATCTTTCGCTTTATAAGCGGGGGTATCGATATTCGCGATGTTTTCAGAAAGCACCTTTTGGCGCATATGGCCTTTAGCCATGCTCATAATCGTTACGTCGTTATAGTCCATTTTTAGCTCCTCTGTTTGCATACTTTGCAAGGGGAATGCCAACCGACGTCTAGCTTCTTCTTAGTGTTATATGTAATATAGGCAATTATTACCTATATTGCAAGCATTATTATGGTTTGCTCAGTCGCCGCATGGGCTTACGGCCTCAACGGCCGTCCAGGCGTGGGTTTTTTGAGTGGTGTTTTGTGGATAAGGGTGATAAAGAATAAGTAACCAGTTAGGTCAACGCAACCAGTAGGTGCATTATGCTTTATCTTTCACGAAAGATTGGTGAGTCGATTATCATCAATAACTCCATTGAACTTACGGTGATTGAAGTTCGTGGCAAGACAGTCAAAATCGGGTTTGATTTCCCGCCGGATGCGACGGTACTTCGCAAAGAGATATACGAAAAGATCATGGCCGAGAACATGGCGGCTGCCAAATCGGGGATGGACATAGAAGGTGACTTCGCGGAAGTGGAGTTTGATATGTCAGCATTCGACGAGTTGGGGAAAAAGTGAGCGATAAAGAATCCGAAATCAATATACTTGAAGGTGCCGCTGCAACAAGCGACGCCGTGAAGACGACAAAAGCCGTTGCGCTGGAATATGACCGCGCGACCGATGATGCGCCGCGTGTCACGGCAAGTGGTAAGGGCGCGGTGGCTGAGCAAATTCTCGATGTAGCATTCGCCAATAATATCAAAGTTCGCGAAGACGCTGAGTTAGTTGAAATCCTATCGCTGGTGGATGTGGATTCGCCCATTCCGCTCGAGGCGTTTGCGGCGGTTGCGGAAATCCTCACCTATGTGTATCAAGCCAATGCATCTTATAAACAGCGCAGCGTGACATGACGATACCCCCCATTCCTGATGACGCAAAAACACCTGACGAATTATTCGCGCAGGTCGAGGCGTATATTGACGAAGTGCATGGCATCATTGATCGCCGTGATTTCCTTGAGCTCAAGGGTCTTGATGATTTTATTGATTATCTGTGTAGCCGTGTCATCCAATTAACGCCCGATGAGGCGAAGCTATATGGGGTGAAACTGAATGATTTGCTGGCGGATATGAATGATCTGCAAGCGCGTATTGAGGGTGCAAAACGTGATGTGCGTGCGGAGATGAACACGCTTGCCAAGCAGTCTGTTGCCGCCAAAGCCTATAAGCCGAAGGAGGGATAATGGACGCACTCTATTTAGTTCAAGTTGTTTTCTCTCTGGCTGTTGTGCTGGGGCTGATTTGGCTGACAAGCTACATTGTGAAGCGCTTGGGTTTGGATAAAAAACTCAGTGGTGCGCGTAGTATTTCAGGTTCACTTTCCGTTACCGACACATTGTATTTGGATGCGCGGCGCAAGCTTGTCGTGGTGAAGCATAAGAGCCGTGAATATGTCTTGCTGCTGAGCGGCGATTCTGCCACCTGTATTGAAACACGTGAGAGTAGTGATGAAAAAGCAATTTAATCAATGTCATTGCGAGCCAAAGGCGAAGCAATCCATCTTTAAGATAGATTGCCGCGTCGCTACGCTCCTCGCAATGACGACATTATTTTTTCTTGCTTCTCCAGTAGCGGCATTGGCGCAGCAGCTTTCCCTCGATGTGGGTGAGGGCGGATCGGCCACCGCGCGCATGATTCAGATTATTGCGCTCATCACCGTATTGTCGATTGCGCCGTCGGCGTTACTGATGGTGACATCCTTTACCCGCATCATCATCGTACTCTCTTTCGTGCGCACGGCGCTTGGTACGGCGACGACGCCGCCCAACCAAGTATTGCTTGCGCTGGCGATGTTTCTAACCTTTTTCATCATGGCGCCGACGTTCAAAGCATCCTACGAAGAGGGGATTTTACCGCTGGTTGAAGAGCGCATCAGTGAAGAAGAGGCGTTGAAAAAGGCGGCGGAACCATTTCATAAATTCATGCTGTTTCATGCACGGGAAAAAGATCTCGATTTATTCATGACCATCAGCAAAACCAAAGTTGAGAAGCCGGAAATGACGCCCTATGAGGTGCTGATACCCGCTTTCATGATTAGTGAGTTGCGCCGCGCCTTTGAAATTGGCTTTCTGATTTTCATTCCATTCCTCATCATTGACTTGCTGGTTGCCTCCATCCTGATGGCGATGGGCATGATGATGTTGCCGCCCGTGGTGATTTCT
>JBMOEL010000126.1:0-4252 GCA_049314715.1 Rickettsiales bacterium
GAAGCGACGACGAGGTTATTATCTTTAATCGATTTCTCGATGTTATCATGCAGCGGGCCAGAGTTACCGATACAGGTGGTGCAGCCATAACCAACAAGGTTAAAGCCAAGCGCGTCGAGCGATGTGTCGAGCCCTGCGGATTTCAGATACTCGGTCACAACTTTCGAACCTGGGGCCAACGAGGTCTTCACCCATGGCTTGGCTTTGAGGCCAAGCGCGGCTGCTTTCTTCGCAACCAAACCTGCAGCGACCATTACGTATGGGTTACTGGTATTTGTGCAGCTTGTGATTGCCGCGATGACTACTTTACCATGTTGCAATTTGAAATCTGCGCCATCAACACCCACTTCGGTGCCAGCAGCGAGCGTGCCCGTGTTGAGCTTTGGCAATTCCGATGCAAACCCCTGCGATGCTTTGCTGAGTGCTACGCGGTCTTGTGGGCGTTTTGGGCCTGCGAGTGAAGGCTCAACCGAACCAACATCCAACTCCAACGTATCGGTGAAAATGGGGTCTTGGTAACTTGCATCGCGCCACATGCCTTGTGCTTTGGCATAAGCCTCAACCAGCGCCACCGTATCGGCAGGGCGGTTAGAGAGTTTCAGGAAGTTGATGGTCTCGGCATCAATCGGGAAGATACCACATGTTGCACCATATTCAGGTGCCATGTTGGCAATCGTTGCGCGGTCAGCCAGCGATAAATTATCCAAACCTGGGCCATAGAATTCGACAAATTTACCCACCACGCCTTTGGCGCGGAGCATTTGTGTCACCGTGAGCACGAGGTCAGTTGCGGTCGTGCCTTCTTTGAGTTTACCCGTCAGCTTGAAGCCAATCACTTCTGGAATCAGCATCGAAACAGGTTGGCCGAGCATTGCTGCCTCAGCCTCAATCCCGCCAACACCCCAACCGAGAACGCCGAGGCCGTTAATCATCGTGGTGTGTGAATCCGTGCCTACGCATGTGTCTGGGTAGGCAACGGTTTCGTTACCTTCTTGTTTCGTCCACACGCCCTTAGCGAGGTACTCAAGGTTTACTTGGTGACAAATGCCAGTGCCTGGGGGAACGGCGCGGAAATCATCAAATGCTTTTTGACCCCAACGCAGGAACTCGTAACGCTCCATGTTGCGCTCCATCTCCAGCGCGACGTTATTTTCGAATGAGTGCGAATCACCATACGTATCCACCATCACCGAGTGGTCGATAACGAGATCAACAGGTGAAAGGGGGTTAATTTTCTTCGGGTCACCGCCCATTTTGGCAACGGCGTCGCGCATCGCGGCCAAATCCACCACGGCTGGAACACCTGTAAAATCTTGCATCAACACGCGGGCAGGGCGATAGGCAATATCGCGTGGCTCGTTTTTATTCTTCAGCCATGTTGCAAATGCTTTAATATCGTCTTTTGAAACGGTCTTGCCGTCTTCGTAGCGCAGCAGGTTTTCAAACAGCACCTTCAGCGAGAAAGGTAGGCGCGACATATCTTCGCCGATTGCTTTTGCCGCAGCGGGCAGGCTGTAATAAGTGTAGGTCTTGCCGTTTGCCGTGAGGGTGGTTTTTGATTTGAAGGTATCTGCGCTAGTCATTCTGAGCTCTCCCATCGAGGTTGTTTTTGTTTTAGTGCATGATTCGTATCGAGCGGTGGACATGCTAGCAATAAAACCCTAATTTGGCACCCGAATTTTCACCTTTTTCCTGATAGTCGTGGATGGAACAACACACTCTAGTCTTTAATAATGCGACCTTGCTGCGCGAGGGTGTGCAGCTCGTGGGCGGGCTGCATATGAGCCTGAATAGTGGCGATTTATTGATGGTGCAGGGCGCCAATGGCTCTGGCAAATCCACGCTGCTTAAGGCGATGGCGGGGCTATTTCCACTGGCCGAAGGGTCGATTGATTGGAACGGTAAGCCCGTTGCCCAGTCCGAACATTACCCCAATAACGTGCTTTATTTAGGGCATAAGCGCGGCCTGCGGTTGAGCATGAGTGTGCTGGATAACGTGAAATTCTGGGCGCAGATGCGCAAAACACCAGAGCTGGTTGAGGCCGCATTGCATTATTTTGACCTCGAAGCCGTGGCCAGCGCGCCGTGCCACACACTTTCGGCGGGTTGGCAACAGCGTGTTGCGCTCACGCGGTTACTTACCATGCCGTCGAGTTTGTGGTTGCTCGATGAGCCGGTGGCGAATCTGGATGAGGAGGCAACGGCGCTTCTGCACTCTCTCATCATGTCACGCATCGAACAAAAAGGGGTTGTGGTGATGACCACCCACGCCGAAATACAGGGCGATAAGCACAAAACCCTCGATTTAAACACCGTTGGTGGTGGGAAGGTGCATTGATGCTAAGTTTCTACATTCGCAAAAGGTCTTATTTTAAGGCAGCAGCGTTTCTATTGCCGCTGCTCTTGCCTATGCTGAAATTTTTGTGGGATATAGAAGCTAGAAGTCTTTGGATTGACTCCCTGCCAGACCAAACTTATAGCGCCTGTTTTAATGTTGATAATATTGGTTATACTTTAATAGGTTTTTTTTATTACCCCTTTAAAATGTATCTACCATTACTAATCGTATTTTTATTGTTGCTGCTTCCATTTGAAATCGCAGTTGCGGTCAAAAAAGGCAAACAATAATGCTCTCCGCCATCCAACATGACATAAAGTATTACATTAAAAATCTAGCTGAAGCTATTTATATATATGTATTTTTTATCGCCATCATGGCGCTTTTTGTGTTCGCTGCACCCAAAGGTGAGTTGGCCGAACTCGCGCCCACGGCATTGTGGTTGGGGCTGGCATTTTCGATGCTTTTAACCGCGCCCCAAATGCTCGCACGCGATGCCGAGCAAGGCATGTTCGATTACTGGCGATTGCTGCCCGTGGCAATGGAATGGTTGGTGTTATCAAGGTTCATCGCGTGTTTTTTGATTCAGATGTTGCCATTAATCGCGCTCGTGCCGGTGGCGGGGGTGTTGCTAGGCGTGCCGCAGGCAGAGTGGTGCGAGCAGGCGGTGATTCTGGCAATCGGTGCCGTGCCGCTATTAGCCTTGATGCTCATGGCATCCGCCATGATGGTTGGTTTGTCGCAACATGGTGGGCTCATTGCGCTCATCATCTTACCGCTGATGATTCCGCTCATCATCTTCGGTGTCGGTGCGATGAATGGCGCGATCGAGCAGCCCATGACATTACTTATTGCATTAAGTGCGATGTCGTTACCTTTAAGTATTGTGGTAACTGCGGCCTGTCTTCGGGTTTCTGAATAGCTAATCTTAAACGTCATGCTGAACTTGATTCAGCATCCGGATCCCGAAACGAGTTCGGGATGACGTGGAGAGAGCGGCCCTAAACCCCTCAATCACATGATAAACGATATAAGGTTATTATCGTATAATATATATTATGTAAAATATAGTGAGGATATAGCTTGAGTTGAGGCTCAGCCTAAGGTTTAGCGTGAAGTATTCACACGGAAATCTACATGTTCTGCAAGAGCTTGAAGGCTTTCTCACCCGCGTTATGCACAGGTGATACTAGTGATTTAATGGCTTTGCTTTACTGAATAAACGGAAGAAATTCTCGGTCGTGGCCTTCTCAACTTCTTCGTAACTCAGGCCGCGCATATCCGCCAACTTTTGCGCCGTGAATTTGGTATAGGCTGGTTCGCATGGTTTGCCTCTATAGGGATCTGGCGCCAGATATGGTGAATCCGTTTCGACCAATAAACGATCCAGCGGTACGCATGAAGTCGCGTCCCTAAGCGTTTGGGACTTCTTAAATGTGATGATGCCCGATAATGAGATATACCCACCTAATTTTACTGATTCTTCAGCAAGATATTGTGAAGAGCTAAAGCAATGAATGAGAAATCTGAAAGAACCTTTTGAAGTTTCATCTTTCAGGATTTCTACCGTATCATCATCCGCATCCCGCGAATGCACAATCACGGGTAAATCCAGCTTCCGCGCCACGCTAATATGGCGGCGGAACAAGGTTTTTTGCGCCTCGCGCGGGCTGTGCTCGTAATAATAATCCAGTCCCGTTTCGCCGATTCCGATGACTTTGGGGTGGTTTGCGGCCTCCAAAAGCTCCTGCTCGCTAATGTCCTCATGTGGCTCCGCCTCATGCGGGTGAATGCCTATGGAGCAGTAAATTTCGGGGTATGCATCCGCCAGCGCCTTTACCTCGGCAAAGTCGCTACGCTGGGTCGAAATAGTCTGGAACAGCCCTACTCCCGCCTCTTTGGCGCGGGCAATCA
>JBMOEL010000127.1:0-4220 GCA_049314715.1 Rickettsiales bacterium
ACAAACGCCGATGTCGGACGAGCGGATTGATATCGAAACCAAACTGCAATTAAGCCGTCGCGGCTTCAAACATCCCAAGCTGGTGACAGAGCAAACACATCCCGAATTTTATGCGCATTGGAAAACGCTGTGCAGCCGTGCGGGCTTCATGAACCCCATGCAGCTCATGATTTGTGAGAGCGATATTCCCAATGCTTCCGCCATGTCACAAACCGAGATGATGGTAAGCACAGGGCTGCTGAAAATTCTCACTTACCGCGAAGTCTGCGGCGTGCTCGGGCATGAGCTCGCCCATGCGAAAAACATGGAGAATCACCGCAATCAACATGTCGCTGCAGTGGGTGGATTAAGTTTTCTAGGCTTGGTGCTGCCATGGTTCGGCGGTGGTAATGCCGTAGCAACATGGTCGCACATTCTGAGCCGATTTTTAGGTAGTGCCGTTGGTTCCAATATTGGTGGCCGACTTGGTAGAAAAATCGACGGTTACAGCTCCGAACTGCAAGCCGATTTTGAGGGCGCTATCATTAGTGGCGACCCAGACGCCATCGCCAGTGGACTGATGAAACTGGAAGACAGCACCAGACAATTACCCGCTTGGAAACAAGCACTACGTAAAATTACTGGCATTCATCCTGAAGTGAGTGAGCGCGTAAAATGGTTGCAGGAAGTGAAGCAGGAACTGCAAACATCTCAAGCTTCGCCAGCCATTGCAACACTGGTGCAAACCTCCCCTGCTCCGCGTATCGCGGGCGGCCAAACCAGCGCTGAAAGAGTATCGACAAATCTGGTCGAAGCCGCTATTTAATCGCGCATGAGCGCGATTGCCGTATCCACATTCTATCACTTCACACCACTGAGCGAGCCAAAGGCACTGCGCACGCCACTGCTTACGCACATGAAAGAGCTGGGCATCAAGGGTACCATCACCCTCGCGCCCGAAGGCATCAATGCGACGATTTCCGGCGCAAGAGAAGCCGTAGAAGGCATGATTGAGCATCTGCGCGCCATGCCGCCATTCCAAACCCTCAATCACCGCATCAGCTATTTCACCAACCCACCTTTTGGCCGCAGCAAAGTGAAAGTGAAGCGCGAACTGATTTCACTCGGCGCGGAAGCCAACCCTTCTGTATGCGTGGGCAAATACGTTGCACCAAAAGACTGGAACGCCATCATCACCGCACCAGACGTTGTCACCATCGACACGCGCAATGACTATGAATTCGATATCGGGCATTTCAAGGGCGCGATAAATCCCGCCACCAAAAACTTTAAAGAAATGGTGAAGTTCACCAAAGAACATCTCGACCCGAAGAAAAATAAACGCGTCGCCATGTATTGCACAGGTGGCATTCGCTGCGAGAAATACTCCGCCTATTTGCTGACGCAGGGATTTGAGGAAGTCTATCATCTCGAAGGCGGAATATTGGCCTACCTAGAACAAATTCCTGCGGCTGATAGCCGCTGGGAGGGTCATTGCTATGTGTTCGACGAACGTGTGGCGGTTGGCCACGGCCTCACCAAATCCGAAGGTGTGGTGATGTGCATGGGTTGTGGCCGCGCCCTGTTCAAAGACCAAACCTGCCCGAAATGTTAGGCAGCACCGCGGTCTTGTTCTTTTAGCTGATGATATGTACGATGCGCTGCTACGATACGATCGAATAGATCACTTGCATCTGGAAGCTTTGCTCGCGCCCTGTTTATTTGTTCTACAAAAGAATCATGAGAAATATTATTCAATGCGCTGGGTGACCTGTCCTTCCAATTAGTCAACTCGAGCCAGCCACCCACAATACCCGCTTCAAAAGCAGCATTCTTTATTTGTTCCCAAAGACTATAAAATTCTGCTTTAGCAGCATCTTTTTCCTGATTGGGTTTAGGTTTTGGAGTCTTGATCAACAGCGGTGCAATCACAGCAAGCGATTCTTCCTTGATAAACCACGTAGACGTGGAATGCGTGTTAAAATAACCAACCGTAACCATGGAGCCGTTAAAAGGCACAGCGACTGTTCCATCCGCATTAGGTATTTGATTGCTTGCTATCCTAGTAATTTCGTCAAATGCCCAGTTGAAGGTACCATTATCTTGATTGACACCCAATGCTTGAGCCGCTGGAAGCCTACTAAGGAATCCATCAAGTTTTGGTGGGATATCCCCTTCCCATTGGTCAAAACCTGCCACCATTTTTCTGGTACGTGGGGCTTTGGCCGATTTAGCAACGGCTGACCCAAATCCTAGATGTTTTTTTACGCCATTATCCAAAGCTGTGTATAAAACCAGCTTAGTAACTTTACCTTGTCCGCTCGCGGTTTGGGCATCAAAACGTGCATCGTCAAGTATAGCCTTCATTTGTTGTTCTAATATGACATTACCATTTACCCCATGTTCTTTAAATAAGTCCTTAGCGAGTGCATCAAAATCATTTATATTCGTTGTAGGGGAATGAGAAAATTCACCATTCAGTAATACTTTGAGCTCTTCATGAAAAGCTTGCTTAACCGCTGCAACACTATAGGATTTCGCCACAAAATTCTCCTTATCAATCTTGTGCTACCAATTTATAGAACATACATGACAAATTGATGACAAAACCGAGATAATCTCATGACCACCTGCCCCACCTGCCAGAAGCCAACAGTCGCCGAATTCAAACCCTTCTGCTCGAAGCGCTGCCGTGAAGTCGACCTAAATCGCTGGTTCACCGGTAGCTACGCCGTTCCCGCCGTGGAACTGGATGATATCGATGAGGAATCGATAGAAGAAATGCTAAAAACCGCAGAAAAAGAAGAGTAGCTGATTGGACTAAACTTGCAGCACGCTTATGTGCGCACCTCAATCGACTGTGGTTTGCGCTCATAGCGCCCACGCAAGTACTCATCTACCGCTTCAAAGAAAGTGCTATGTTCTGGATGCTTATCTTTAATAGAGTCCAGCTCTCGACTTTTAATCACTACGTCGGAATGACTTAAGTCTTCATCATTCAATGTAGCAATGAAACAATAGGCCGAAGTTGGGCTGACATCCATGAAGCTTTCACCATCGAGATTCACCTGCATGTTAAGCATCTCCATCATATCACGCATGGTGCGTGGAGCAATGCTGTTTGGATGCTGCAGCATATCGAGATAGACAGGCAAACTCACTTCCAACAAATGCTCTTGCATCATAGCTGGAAATTTACTGAGCGGTACCGCGCGGTTGCCTGCAGGCTTAAACCCACTTTGCGAGAACGCATTATTAGTCCATGAGTTTTGCGTTCTGCCATCTACATTTATCTTGGATCTTCCCCAATCTCGGTCATTGGGTAATCCATTGGCTGACTTGCCCCAATCTGCAAGCATTTCTGGCTTAAAAGCAGGATTGCCTATAGTATCCATCATCTGTTTTACTGCAATTTCAGGCTGCATAAGCACCATATTACCGTCCATAATGATATGGCGTTTCTCAGGGTGTTCCGCCATGTAAGAGGCGAGGAAGGCTTGATGCTCACCCATTGGGTTCCATGAGGTGGTGTTGATCTTCTCTGTACCATAGGCACGTAAGGTGCGCGCAATCCTATCCCCTTCTGACAATACCTGCTCTTGCGTTGCTAACGTTTGGCCACGATGCCAATTATCGTTAGCAACAGCCTCCATGAGTGAATAAATTTGCAAATGCGGATCGCGTATTAAGCTGATGACATTCGTAGTAAGCGCAAGCCATTCACCCCAATATTTACCAGGCATGCTTTTTGCGACATCTTTAATCAGAATCGTGACAGGTTTTTTATCAGGGTTCTCTGTTTTGATGCGAGCATACTCATTCACTATTTTAGTGCACGCATCATCAAACCCTACAAAACCTTTCTCGGTACCTGCGTTAGAGGTACTAAAGAATGGTTCATTGATGTATCCATCATATACTTCGAACATGCAGCGCGCGAGCGCATGGGAAATCGTACGTGGCAAATGGTCAATGTAGGTGATTTCTATCTCACCCTGATCTACTAGAGATTGGACTTGTTCATATGCATTCATACTATAATTAAACCAGTTTACCCGCCATAAGTCCTGTTACAATTCAATGAAAGTTCGCAAACGCTGCCGTGAGGCAGACTTGAATCGCTGGTTTACGGAATCCTATGCCGTTCCCGCCGTGGAACTGGATGATATCGACGAGGAATCGATAGAAGAAATGCTAAAAACCGCAGAAAAAGAAGGGTGAATGGTGGCAGAGACGGGATC
>JBMOEL010000128.1:0-4007 GCA_049314715.1 Rickettsiales bacterium
CCGTGAAACTTTCTTCGTTCGGCACGTTCAAGCTTCGCCGTAAGAAAGAGCGCATTGGCCGCAACCCCAAAACCGGAGTCGAAGTGCCAATTACACCACGCACCGTACTCTCGTTTAACGCCTCGAATATTCTCAAAAGCAAAGTAAATGGTGATGCTACCATCGCGACTAGCGATTAGCAGACCACGCGCCGCGCATTCAAAAATAAAAAGGACTGATTATGGCAAGTAATGATTTGCTGCATCTTTTGCATGCAGCTGAAGAAGATCGTAAAAAAGAAAAATCACCCTCCGCACTGCGCACGATTTCGGAAGCCGCCGATATGCTCGACGTACCGCAGCATGTGTTGCGCTTTTGGGAAACTAAATTCGCACAAATTAAGCCACTCAAGCGCAATGGTGGCCGTCGCTTTTATCGTCCTGAGGATATTGCGGTGCTACAACAAATCAAACACCTGCTTTATAAGCAAGGCTACACCATTAAGGGCGCTAAGAAAGCCATTGAAGAATTCGCCAAGATTGTGGATGCAACATCGCGCGCTGACGATACTACAAGCTGGCTGCACCAAATTTCGCCGGCAAATTCAAATGATAATGTCGCGCCAGAATCAACCGTAACGGAATTGGCGGTCGATATTTCAACCGAACCATCTTCAACGGTGACGCATGTCATGCCAACAGATCGTCAGCAGTTGCAAGCCTTGCGCAACGAGCTAGCCGCTATGAAAGAGCAGCTTGCAAAGCTGGTAACGCAAGCGGCTTAGCCGTTACGAATTTCGCTCAAGAAGCTATTAACTGCAAAATTCAGTGATTCTGCTTCCTTGGAGAGCATCTTCGCAGCATCCAGCACTTGCGACGCGGAGGTATTCGCCTCTGCCGTTGCCTGATGCACCTCGGAAATATCACTATTGATTTGTTCCGTGATGCTCGCAGCACTACCCATGTTCGAAGCAATCTCATTGGTTGCAGCACTTTGCTCCTCAACCGCTGCCGACATGGCGGTGGAGTATTCCTCCACGCTCGACATCGAACCCTTCACGGACTGCAATGCACTGACCATTTCTGTCGAAACGTTCTGAATGCTTTGTACATATGCAGCAATCTGGTCGGTTGCTTTGCTGGTTTGTGTGGCAAGCGCCTTAACCTCACCCGCAACCACCGCAAAGCCTTTACCCGCTTCACCTGCGCGCGCAGATTCAATCGTCGCGTTGAGCGCAAGCAGGTTGATTTGCGAAGCAATCGATTGAATGAGTACAACGATTTCACCAATCTTCTTGGCCGATTGTTCAAGCTCAACAGACGTTTCACCAGCGCGATTCACATTACGTACCGCAGAGCGCACCGAGTCAACCGAGCGGGCAATTTGGCCTGCAATTTCACGCACGGTGGCCGACATTTCTTCGGTTGCAGACGCAACGCTATTCACGTTATTTGACGCGCTTTGAGAAGCACCCGAAACGCTGATGACCTTAGTGTTCACACTACCAATCATACCGCCCATAGATTCGGCCGTTTGGTAAAGTTCGGTAGAGGCAGAGGCAACTGTTTGAATGATGCCCTGCACGCGATTTTCAAAGCTATTGGCAAGCTCATGCTGTGCACGTTTTTTGTCAATCAACGCTTGCTTCTCCGCTTCTTTTTGCGAAGCTTCCAGCTTGCGACGCTCAATCACCGCATCTTTGAATACACGTGATGCCTGTGCCAAATCACCAATCTCGTCTTTACGATCAGCACCAATGATTTCAACATCCGTGTTACCCGAAGCGATGCTTTGAATCACATTCGCCGCGCCTTTGATGGGTCTTGCGAACGAACTTCCCACCAACCACGCAACAATCAATGAAATGATGAATGCAGCAATCTGCACAATAATCATTTGGTTTTCGACGTTGATAAGATTTTTGAACGCAGATTTGGGGGAAACAGTTAATAAGATTGACCAGTCAAGACCGGGATAATTGTACGCACCATCTGTT
The DNA here is from genome assembly GCA_049314715.1 of Rickettsiales bacterium. Taxonomy (GTDB): domain Bacteria; phylum Pseudomonadota; class Alphaproteobacteria; order Rickettsiales; family UBA3002; genus JAFLDD01. The sequence goes on from JBMOEL010000128.1 coordinate 1,976, forward strand.
TTACCATAGACAACCAACGCTTCTTCGCCTGAGTCCGGATTAATCCCCATCCACGTTCCTTTTAGTCCCTTACTCGCAAGAATAGCAGGCTCGAATCCATCTGTGATAAAATTTTTAACCAGCAGATTATTCCAATCATGCCCTAAAATGCCAGCCTTGGTAAGCTGCTGCGGATCATAATCAACGATTATTTTACCCGTCTTATCAGTGAGCATTAAATCTGGGTCTTCGAGGCCCGATTCAATGAGATCCTTACGGAATGCACCTACGATATCCTCCACAAGCGACATTTGCGCGAAGTTAACCCACACACCGATACGCTCACCCACAATATTGTAAACGGGTGCTGAAAACGGAATCACATAGCCGTCATTTTTATAAATCTCAGCAACAAGTGAATTGCGCTGTGGTTCGCCTACGGCCGTACCGGTCAGGGTATCTGTTTTAAGAAAATTTTCATTTACCGCGTCTTGGAACCATTTTTCTTCTGAAAAATTCTTTGAGTAAATGAAAGAAGTTTTGATAGGCGTGCCATCTGCGGTGACTGTGTTCACATTCAGCGGGCTACCATTCATATCCACCAACATCATTAGTGGATAAAGACCATACGCCCTTACATAATTGTTCATAGAGATGGTAAGCACATTCCTTTTAGAAGGCGTTTGCCAATTAGCAGGATCATGTGCTGCTGTGTTATAACCAAAAGCCTGCACATCACCGTAGCGTTCGAATAGGTTACGATCGATTACATCGCCCGTATCTCTGGCGATAGCCTGTAAATCTGACTTTCGCTCACCATATAAGCGCTCTTTCTCAATATTAAAGGCTACGCCAATCGCGACCGCTGGCAGCACGCCTACCAACACGAGGATGATTCCTAATTTAGTGCGAATTTTGAGATTATTGAAAAAAGACATGCGAGGCCCCGCTCTTCTGTTTTTATATAGTGTCACTACATGTAACGCTTAAACATATAAGCTGCTACTAGCGTCTCTAAATCAAGTGAAAATCTACTTTTTTAACTTATAAGCCAACACTCAACCTCAAGCCGAGTGCAACGGCATCATCTACCGTTTTGCTTGTGCCTGGGTGCTTGATGTATTGAAAGTCGGGCTGGATATTGACGCCGTCCATCAGCTGGTCGCTATAATAGACCTCTACACCATACTCACTGCGCTCTGTTGTGCCCGCATCCTGCGCGCGCATGTGTTTGTCACCATTATGTGCTTGCGTAAATCCCAAGCCGATTTGTCCTGCGGGACGTGAGGGTATCCACCCATCACCAACCAAGCCCGTTGCATAAGACCAATCCGTTTGGCCCGTATCACCATCACCAACGCCGCCGCGCAAGAAGGCGCCAATCGTTTTACCTGTATCGCATTTATATAGATAAGCGCTTGCTAGGCCGTAAACACCACGGCTATCTTTTTTTAGTGCGTCACCATTGTCATCCACATCCACCACATCATCGAATTTTTTCGTGTAGCGCCACGCACCAACAGCAAGCTTGTTAAATGCACCCTCATCGCTTGCATTAGGAGTATAGCCCAACTCTGCGATTTGGAAAGTTCCATCATCATCCTCAAAATCAATATGTGTGCCGCGTTTACGGTCACTGTTACCAGGTTCGCCATCCAAGATGGCAGCTTGAACATATAGATCTTTACTTGGAATAAACTTGATGCGCGCGCCAAGAGAAGTCGTTGGAAATGCCGATAACCCATTTTGACCCGTTTGCGCCATTTCTTGGCTGGTTTCCATGGTTGGTTTCAAGAATCCTGCGGACATGTTCGTAAAGAAAAATTCAGAGTTGGTATCATATAGACCAACCTTAACAGACGCGCGATCTTCGAAGAACGACTGCTCTGTCCAGAATTCGAACAGCTTAAAGGTGCTTGGCGTCGTTTCGATACTACTTAGACCTTCAATGCTTCCTGCATAACTGTTTGGGTTGCCACCAAAGTTATTTAAGAAATTAATGTTAATCGTATTATTCGCCAAGCCAAAGGCCTTCTCACTGTCCACATCGAAT
>JBMOEL010000129.1:0-3999 GCA_049314715.1 Rickettsiales bacterium
TCGCCGCCCTGCGCCAAGAATTCAACCCACGTGCCCTACGTGTTGGCCAAAAAATATCGCTAAAACTAGCACGCCATGAAACGGTGGGCGATAAAGCAGCCGTGAAAGAACTCGCCATCAACTTGCCTAATCTTTCCACCGTAGAACTCGAAAAACTCAAAGACGGCACCTTCACCGTCGAGGCTATTAAGGCCGAGCTTACAGACCACGCCATGCTAGCCAAAGGCACGGTGCGCTCCAGCCTGTATCAAGCGGCGGGTGATGCAGGAATTCCAAGCTATGTGATGGGCGAAATCGTCAAGGCCTTCAGCTATGACGTCGACTTCCAGCGCGAGATTCAACCCGGCAACGTGCTCGAAGTGTTGATGGATAAACGCACCACCAAAGAAGGCAAAGTCGCAGGCCACGCCAACCCGCGCTATGCGGCACTCACGCTTGGCAAACGCAAGCTGGAAATCTTCCGTTATACCGACAGCTCGGGCCGCGATAGCTGGTTCAATGCTAAAGGTGAGAACGTGGTGAAGTCCCTTCTCAAAACCCCAATTCATGCAGCGCGCATTACCTCGGGCTATGGTATGCGTCGCCACCCCATTTTGGGCTTCAACAAAATGCACCAAGGTGTCGATTTCGGTGCCATTACCGGCACGCCGATTCTCGCAGCGGGTGATGGTATCGTAAGCTACCGCGGCTGGAAAGGTGGCTACGGCAATTACGTGCAAATCCGCCATAACGGCACCTATTCCACGGCTTATGGCCACGCCAGCCGCTTTGGTAATATCCGCGTTGGCAGCCGTGTGAAGCAGGGGCAAGTGATTGCTTATGTTGGCGCAACGGGGCGCGTGACTGGCCCGCATTTGCATTTCGAGGTGCACCAAAATGGCCGTCAGGTGAACCCATCCACCATGAAGTTCAACACCTCGCAAGCACTCGCAGGGGCAGAGCTTCAGAAATTCAAAGCCCGCATGGGCGCGATTTCAGGTGAAATGGCCGCTCTACGCAACCCAACGACACAGCAAGTGGCGAGTCGTTAAAATGATTTAGCGAAGCGCCTGCACACCCGTTGGACTGCTAGAGGATGCAATTATTTGGCCAGTGCCTGCATTAATTTTTACACAGCTTTGCAAATCTCCTAGAAAATGCTCGCTCATCGTTTGGCCTGTATTATCAACTATTCTTAACACCTCGGCATTATGAGCAGTTGAAATTAAATCACCTGCGCTGCCAGACACTAACCGCAATGTACCATTACCAATCACTTGAATCTCATTTGCTGCGTTCACTTCAACAACAAAAACGTCTCTATCATTGCCATCCAGATCTTCTCCTAAATCAACAGAGCTGCCGCGGCGCGCCCAAAACTCATCATCGCCACTCAGGGTGCGATATTCACTCATATCACCAGAAAGTGAGGCAGATAAGTTCATCAAATTATCATGCGTTATTCTCTGGCTATTAAGCGAATTAGATATGATATGCAAATCAGCTACGGTGATGCCATAGCTACTAAGAATAGGTCGCATACGGCTCTCGTCAGCAACCGTAAAGTCGATTTTTCCTAGGGCACGATATATGTTTTGCAATTCAACGAGCGTGATTCCAGTTCGTGTTAGAATAGGATTATTGAGAGTGATTTGTACACTAGACTCTAACGGAGACTCAGGGCGCGATCCTTCAGGATATACATCCTCTGGGATTACGATATCGTTAAAACCTGTTGATTTGAATTCAATACCTGATGCAGCGACCCGAAACGTGTAGAATTGTTGACCTTTTGCTGTCGGAGATACTCTTGTTGAGGTGAAATCAAACGCCCTTGGCACATCAATAGCGCTATTTGCTATTTCAATATCAAATCTAGGAACTGCCCAGCCATCTAGCGAGATATTCATTTTTTGTTCTTGGGATTCAGCCACAATTTGCTCCTTACTAGCGTTTAATTTATGCATCTATACTATGCATAAATTCAGACTTATTTGAAAGCTTCCAAAAAAATCTTCACGCTATCGTAACAAAAGCCGTTAAGCCGCTTTCTCCACCCCGATATGGATGCCTAAATCCGTGCCTTTAATGGCCACATGGTCACCGTCATGCACGCTACCTTCCAGCAGCATGGTGGCGAGCCTGTCTTGCACCTGCTTTTGAATCACCCTCTTAAGGGGCCGCGCGCCATACACGGGGTCATAGCCCTGATTACCAAGGAATTCACGCGCCGCCTTATCCAGCTTCAAGGTAATATGCTTATCATTGAGCAGTGACTCGATACGCTTCATTTGAATATCGACAATCGCGTTCATATGGCTGCGCGCTAAGCGGTGGAAGAGGATGATTTCATCCAAGCGATTGAGAAATTCTGGGCGGAAGGAAGCCCTCACCACATCCATCACCTTATCGCGCACCGTGTCGACATCCTTGCCATCTGGCAGGTCTGCAATGTAATGCGCTCCCAAGTTACTGGTGAGCACGATAATCACGTTGCGAAAATCCACCGTTCTACCCTGCCCATCGGTCAGGCGGCCCTCATCGAGCACTTGTAGCAGCACGTTAAATACATCGGGGTGGGCTTTTTCAATCTCATCAAACAGCACCACCTGATAGGGTCTACGACGCACCGCTTCGGTCAAGGCACCACCTTGATCATAGCCCACATAACCTGGGGGCGCGCCAATCAGCCGCGAGACGGAATGCTTCTCCATATATTCGCTCATATCCACGCGAATCATGGCGTTTTCATCATCAAACATAAACGCGGCTAATGCCTTGGTGAGTTCGGTTTTACCCACGCCAGTTGGTCCCAAAAACAGGAACGAACCAATCGGGCGATTAGGGTCTTTCAGGCCCGCACGCGCGCGGCGCACGGCAAGCGCTACGGCCGTCACCGCGTCTGCCTGCCCAATCACTCGGCTGCCAATCACTTTCTCCATCGAAAGTAGTTTCTCGCGCTCACCTTCAAGCATTTTCTCGACGGGCACCCCCGTCCAGCGGCTGACAATCGCCGCAATATCCTGCTCGTTGACGGTTTCTTTGGCGCTATTGCCCGCGTCGGAAGTCTCCGTTGCCAGTTGCTTTTCAAGCGTCGGAATAATGCCATATTGCAGCTCTCCCGCGCGCGCTAGATTCCCCTCGCGCTGCACGCGCTCCAGCTCCAGCTTGGCAGCTTCGAGTTTTTCCTTCACACCACGCGCGTCTTGCAGCCGTGCCTTGTCGGATTGCCACGTCGCCGTCAGCTCACCCGATTGGCGTTCCAGTTCGGCGATTTCATCTTGCAGTTTTTTGAGCCGCTCTTGTGAGGCTTTATCGCTTTCTTTCTTGAGTGCTTCACGCTCAATGCGAAACTGCATCAATTTGCGGTCCACTTCGTCGAGCGCTTCGGGCTTACTATCCACCTGCATCCTCAGGCGCGACGAGGCCTCGTCCATCAGATCAATTGCCTTATCTGGCAAGAACCTATCGGTAATATAACGATTCGATAAGGTCGCCGCCGCCACCAGCGCCGAGTCACTAATCGTGATGCCGTGATGGAGCTCATATTTCTCTTTCAAACCACGCAGAATCGAGATGGTATCCTCAACCGTAGGTTCACTGACGAATACGGATTGGAAACGACGCGCCAATGCCGCGTCTTTTTCGATGTATTTCCTATACTCAGCAAGGGTTGTTGCGCCAACGCAATGAAGTTCGCCGCGCGCCAAAGCAGGCTTTAGCAGGTTCGACGCATCCATCGAACCTTCGGCGGCACCTGCGCCGACTAAGGTATGTAATTCATCAATGAATAGAATGACTTCGCCCGCCAACGCGTCCATTTCATTGAGAACGGCTTTTAGACGCTCTTCAAACTCACCGCGAAACTTCGCGCCCGCCACCAGCGACCCCAAATCGAGCGAAAGGAGGCGTTTTCCCTTCAAGGCTTCGGGCACATCGCCACTCATTATACGTAGTGCAAGCCCTTCAACAATAGCAGTTTTACCAACACCAGGCTCACCAATCAGAACAGGATTATTC
>JBMOEL010000130.1:0-3898 GCA_049314715.1 Rickettsiales bacterium
CCACGCATCAACTTCGCTCTCGTACCAGCCGACGCTACGCTCACCCAAGGAAATGTGCTGGGGAAACTTTCCATCTTTGATATAGGCGTAGATACTACTCCGACTCAGGCCAGTGCGGGATTTAACATCAGGTAGTCGAAGGATGGAATCCTTTGCAGGGTCTTTTAGTGAAGGCTCAATGTGTTTCATAGTGTTTACTCCTCGTTGGTTGAATCACGAGGCCAATATGAGTCGATTAAACCATTCGGAATAGATGGGGAGGTTCACAAAACCTTCCCCGATTTTAGCGGTGTGGGTGGTAGGGTTCTAGTTGGAACATGCCCCCGTAATGTTTGATAAGATGAGCATCCGCGCCAAAAATAATAGGTGGTATAGTTTAGCTTTAAGGGGTTTTTGGAGCGCCACCTTTGGTTCCCCAGTTGGCAACTTTTGTGATCTCTTCAATGCCGCTTGTGTTTGGGTTACCATCATCCTTGATTAGTCCGAATCGTCCAGCATTTGCGCGCAACCAAATTTCTAGGGATTTTTTAACGGTTTTGCCTTTTGTTTTTTCGGGCGCTTCCGTAATTGCTACCCATGCCTCAATGGCGGCGGCTAGTTTTGGTGAGTAATTCGGATGCTGAGTGTCGAGATAGTTTGGTCTTTTATTGTCGTGCTTTGGGAAGAAAAATCCTGTTGTAAATCCGCGACTTGAAAGCCATGCACGCAAGTCCTTAACTTTTATCGTGGTCAGCGAAATATCGAGTTGCAGGACGTGCTTACCGCTTTGTCCAAGCCATTTTTCTGTGTTGCTTTCTTCAACGTGACCTTTTAAGGCATCGCGGCGAATGGTAGCAGCTAAGTCGCCTGACATTACAGCGTTAGTAAGTGCAGCTTTGGCAGCCTCAAAACCCGCGGGCTTTTCTATCATCACCGAAAACGGGTTGTTATTAGTAAATGTTTCAGCATTAGATGGGTCATATCCTACAATTAGCAAAGCTGCCTGAATTACTGATAACTCGTCACACAAACGCCAATAATCGAGAGATTCCATTGCTAAGCCTTGTGTTTTTATTGTGGGATTGAAGCATAGACGATTTTGAATTGATGACAAGATTTTGAGGTTCAGGACACATCGCGGAGCGCGCAAACAGTCTAGCTTCGTAGCGGGTAGAAAAGCGGGTAGATTTTTGTATCCTGATTAGCTAAATAGCGGCTATCAAGGGGCAGGGGCCGTTGTTAGGCTGCCATCCTCCCAGATATAAACCCGCTTTAGGCGGGTTTTTTTGTATCTGGAGGAGGGGATGGTTGAAGTAGAAATCACTGGTTCGACAACGACCCGTAAGGGCGTTGGACGCCGTAGGCGCCCGCAGGGCGAGCATCATTAAAACGATGTGAATCAATCCCATAACGATTTCCGCATTTTGTTAACCCGACGTTAACCTTTATAAGCGAAGATGAATCCTAATAACCAATAATACGTATTAGGAGCATTTAATGAAAACACTCGCCCTCCATCGCCCCCGTGCGTTGCATGTGATACTCATCGCCACGGCATTGGCGTTTTTGGCGGTTTCAATGCCTAAGCCAGCAGAGGCGTTTATGGGGTTTGGTAAACCAAGCGTCAATAAAACAACGGGTAAACCAAGCGGTGTTCTTAGTAGCGCGGCGAGACTTGGGAGTAATGTTGTAAAGTCTACGCGATCGGCAGCAGGCCGTGCGGTTACCGCTACTCGTAACACGGCTGGGCGTGCAACAACTTCGGTGCGCAATCTATTTAAACCTCGTGGCGGTGCTGCAACGGCTGCTGCTGGTGCTACCGCACCACGTACTGCAGCGGCTACAGGCGCTAGTCGTACTGCTTCCGGTGGAAACCGTTTACTTCGCTCGCTTGGTAATAAAGTTAAGAAAGAGGCTACTAAACGCGTGACGGCATCAGTTTCGGCGCGCTTATCTGCAACGATTGGTGGGAATAAATCACGTAATACATCTTCACGTAACGCTGCTTCGCGAAATGTTGGTGCGGGTGCTGCTGGCCAACGATTTGGTGGCGCTACATTACCTGCGGCGGCTGGTTTAGCAGGTGGTGCTGTGGGCGCTGGTTTTGCTGATACAGCGGGCGCTACACAGGGGATTGCTGATACGGCGGGTGGTGATACACAGGGTCTTGCTGCTAAACTGGCAGGCGGTGCGCAAGCTGGTAAACCTGATCCTGCCGCAAGGCTTGGCATGGGTACCAAAGGAACGTTGGCTGGTAAGCCTGACCCCGTTGCTGCGCCAGCGCTGGTTGGTGCGACGGGGGTAGGCGAAGCTTCGACCTCTGCGGCGCCTCCAGTGATTCCTGCTGCCCCTACGGCGGAGGAATTAGCTGCGGCTGAAGCGGCGAAGCAACAACAAGTGGCTTCTGCTGGTGTATATGGTGATGGTGGGGTAGGTAAACCTGTGAAGTGTGCTGCTTTCTGTGAAGAAGATGGAGAATACATAAACTTTAAAAACAATCAATATCACGATCGCTAATCTTCCTAACCATAAATAACACAAGGCGCTTTCCTTAATCGAAAGCGCCTTTTGTATATCCGCGGCGGCTTGCAACTTAGGGCTGCTTGTGCTCTAAGGGCGCGGATTTATGGTATCAACCCGCACATCCAAAGCATCCAAAACTGCCCCGAAAGTCGGCTTTGTCAGCCTCGGCTGCGCGAAGGCGCTTGTCGATTCGGAACGTATCCTCACTAAGCTCCGCTCAGAAGGTTATGAAATCTCGCCTGATTATACGGGCTCTGACCTTGTCATCGTCAATACATGCGGATTTCTTGATAGTGCGCGTGATGAATCACTCGGCGCGATTGGCGAAGCGCTCAATGAAAATGGCAAAGTGGTGGTAACGGGTTGTTTGGGTGCGGAACCCGAAGTGATTCGTGAGAAATACCCCAATGTGCTCGCGATTACGGGCCCACAGCATTACGAAGCGGTGATGGACGCGGTGCATCAAGCCCTGCCGCCGCTGCATGACCCTTATATGGATCTGGTGCCAGAGCAGGGGATTCGCCTCACGCCCCGCCATTATGCGTATCTAAAAATTTCCGAAGGCTGCAATAACCGTTGCTCCTTTTGTATTATCCCTGCGCTGCGTGGTGATTTGGTGAGCAGGCCTATTGGTGATGTGCTCGACGAAGCTGAGCGCCTCGTCAAAGCGGGTGTGAAGGAGCTGTTGGTGATTTCGCAAGATACGAGTGCTTATGGTGTCGATATTAAATATGCGCCCTCCACATGGCGCGGGCGCGAGGTGAAAACCTCATTCTATGATTTGGCGGCAGCGCTGGGTGAACTCGGTGTGTGGGTGCGGATGCATTATGTCTACCCCTATCCACATGTGGCGAATGTGATGCCATTGATGGCAGAGCGTAAAATTCTGCCCTATCTCGATATTCCGTTCCAGCATGCTTCGCCCGAGGTGTTAAAGTCGATGCGCCGCCCAGCGAATCAGGAGAAGACTGCGAACCAGATTGCCAAATGGCGCGCGGAATGCCCTGATTTAACGTTGCGCTCGACCTTCATTGTTGGCTTCCCTGGCGAGACGGAAAAAGATTTCGAATTCCTGCTCAATTGGATGGACGAAGTGCAGTTGGATAGGGTGGGTTGTTTCAAATACGAAGACGTGAAGGGCGCGACAAGCAATGCGCATGATGGTCACGTGAGTGAAAAAGTGAAACAGGAGCGCTATGACAGATTCATGGAGCGCGCGCAGGAAATTTCGGCAGCGAAACTGCAAAAGAAAATCGGCCGTACATTCAACTCTCTTGTGGACAGCATTGAGGATGGCCAACTGATTTGCCGCACGGAAGCTGATGCTCCCGAGATTGATGGTAACATCATAGCACCTGCAGAAAAAGGTATTCGTATTGGGGATTTCGTGACCATC
>JBMOEL010000131.1:0-3802 GCA_049314715.1 Rickettsiales bacterium
TTGATCGCCAGTAAGATCACGCCGCTACATAATCGGGTTTATAGAGGTGCCCTGATGACAATTGATGAGCGGGCGCTGCAATTTAAGATTTTGTTTATCTTTGGCACTTAAAATCATGATGTGGGCATAGTTCAAAAAGGATTGCAGTGCCGCGCAAGTGCAAACCTATGAAATATGTGATAGGCAATTAAAATTCCGATTGAATGAGGAGAATACCAAAGTGACCCGAGTGCCGAAAAAAAAGCCTATTAAGGAGCTTATAGACACCAAGAGGCGAGCGCTTGTGAAAGGATTTAAGGAGAGACTTATGGCTGATGCGCAAACCGAACCTTTTGTTGTTGTCTGGGCACCAAAAGACCGTGAAGAGCAGCCGGAGCTGTATGATGCATTGAAACGGCTTATAGAGCCAGAAATGCTAGATAAAGTAAAGGCGATTGCGACCAAATACGGTTTGCCCGGCTTTGAATTTCAGTTATATGAAATTGAAGAACCCAACAGCGATATGGATGGCAAACTCGGTATAAAAATTTGCTTTGCCCAAAATGTTTTGCCACCCAACGGGAATACAACCGTATGGAAGCTGCTTGAGGAAATGAAGGGATTAATTCCATTGCCAACGGCTTTGACTGTTGGCGATTATCATCTATCCGGCGAACGGCGTTTGTTTCATGATAGTGTCCATACAAAAGCCCATGGGCTTCGAAAGCTTTTAGACTCCCGGCCAACACAGCTTATTGAGGTGGGTGGCTAATGCCGGAAATGCTTGATAGCGCTCAGATTCTTGCTCAACGGCAAACCAGCCTGCGTATTGGCGAGCTTGCTCGCGCACTATCGAGTCACACGCCGGAATATGGCGCTCCAGATTCAAGGAACCCAGCTGACGTTGCAGCAAGCATTCCGCATCGTACGTGGCAACTTAGAGGTTTAGATAAAGCGATTGGCAATACTCTAGAAAGTGCTCACAAAGAAATCAAAGCAGCATTTGATACGCTAATCAAGAATCGCACTCAAGTTACGCATGGTACAGACTCGGCACATATGCTGATTCTAAGTGAAGAAGAAATAACGAAGCTACAAAAAGTGGTCCAAACGCAATCCGACCGTATTGCTCAGCTGAATATCAATTCCGAGACTGCTAGGTCACTTAACCTTGAAGCAACGATGAGCGCCATGCGTGGTTTAAGTGATGAATTGAAAATTGCTCATCAGCTCAACACTAACCCTCAAGCGGTTGTCGACCTGAATGCCAGGGCGCACGGTTATAGCCGTATCTATGAAATAGGCCAGCAGCAGGGTAAGTTGACCATGGAGCGCGATGCAGCAATGGTTGCGCGCGGTGAAAAACCGCCCAAAGGCGCTAACCGCCACGCCCCATTACCAGATCATATAGAGGCCGAGCGGAGGCATTATGCTCACCCACTAAGTCATAATGGGATGATGGAAACAAACGTTGTTACGCAATATCGTGGCGGGTATGGCGATGGTGCAACGGTGCAACCCTCATCTCCATCGAGTCCAACGCCCACCACAAGTGAACATAAACCTCCCCCAGCGCCCGAAAAACCTCAACCACACAATCCTCCCCATCAACCGCGTGGCCCGCGCGCGCCTGATGTAGTTGCTGGCGCAGCAATGGCTGTCACCGCAGGTGTGGCGGCGCTGGCAACGGGTGCAACGCCATCTCAAGCAGCACTTGCGGCAGGTGAATCCGCGCTTTCCAGCATCCCCGGTGTCGGTGGAAGGCTTGCCCCCAACCGCGATGAAGCTGCCGTGCGCGATTGGGTTGATACCGCTACACTGGCGGGTACGACTGCTGGTACTGTTGCTGGCGCCATCGTCGGCACGCCAGTGCCTGTCGTTGGTAATGCAGTTGGTGCAGGCGTTATGGGCATAATCGGCAACCAAATTGCCGCTATCGGCGCCGATGAATATTACCGCATCAAGGCGCGTCATTTCGAGGGTAAAAAAGACACGGTCGCACCTTCGATGGGGGAGCAGCTTTTTATGGCTGCACTCAACAGCACTATTGAAAGAACCATTCCTGCAGGGGTGATGCAAACCGATACGCGCTTTCGTACCTCGCAAGATAATATGCTCAAGGATGTTGGGCTTGGTGCAAAAGATAAGAATGGCATGAGTGCTGCGGATTACCTGCGCGTCCCACAAACGCGCGATGCGTATCTAGGCGCATTGAAGGATTCATTGGGCAAGGAAACCAACCCCAAGGCGCGCGAACAAATCGGGCATATGGTGGAAGCGTGCGAAAAATTCGTCGAGATGGAAGGGCGCAGGGTTGCGCGGCTGCAACCCTATATGAAGGAAATAGAAAACAAACTGGCGGCCACATTAAAGGTGCAGCACCTTGCCGAAAATTTAAAGAAGAAATACCTCGCCAACGCTTGCTGCGGCATCGTCAACAGCTGCATCCACTGCCCCCCGCACCAACGGCACTGCCGCGAGCAGGGGTTGAAGCCCCTGAGGCCTAACAATACTAGGTGGGCGGGAGTTATTGCCTGTCCATCTTATTTATATAATTGCGTGTTAATGTAAAAAGCCGCAGCTATTGTCTACCCCTCGCACCTTCTGGCGTTGGCGCATCACGAATGATCGGTGGCGAAGGTAGATTTTCACCCACTGGGGCCTCTTCAGGCGTATAACGCGGGAGCCCAGAAAGCAGCGGCTTCGTTAGCGGCTCTGGTTCAGTAGCCGGTGGTTTAGGTTGTTGCCCCTCCGCAAGTGAAGGAGCAGAAGTATTTCCATATCCACGACGATGGGCCGTTTGGCCAAAGTTTTTATGCATAAATGCATCCGTATAGTCGACCGCCTGCTCCTCGTAGCGTGCAGAAGATGAACCAGAGGGGACATGCTTACCATCCGGACCTTCAATCATGATGGCTGGGTCGGGATCATCACCTGCCACAGATCCCCTTATTCTTGCAAATCCTATTGAAGCCACATCACCCTGTGGGTAAACGAACTTGACTTGCTTACCGCCAGAAACATCAGTTAATTCTTTTACAAAAGCAGGGTCTTTACGCATGCCAAGGAACCTAGCGCGGTAATTGGTCTCAATTGAATCCTGTTCAATATCACTCGGTCTTTTTGAACCATTTTCAAGTGTAGCGCCTATTTCTACAATATTTTTTCCGCAACATAGCCTGCCACTCTTGCTTTCGTGGCATCATCTGCCCCGTCAATCTGCAGACGCGAGGCAATTTCCTCTACCATTGCTTCGCGGCAGCGAGCTAACCGCACATGGGGCAAATGATTGGGATCAGCGAGATGAAAAAGCTCATGGACAAGTGTCCCCGTATGCGACTCCACATGCTCTGATCCATCGGGCGCAGTCCAGCGCATCATGGCTTCAGGCTGATCGACCGGCACAACAAGTTTACCCTCGTAGCGGCCCTCAGGATTCTGCATTACCAATGCACCGCCTTTTCGATACAGCTCAGTTACAACTGCTTGCAAAGGTTCGCCAGCAAGGGATAATTGGCTTGAATCAGAGCTCAATTCAATTGACCCAGAAATCTCTCTCGCTTTACGTATCAGTTCACGACCATCCTCCGTTGAAGCAATGCGATCAAGCATTACTACAAACTTTGCACGATTCAGGGGATTTGAGTCAGTAATCGTAATGTAATCTGACCATTTGAATTCACGCGATTCTTGGGGCACGGCTAGTGGCGTAGTCATGGATATTTATCCGCGATAAGATGTTAGTCTTTTGAGAAATTGTATAACGCGATGTCCTGCCCCCCTATAAATGGTCCAGAGAATAAGTTAGGATTCTGGTGAACCA
>JBMOEL010000132.1:0-3711 GCA_049314715.1 Rickettsiales bacterium
ATACGGCGGATGTTGCAGCAACGGTTGCGCAGGTGCGTCAACTCGCGGAGGCTGGTTCGGAGCTGGTGCGTATTACCGTCAACAACGAAGCGTCTGCGAAAGCGGTGCCGGCAATCTATGAAAAGTTATTAGCTGGCGGCCCCGCCGCCCCCCTCGTAGGCGACTTCCACTATAATGGGCATCGTCTGCTTGAGGCATTCCCCGAGATGGCGCAAGCCTTGGCGAAGTATCGCATTAACCCCGGCAATGTCGGGTTTGGCGAGAAGCAGGACAAGCAATTTGCGATGATGGTCGAGAAGGCGACCCAGTACAAAAAACCCGTGCGCATTGGTGCAAACTGGGGGTCGATGGATCAGGCCATGCTCGCCAAGTTAATGGACGAGAACGGGCAATTAGCAGCGCCAAAATCTGCCGAGGAAGTGGCGCGTGAGGCGTTGATTCAATCGGCACTGGTCAGCGCAAAAAAAGCCGAGGCTATTGGCTTGCCCGCTAAAGACATCATCATTTCATGCAAAGTGAGCCGCGTGCAGGATTTGGTGGCGGTGTATCGCGGCATCGCGGCGCGGTGTGACTATGCTCTGCATCTCGGATTGACTGAAGCGGGTATGGGCAGCAAAGGTATCGTCGCTTCCACAGCCGCTTTGTCGATTTTGCTACAAGAAGGTATTGGCGATACGATCCGTATTTCGCTTACGCCCGAACCAAATGGTGACCGCACGCAAGAAGTACGCGTGGCGCAGGAGATTTTGCAGACCATGGGGATCAGGAACTTCGTACCGCTGGTGACTGCGTGTCCTGGTTGTGGGCGCACGACGAGTACGTATTTTCAAGAATTGGCGGAGGATATTCAAAAATATCTACGCACGCGCATGCCGCATTGGGCGCAGGAATATGAAGGTGCCGAGACTATGAACGTGGCGGTGATGGGCTGCATTGTGAATGGGCCCGGCGAAAGCAAGCACGCTAATATTGGTATTTCGTTGCCGGGTACGGGTGAATCGCCTGTTGCACCTGTGTTCGAGGATGGTGTAAAAACCGTGACATTGCGCGGTGATGGCATCGCCGTAGAATTTAAAGAGCGTGTAGAGGCGTATGTTGCGCGCAGCTATCGTAAAAAGGCTAGTAGATGAAACTAACGGATTTACAAGAATCGCCTGCAGAGGACATCGCAGAGTATCTAAGAGATATCGCAGAGCATCCAGAATGTGCAGCGGTGCATAAGGCGGTGGTTAGACGTGCACTTGAGCGTGGTATGTATGTAGGGCCTCATGATCTTAAAACCAACCTCTCGTTACTTGATACGGAAGATGGATTTGAGGAAGTGATAGAGCATGATGTTAACGGAAGTTTTGTATTTGCCCAAATGTACGATGGTATTGCTGCTAAAATTGCTACAGATGACTATCCGATTGAAGAGACTCCCGTGAATGAAGAGGATGGCCTTGATGTAACGCCTGATGACCAACTAGCAGTCGCGGCGCTGAAAGCACTGGATGTCTGTTATCCGAAGCTCCATCAAAAAGAAGGTCAAAAACGCTAATGGCTGAAAAACTCCAACCCGTTCGCGGAACCCATGATTTGCTGCCTGCCGATTTTGCACGCCACCAGCATGTGATTGAGACCGCACAAAAAGTCGCGGCGCTTTATGGCTATGCGCGCATGGATACACCGATTTTTGAGTTCTCGGACGTATTTCACCGCACGCTTGGCGATACGTCGGACGTGGTGACGAAAGAAACTTATACGTTCACCGACCGTGGCGGCGAGAGCCTCACCCTGCGCCCTGAATTCACGGCGGCGATTGTGCGCAGTTTCATTTCCAACAACCTGCAGCAATTGCCTTCGCCCTTTAAGTGTTTTTATGCGGGGCCTGCCTTCCGTTACGAGCGCCCGCAAAAAGGCCGTCAACGCCAATTCCACCAAATTGGCTGTGAGCTGCTTGGCAGCAATGAACCCATGAGCGATGTGGAGATGATTGCACTCGCCGCCCACACACTCCGTGTGCTGGATTTGTTTGATGCTACAACGCTAGAATTAAATTCGCTTGGTGATGCAGCGTCACGTGCGGCGTATCGTGATGCATTGGTGGAGTATTTGTCGAAGTACAAAAATGATTTGTCGGACGAAAGCAAAACGCGCTTGGAGAAAAATCCACTGCGCATTCTCGATTCTAAAGACGAGGGCGATAAGAAAATCGTTGCCGGTGCGCCAACATTACATGCGCATTTCAATGATGCCTCCAAAGCACATTTTGATGCAGTGCGCGCAGGGCTGGAAGCGCTGGGCATTGCCTATAAAGTTAGTGAGAAACTGGTGCGTGGTCTGGATTATTACAGCCACACAGTGTTTGAATTCACGACCGACAAATTGGGTGCGCAAGGCACGGTACTTGCGGGTGGTCGCTATAATGACCTCGTGAAACTCATGGGCGGAAATGACACGGCGTGCATTGGCTTTGCAGCAGGTGTAGAGCGCCTGTCGGCATTGTTGGAAGAGAGCTATAAACCGCATCCAACGCAGTTGGTGGCGGTGGTGCCGATACAAGAATCAACCGAAGCCAAGGCATGGCAATTGGCGCAGTCACTCCGTGACATGGGCTTTGTTGTTGATATTGGTTATAAAGGTAATAGCAAGAAGCGTTTTGAGCGCGCAAGTAAGCTAGGTGCTGCTTATGCGGTGCTGATGGGTGAAGAAGAGCTTGCCAAAGGCGAAGTAATGGTGAAAAACCTCGCCGACGGGTCGCAGACCCCTGTTAAACAAGACCAACTGGTTACATGGTTGCGAGACAAATAGCATGAGCATGGATAAAAAACTCGACGGGTTGATTGCCCGCCATAAAGAATTGGGTGATTTGATTTCATCGCCCGATAAACTTAAGGGCGGTGAATTCGCGAAATATTCGAAGGAATATTCCGATTTGACGCCGATTGTGGAAACGGCGCTGTCGCTCAAAGCCGCGAATGCCGAGCTGGAAGACGTGAAGCAGCTGCTCAAAGACCCCGACATGAAAGACATGGCCGAGGCTGATAAGCAGCAGCTTGAAAAGCTCATTCCCAAACTCACGTCAGATTTGCAAATCGCTTTGTTGCCGAAAGACGAAGCGGATGCGAAGAACGCGATTTTGGAAGTGCGTGCCGGCACGGGTGGTGATGAAGCCGCGTTGTTCGCGGCCGAGCTTTTCCGCATGTATCAGCGTTTTGCGGAGATTAATGGCTGGAAATTCGAAGTATTATCGCTCAGCGAGAACGCGCTAGGTGGGTATAAGGACGCGAGCGCCTCGATTATTGGCAGAAACGTGTTTGAGAAATTGAAATTCGAGTCCGGTGTACACCGCGTACAGCGCGTTCCAACGACGGAGACGCAGGGGCGCGTGCATACGTCTGCTGCAACGGTAGCGGTGCTGCCAGAGGCAGAGGAAGTCGATATTCAAATCAACGAAAATGACTTGCGTATCGACGTGTTTCGTTCATCGGGCCCAGGTGGCCAGTCGGTGAATACGACCGACTCGGCGGTGCGTATCGTGCATATCCCGACCGGTGTGACGGTGCAGTGCCAGGACGAGAAATCGCAGCACAAGAACAAGGCGAAGGCGCTTAAAATTCTGCGCTCACGCATTTATGAAGCCGAATACCAGAAGCGCGAGGCAGAGCGTTCAGCTAGCCGCAAAGGGCAAATCGGTTCGGGTGACCGTTCGGAGCGTATTCGTACCTA
>JBMOEL010000133.1:0-3592 GCA_049314715.1 Rickettsiales bacterium
CGATGATCCGCCTCAATGTTCCTTCGGTGTTTATTTATGGCGGCACGATTTTGCCCGGTCAGTATAAAGGTAAAGACGTCACGGTAGTCGATGTGTTTGAGGGTGTGGGCAAGCACGCTTCTGGCAAAATGAGTGATGAAGAATTACACCAACTTGAACAAGTCGCTTGCCCATCGGGTGGTTCGTGTGGCGGGCAATTCACCGCTAACACCATGGCCTGCGTGAGCGAAGCAATTGGCCTTGCCTTGCCCGGTAGTGCCGGTGCACCCGCACCTTACGAATCGCGCGATGCGTTCTGCTTCGACTCGGGGCAGGCGATTATGAACTTACTCAAACTCAAACTTCGCCCGCGTGATATTGTCACGCGCAAAGCGCTCGAAAATGCCGCAGCGATCGTTGCGGCCACGGGTGGTTCCACCAACGCTGCGCTGCATCTACCCGCCATGGCGCATGAGGCAGGCATTGATTTTGACATGCATGCGGTCGGCAACATTTTCAAACGCACGCCGTATCTCGCGGACCTGATGCCCGGTGGTAAATATACTGCTAAAGATATGTATGAGGCAGGTGGTGTGGCAATCGTCATGAAAACATTGCTGGATGGTGGGTATCTGCATGGTGATTGTTTGACGGTAACGGGCAAAACCATCGCCGAGAATTTGAAACATGTAAAATTCCCTAAGAACCAAGACGTCGTCTATCCGCACACCAAACCGTTGCGTAAAGAAGGTGGTGTGGTAGTGCTGAAAGGCAATCTCGCGCCCGAAGGTGCGATTGTAAAAGTCGCAGGCTTACAGCAATTGAAATTCACTGGTCCCGCCCGCGTCTTTGATTGCGAGGAAGATGCATTCAAAGCAGTTGAAGAAAAAAAATATAAGAAGGGCGATGTCATCGTGATTCGCTATGAGGGGCCAAAAGGCGGGCCGGGTATGCGTGAAATGCTTTCCACCACCGCAGCGCTTTACGGTCAGGGTATGGGTGAGCATGTCGCCCTCATCACCGACGGGCGCTTCAGCGGCGGCACGCGTGGATTCTGCATCGGCCATGTTGGGCCAGAGGCGGCAGTGGGCGGCGTCATTGGCCTGCTCAAAAATGGTGATGTCATCACCATCGATGCGGTGAAGGCAACGATTGATGTTGATCTAACTAAAAATGAAATCGCCCGCCGCCGCGCCACGTGGAAACCGCGCGCGCATGATTATAATGCCGGTGCGATTTGGAAATATGCCCAAACCGTAGGCCCAGCAGAGAAGGGGGCAGTCACCCATCCTGGTGCCAAGTCGGAAACGCATGTGTTTGTAGATATTTAGTGGGCTGTGAGTAGTGGATGGTGAAGTTGTCATTGCGAGGAGCAATAGCGACGCGGCAACCCATATTACTAATACCTACTACCCACGACCCACCACACACTATCCACCCCTCTTCACGCAATCTTCACACGTTTTTGGCCCTAAATCTGGCATAATGTGGGGATGGTAGAGAACCGTTCACAGCGCGAGGAATCGCCGAATAAGTGGAATGCCGCAGCCCTTGGCTTCGCGAAGGACTTCGCTGTTTCAGCGGCAATCTCAGGGATTATTCGTACGGCGAATTCCGTTTTCTATAAGAAATTAACAACGGTTCATAGCATCAATGATTGGTGGATCCAGGGGCGTTGGAAACTGGATGGTGTGATTGCCCTGATGTTCGGGGCATTTGGTGCATTTGAGGATTATCACCGCGCCGAGAATGCCGAGCAACAATTCAAGGATAATCGCCGCGAAAATGCAGAGCTGAGACATAAGCTCGGGCAAGTCGCGGAGCTAACTAAGGAGCGCCCCGTGGCCCGCGTTGAAGCAGCCTCAGCGTATGATGAGGCATTGCTAGCAGAGCCTTCTGCCAACCACGCCCGCTAATTTGCAGTTGAGAATCACTCGCATCTATGTTATATAGGAAACATAGGAGCTAATTATGGCTGAATTTATTCGTTCTCACGCAACAGTGGCTAAAACCATTACCTACAGCATGACGCACGTGACTGTGGCGGTGTCAGTAGCCTATGCCTTATCGGGAAGCCTTGCGGTTGCACTTTCGATAGGTCTTATCGAACCCATGGTACAAACTTTCACCTTCTATTTTCATGAGCGCGGCTGGAAGAAGTTTTTGAAGGTGTAAAAGCGCTATCTCGCTATCTCTGCGGCTTGATTGTCGCCTGCAGTGCGCACCGTCCAGTCTTGATGGAGAGGAATGCAGAAATCTTCTTGAATAGCAGATAACTCGTCCTGCAAATTCTCATCTTCTGAAATGATACGAAGAGTGTTGCCTTGAATGCTGTATGGAGTCGCCCCGAATTCATTTAGTTCTTCAATCAGTTCGCCATCTGCTGGGTAATGTTCTTCCAAGCATGCAAGTATTTGCTGCATCGCTTCCCCGCTAGTTTCTGGAAAACGAATCGTGAGTGTATCAAATGGTGCTGCACTTAGCTCTATTCCTGCATCACGGTTGATAGTCTCACCATCACTCTCAATCACACCGTGCGAAAATAAGTCAGGTTTATGACCTTCTTCCATTAGTTTCTGCATCAATTCATAGAGTGGACTCTGTTGCTAAGACTCTTCTTGCTTATCTGGTGATTCGATTTCATTGTCACGCGCTTCAGCAAATTTTTCCACTTCCTGCTCAAAGTTTTCATAACCACCAAATTCTTTTTCTAACTTGAGTTGGTCAAATAATGTGCGGCTTAGCGGATGACCAATGCTTTGCATGTGTTCAGCATTGTCTAATACGATGCTTCGAAACATCTCTGTGGGGCTTGGTAGTGGCAATACTTGATCTTCTAGTACGCTATCGATAGCGTTACGAAGACTATTTTGTATGAATGCTTCAGGTGATTGGCCTTCAAATAATGTAAAAATACCGCTATCCAAGCCTTTGCCTCCTTGCGCTTTCACCATTCGCAATAGAAACCCACCCAGACGCTGTATTTGATCTGGCTTAAAGCTGGGGTGATCTGCTGACAAGTCACGCACGATATCTTCCAGCGCAATTTTTTCATCTGACAAAAGTCCCGACATGAAGTGGTCTGTTGCCATTGCTTTGTCAACGGCTCCGCGCATGAAGGTTTCGTAGGCGTGTTGTTTTTCCATGAATGGGCGTATGGAAGTAATGTATCGGGCAAAGGCTATATCGATACCCTCATGGTCGAGCGTGCCCAATAACACGCGGCGTGAGTCCATCAAGTTCAATAATTCTGTGCCTGCGGGATTAGAAAATATATTGGTTACCTGAGATAACAGGTGCCCCATTTTCAGCATATCGGGGACACCGAAGAAATTGCTAATCGTGCCCGATGAAGACGCTAATTTTGCAAGCGCATCCACTGCAGGTACATTACCCGCCGCTGATGCAGCGCCAGCGCCTAAAAAAAGACCTAACATGCCGCGGCGTGTCACTTCAGGACCGCCTTTTGAATCCTCAGGTTTATCGTTCATGCTAAGCGCCCCAAAAGTTAATTTTTATTAACAATTATGATATGGAATGGCAAGCAACAAAAAAGCCCCGCGGATTGCGGGGCTTTTCCTATGCAGTGAACTCAGGCTCCTTCGAGCCATCT
>JBMOEL010000134.1:0-3555 GCA_049314715.1 Rickettsiales bacterium
CATCGGGACGCTCGGCCATGATTTGTAGCAGGCGATGCTTCCCGTCATTCAGTTTTACCTGAACGAGATTAAACCCCATCGACGTAATCGAGGGCTCTATTAAGTCTCTTACCTGTTGAGCGACATTGCTCATCGTATCCCCAGTTTTTGTCATTCCTGCGAAAGCAGGAATCTGAATCAGATACCAGCTTGCGCTGGCATGACGTGATTTAGCCAACAAAAAAGGCGGCTTGTTGAGGCCACCTCTTATGTGTGTGTATTTGAATGTCGAGGCTATTTAGGGGGTTTAGTGCCCAAAATCAAGGATTATTTAGCCTTTTTCGATTTGGCCTTGTCTTCCCATATCTTGGATTTGCTGAATAGCATTCTCAATAAGTGGTCTTTCTGGTGCTTTCATCGTAATGAGAACTTTTGGTCCCTGTAAATCGCTATTATTGGCTCTCAGAAAACCAAATGCAGATGCTTCATATGGGAGCCCTTTGGACTCCAAATATACTTTGAGAGCATCATGTAAAGGTTTCAAATTTTGGATGTCTTGTATTTCTGTTGGGTCTAAAAACAGCTCAACATCAATGACTTGTCCTACCCCCCCATGTGGCGGGTGCTGATGTCGTGACCAATGATACTCGCTCCCAATTTTTCCAATAATGGATTCTTTTTTACGATGGGTGCTGTTCTAAACTTATCCAAATCATTTGCCATGGTTTTTCTCCTTTAGACTAGAGCATAGCGATAAATTCTTAATTTTTTCTTACACACTCGAAAAACATGGGCTCTCTGCCTTGCTCGGTGGTTTTGCGCTGATATTTTGTCACCGTCCAATCCTTTGGCGGGGTTTGCCAGTCGGCTTTTTCTTTTGCCGTCCACTCATAATCAGGGTGCGCTAATAAATGCTCCAATATCCATGCTGAATAATCCACATGGTCGGTGGCGACCAGTAATCTGCCGCCCTTTTTATGTACGCGCGCAAGCATACTGAGCGTTTGTTGATTCACCAAACGCCGTTTATTGTGGCGTATTTTCGGCCATGGGTCTGGGAATAATACAAAAATCTCGTCGAATATCGCTTCTGGCAATACTTCCAGCAATTCCCGCGCGTCACGCGTATGCAGGCGAATGTTTTTGATCTTATGTTGATCGATTTCAGTCAGTAGCTTTGCCACGCCGTTAATATACGGCTCACAGCCAATATAGAGCGTATCGGGGTTGTGCTTGGCCTGCGCCGCCAAATGCTCACCACCACCAAAACCAATCTCAAGCGCGAATTTACTCCAATTGTCACCCCCGCGAAGGCGGGGGTCTATGCCAATCAACTCGGACACATCACCCATTTGGGCATGGATTCCCGCCTTCGCGGGAATGACAGATATTTGCGGCAATAGCTCATCCACCAGCTGTTGCTGGTATGGACGAAGACTGCGCCCGCGATTACGACCAAAGCTTGAAAGGTACTTAGGCTGCGTTGCTGATGCCGAACTCACGCTTCAACTCCGCGACTAAGTCCGTTTTCTCCCAGCTGAATGCGCCATTTGCCTGTGGCTCACGACCAAAATGGCCATAGGAAGCCGTTGGCAAATAAATCGGGCGATTCAATTGCAGATGCGTGCGAATACCGCGCGGTGAAAGGTTCACCAACTCTTGCAGCACTTTCTCAAGCTTTTCGGGGTTCACGCGCGCATCACCATGCGTATTCACGAAGAACGACACAGGGCGCGACACGCCAATTGCGTAAGAAAGCTGGATGGTGCAACGATCTGCAAGACCTGCAGCCACCACGTTTTTCGCAAGGTAACGTGCTGCATATGCTGCTGAACGGTCAACCTTAGTTGGGTCTTTACCCGAGAACGCGCCACCACCATGTGGTGCCGCACCGCCGTACGTATCGACGATGATTTTACGACCCGTAAGACCCGAATCCCCATCTGGACCGCCGATGATGAATTGGCCCGTTGGGTTGGTGAAGAGTTCGTTTTCTTCTGGCATCCAACCTTTTGGCAATACGTTTTGTACGACGCCACGAATCAATTCACGAATTTCTTTTTGTGAAATATCAGGGCTGTGCTGCGTGGAAACCACCACCGAGTTGGCACGCACTGGCACGCCGTCTTTATACACTAAGCTCACTTGGCTTTTTGCATCAGGCTCAAGCTTGTCGAACTTGCCATTACGGCGACCTTCGGAAAGCGCCTGCAAAATGCGGTGCGAATAATAAAGCGGCGCTGGCATCAACACCGGTGTTTCGTTGCACGCGTAACCAAACATAATACCTTGGTCACCTGCACCTTCGTCTTTATCAGTGCCACTATCGACACCTTGCGCGATGTCGGCGGATTGTTGGTGCACGTGATTATGGAATTCGAAGTTTTTCCAATGAAACCCTTCTTGCTCATAGCCAATGTCTTTTACAACGTTGCGCGCGAGTTCTTCCATACGCTTCGCGGTGACTTTATCCGCGCCACGCGTTTCACCTGCGATGATCACACGGTTGGTGCTGGCCATCGTCTCAAATGCGCATCGCGCTTCTGGGTTTTCGGTAAGGCACGCATCCACCACCGCGTCAGAAATCTGATCACAGATTTTATCGGGGTGGCCTTCGGAAACGGATTCACTGGTGAAAATGTAATGGCTTCGTTCAAACTGGCTCACAAAAAACTCCTATCAAAAATAATCTGGAGTGCTGGCAGTGCGAACATGCTTAGACCGGTTTTTAAGGTGGCCGCCAAACTCCAAATGCCCACCAAATTACGCGCGCAACTTAACGAACTGCGCCGTAACGTCAACTTATTTGTCGGCGTTTTCTTCGGAAACCGCTTTGATTAATTCAATGATGCGGTTACGCACCGCAGGGTTTTTGATTTTATAATAGGCGCGCATAATATCCATCGTCTCATGACTACTAACGGATTCATGTTCAAACGCGGGCGGTTGTCCTTCTGCCATTCCGTAGACGGGGCTGTCGGCAGTCAATTCATCACCGAAACCTTCAAAGAAATAGGAGACAGGCACATTGAGTGTTTTAGCAAAATCATACAAACGGCTGGCGCCCATACGGTTGATGCCGCGCTCGTATTTTTGAATTTGCTGAAACGTTACGCCAATGGACTTGCCAATCGATTCTTGGCTTAAGCCCATGATAGTGCGTTTTAGTCGCAAGCGCTTGCCAACATGCACGTCGACTGGATGTGAATCACTCATAATTTATATATACAACTTTAATGATACTAGGAAACTTTCCCTAATCCCTTTAATTTCAATGTGCAAGCAAATTAAAGGTTATTAATAAGACTCTAACGTAACCAACGTTTAAAGTAGGCCATATAGGCCACAGCAAAAAGCACCAAAGCAAGCAAAACAGGCGTTTCGCCGAAGGTCGCATAAGGCGTAATAGTTAACTGTTTTGGCAGGTCTTTATCAATGATGCCACGCTCATTAAGTGGTAAGGCACCCACCACACGGCCGTAAGGGTCGATAAGCGCGGAGATGCCCGTGTTTGCAACCCTTGCGAGTGGTAGCCCCTGCTCAATGGCGCGCATGCGGGTCATGTCAAAATGCTGA
>JBMOEL010000135.1:0-3548 GCA_049314715.1 Rickettsiales bacterium
AAATCTTGCAGATCGCTCTTCCTATATTTACCGGATATTAATTGGCAGGGATGTGCTTAAATCTGCTAATCTTATAGTTGATCCTGCCCAACTTTACACCCACCACGCTATGTGCCGATAGGCGTACCAAAAAAATTTACTCAAAAAGAATGAAGTTACCCACAATCGGCTTTACAACTTGGCAAACACTACATATAGTGTCACGTAAATTCAAAAAACCGCTACATATTCCAATGTGATGGCGAAAAACACCCGGCAGTAAGCAGTTGAAAACACGTCATTCCTAGGGGAGACACCTATGTCTATAAATCTGCATTTGCCAAGCCAACTCGATACGCTGAAGCCAAAAATCACCGTGATTGGTGTAGGCGGCGCGGGTGGTAACGCGGTCAATAACATGATCGCCGCCAACCTTGAAGGGGTTGATTTCGTCAACGCGAATACGGACGCGCAGGCGCTCGAGGGTTCCCTTACTGAACGTATCGTTCAGCTTGGTGCGAGTGTTACGCGCGGTCTTGGTGCGGGTGCGAATCCGAATATGGGTCGTCAGGCAGCAGAAGAAGCGGCAGACGATATTGCGCAGCTGATTGAAGGCTCGAACATGGTGTTCATCGCTGCGGGTATGGGCGGCGGTACGGGTACGGGTGCAGCGCCAGTGATTGCGCGCTTGGCAAAAGAGCAGGGTGTGCTGACGGTTGGTATTGTGACCAAGCCATTCCAGTTTGAAGGTGCGCACCGCATGAAAATGGCGGAAGCGGGCATCAAGGAATTGCAGGAATATGTTGATACATTGATTGTGATTCCAAACCAGAATCTCTTCCGTATCGCCAATGAGAAAACGACCTTTGCTGAAGCATTCCGTTTGGCGGATGAGGTGTTGCACTCGGGCGTGCGTGGCGTGACCGATTTGATGGTGAAGCCTGGTTTGGTGAACCTCGACTTTGCGGATATTCGTTCGGTGATGAGCGAAATGGGCAAGGCAATGATGGGTACGGGCGAAGCGATTGGCGAGCGCCGTGCGCTTGAAGCGGCGGAAGCGGCAATCAGCAACCCACTACTCGATGATGTGTCGCTCAAAGGCGCACGCGCGGTATTGATTAACATCACTGGCGGCCCTGATATGACGCTGTTTGAAGTGGATGAAGCGGCAAATCGTATTCGTGACGAAGTCGATCCAGAAGCCAATATCCTTTTCGGTTCGACCTTCTCGGATGCGCTGCAAGGCCGCATGCGTGTGTCGGTCGTAGCAACGGGTATTGATGCGGCGGAGCTGGCGCTGCGCCCTAAGCAGCCTGAGCAGCTCGCAGCGAGCGTGTCTCAGGCGTCTAAAAAGCCGCTGATGTTTGGTTCCAAAAAAGCAGAAGTGACGCTTCCGCCTGCACCGTCGCGCGAGCGTACGGCAGCGGAGATTGTGCGTCAGGCTTCAGTAAGCGTTCCGCGTGCTGCGGCACCTAGCGTGCACAGCGTTCCTTCAGTTGCGACACCGCCTGCTGCATCGCAGCCAGTGGTGCGTATTATTGATGAGAATGTCCGTGCAGAAGACGAGCTGCGTGCGAAAATGGATGCGCAAGCCGCTGCGGCAGCACAAGCGCGTGTCGATGAAGCCATGCGCATTGCCGCACAGGCAAAATCTGCCGCGCCTGTACATGATGATGCCGGTCCGCTTTTCATGAGCCCTAAACCAGAAATGCCAACGCAACGCATGGTGCATACCGCCGCATCGCCTATTTTGGAGGATGAGGAAATCACCAGCGAAAGTACCAGCAATGCAGCTGGTGGGTTGTTTGGCAGACTAGCGAGTGTTGGCAAGGCCTTCAGTGTGAAGTCCGAGCCACGCGCACGTGAAGTGCAAGTGAGCGCAGGTCATGAAGCCACCGCCCGCAAGGCCGAGGTGCGTGAAACGCCAGCAGCGAGCGCTGAGGAGGAGGAATTTTACGATATTCCTGCGTTTCTCAGAAGACAGGCTAATTAGTTTTTTAACTGCTTCGGACATCGTCATACTGACTAGTCCTACGCGCCGCTTCGCGGGCTCATAGCTGACTCGCGCCTACTGCGCTCGAATAACGGGATTTTAATATGAAATATTCCGTCATAAACCGTGATTTGATGATGGACGTTCAATAGCTTAGGTTGCAATCGTAGAAAAATAACGAAAGCCACTGCTATGACATCATCACGCACCGTTCTCATGCAACATACGATTGCCGCTCCTGTGAGCTGTGCGGGGGTATCGCTGCATACGGGTGATATGGTGGACATGCTGATTAACCCAGCAGCCGAAAATACGGGAATTATTTTCGTGCGTCGTGATGTGGAAGAAGGCCGTAATATTGTTCCTGCTACGTATGATCGCGTCACGGAAACTACCTTGGGTACGACTATTGCCAATGAATTTGGCGTGACCGTTTCGACGATTGAGCATGTGATGGCAGCGCTTTGGGGCGCGGGTATTGATAATGCGCGCATTGAAGTGGATGGGCCTGAAGTGCCGATTATGGATGGTAGTTCCGAGCCATTTATTTTCTTGATTGATTGCGCGGGGAAGCGCGAACAAAACGCCCCCAAGCGTGTGATTGAGGTGTTGAAGGCAATTACGATTCAGGAAAAAGAATCAACCGTGACGCTTTCGCCCGCGGAAGGTTTTGTGCTCGATATCACGATTGATTTTCCACATAAGCTCATTAATCGCCAACAGGCGACCTATGATTTTGCGGCGACGTCGTTCAAACAGGCACTGTGTCGTGCGCGTACGTTTGGCTTTGCGCGGGATGTTGAAAAAATGCGCAGCATGGGCCTTGCGCTTGGCGGCTCACTGCATAATGCCATTGTACTCGCCGATGAAGGCATCTTGAATGAAGGTGGTTTGCGTTACAATGATGAGTTTGTGCGCCATAAAGCACTGGATTGCGTGGGTGATTACTTCCTCGCGGGTGGTATGCTGCAAGGTAACATTGAAACGCTGCGCCCTGGCCATGGCATCAACAATAAGTTATTGCGTGCGTTGTTTGCTGATCCTGCGAACTACCGTATCATCGAAGCCGAAGCGCCAACGAAAGCACAGCCACATGTGCGTGAAGAAGCAGCGATTACTGTCGCCGCCTAGTTCTTAAGTTGCGCTCAAGCGCTGCGCATGCTTTCGCCCTCAACGGGCGTCGAGGCGTCGGTTGTTAGATAGCTGGTGGATTTTCTGGTTTTTTATAGATGAGAAATGGAACGCGTTTTGCCAGTGGTGCGAAGATGCTGCGTTCATTCATGACCAACGCATATTCCACATATTCGGGATAGTTCGATAAATGCCGCTCCTCGGTACGAGCGCGGATGAAATAGATTACGTTAATGCCAATCAGCGCAGCGCTATGCGCAATCGCAGTTCCCACCCCTTCATTGGAAATAAACGGAATCGAAATCAACCACCAACTCAGATTTTTACCAACATAGCCTGGATGTTTGGAGAAACGGTAACAGCCGTTTGTTACTAAGCCGCGATAGGTGAGATTAGAAAAACGAACACCTAAGCTGATGGTCGAAGAAACATAAATCGCAAGGCA
>JBMOEL010000136.1:0-3517 GCA_049314715.1 Rickettsiales bacterium
CCACGCTCATCAAGAAATTTGGTGGCGACCCATCGGCGGTGCAATCGACCACCGTTGCGACAGAACCTTATAAGCCTAAAACAGTTCAGCCTGCTATTGAGGTGAAATACGAAACGATTCGTGATGCCGCCACTCTCAAAAAATGGGTGGATGAAGCAATAGCGGCAGGGCTCGTGGCGGTGGATACGGAAACCACATCCCTCAATGCTGCAAGTGCCGAATTGGTGGGTGTATCGCTCGCCACCGCAGCAGGCAAAGCGGCCTATATTCCGCTCGCGCATGTGGAGGGCGAAGCCGCCAAAGCGCAAGACGATATGTTTAGCTCCGCACCAAAACGCAAATTGGTTGATGGGCAAATCCCGCGTGATGAAGCGTTGAAGATTTTAGAGCCGCTCTTTACGCACGCGGGCACGCTCAAAGTTGGTCACAACCTCAAATATGATTTGGTGGTGCTTGATAAATATAAGGTACGCATCGCCCCTGTGGGGGACACGATGTTGATGTCCTACGCCATTGGCGCGGGGCTGCAGGCGCATAACCTTGACGACTTGGCGCAACATTATTGTGGCCATAAAATGATTGCGTTCGACGAGGTGACGGGAACCGGCAAAGCGCGCAAAACCTTTGATGAAATCGATATTGAGCGCGCTACCGCCTATGCTGCCGAAGACGCGGATTTCACCTTGCGACTCTATCACGCACTACTGCCACAGCTGGTCGAGAAGCAGGTGATGGGTGTCTATGAAACCATCGACCGCCCATTGATTCCAATCATCACGGCGATGGAAGCAACAGGCATAACGATTGATAAAAATAAACTGAATGAATTGTCGCGCTACCTTGCCGAGCATATGGCAACGCTCGATGAAGAAGTGCAAAAACTCGCAGGGATGCCGTTCTCGATTGGCTCGCCAAAACAACTGGGTGAAGTGCTGTTCGACAAGTTGCAATTGGATGGCGGCAAGAAATCTGCCAAGTCGGGCGCCTATACGACCGATGCGGAAACGTTGGAGATTCTCGCAGCCGATGGTCACGAGATTGCGCAAAAAGTGCTCGACTGGCGGCATATGAGCAAACTGAAAAGCACCTATACCGACGCACTGCCCGAAGCCATCAACGCGCGCACGGGCAGGGTGCATACCAGCTATGGTCTTGCGTCGACGACCACGGGTCGCCTGTCATCCACCGACCCGAATTTGCAGAACATCCCCATTCGTACCGAGCTTGGCCGCCAAATTCGCGATGCGTTTATCGCCGCGCCGAACCACGCGCTTATTTCTGCCGACTATTCGCAGATCGAGTTGCGCTTACTGGCGCATGTGGCGAATATTGACGTGCTGAAAGAAGCATTCATCAAGAACATTGATATTCACGCTGTCACCGCAAGCCAGATGTTCGGCGTGAAGGTGGAAGAGGTGACGAGTGACCTGCGCCGCAGTGCCAAAACCATCAATTTCGGCATCATCTACGGCATCAGCGCGCATGGCTTGGCAGCACGTTTGGGTATTTCGCGCACCGAGGCAGGCGAGTATATCGACAAATACTTCAAACAATATCCTGGCATCCGCGAATATATGGACAAGACCATCGCCTTCGCCCGCACCCATGGCTATGTACAAACGCTCGATGGGCGCAAAGTGCATGTGAAGGGCATTAACGATAAGAACCCGAATATGCGTAACTTCTCGGAGCGCGCGGCCATCAACGCGCCACTTCAGGGCACGGCGGCAGACATCATCAAGCGCGCTATGGTAGGTGTGTATGAGTTATGCATGAAATCTCATGCAAAATTACTCCTGCAAGTGCATGATGAACTGGTCATTGAAGCACCCACAAATACGGCGGAATCCTTAGCCGCCGAGGTGAAGAGGACAATGGAGCGCGCTGCAAGCCTCTCCGTGCCGCTAACGGTCGAGGTGGGCACAGGTCAAAACTGGGGAAAAATCCATTAGACAGGGGGGGTTCTACCCCCTATATTCCGCCCCCTAATATTACCAATTATAACAATGTGGGCCTAATAATGACTGCCGTTGCTACTGCTGAATTCTCGCGCAAACTCAAGCCTGTACTGGTTTCGGGCAAAGAAGTGCTCCCCATCATCGAGGGCGGGAAAGGCGTTGGTGCGTCCAACGGTCGTTCGGCTGGTGCGTTTGCCGCAGCGGGTGCCGTGGGCACAATTTCGGCCGTGAACCAGCTGGAATATGACGCGGACGGTAAGGTTATCCCACTCGTCTATAAAGGCACTACGCGCCGCGAGCGCCATGAAGAACTGGTCGCAAACGGTATTCGCTCGGGCATTCAGCACGCTAAAATGGCATATGAAATGTCAAATGGCCAAGGCCGCATCCATATCAATGTGCTTTGGGAAATGGGCGGTTGCGAGCGCGTGATGGAAGGTGTGTTTGAAGGTGCAAAAGGCCTCATTAATGGTGTCACTTGTGGTGCAGGCATGCCCTATCGCCTCAGCGAAATTGCTGAAAAATATAATGTACATTACCATCCCATTATTTCGTCGATGCGTGCGTTTCGTGCGCTTTGGAAGCGCGCCTATTCCAAAAGCCAGCAACTATTGGGTAGTGTGGTCTATGAAGATCCATGGCTTGCAGGTGGTCACAATGGCCTTTCCAATTCCGAGGATCCTAATCGTCCCGAGGATCCCTATCCACGCGTGGCCGAGCTTCGCAAATTCATGAATGAAGTAGGTTTGAACCACGTGCCTATTATCATGGCGGGTGGTGCATGGCACTTGAAGGATTGGGAGCATTGGTTGGATAATCCAGAAATTGGCCCGATTGCATTTCAATTTGGCACACGCCCACTGCTCACCAAAGAAAGCCCTATTCCTGATGCGTGGAAATCACGTCTGATGACGCTTAATGAGGGCGATGTATTCCTCAATAAATTCAGCCCAACGGGATTTTACTCATCGGCCGTGAATAACGACTTCATCAAAGAACTGCGTGGCCGCGAGGAACGCCAAGTGCCGTTTGCTACTGAGCCAACGGGCTATATGACGGAGCCATTTCCATTCGGCCCGCGCAAGCGCCCACACTATATGACACCGGAAGATTTCGAAAAAGCCAATCGCTGGGTGGCGCAAGGGTTTAGCGACCCTATGAAAACGCCAGACGAAACCCTGATGTTTGTCGCCCCCGATAAAGCAAAAGAAATCCATCAGGACCAAGTAGATTGTATGGGCTGCCTTACCCATTGTCGTTTCAGCAATTGGAAAGATCATGACGATTACACGACCGGCAAAAAAGCTGACCCGCGCAGCTTCTGCATCCAAAAAACACTGCAAGAGATTGTTCGCGGTGGTGATATCGAGAACAACCTCATGTTCTCAGGCCATAACGCCTATAAGTTCAAGCAAGACCCGTTCTACTCAAATGGCTTCGTGCCAACGGTTGGCGAGCTCGTACAAAGGATTATGACGGGATACTAGCCTCGGCGAAGAGAATCGTCTTTAGATAGTGCTGCTGCATCAAAAGCTTGAATTAAAAAATCTGAGCTTAGT
>JBMOEL010000137.1:0-3468 GCA_049314715.1 Rickettsiales bacterium
GGCGAAACATACCTCGAATAGTGCCTACAGGTGTCGCCTCAATCGCGCGACTGGTTGGAACACCACCGCGACTCACCGAGCCACCGCGACCATGAAAAAAACTTATCGAGACACCAAACTCTTCCCCAACGCGCACCATCTGGCGCTGAGCTTTGGCTAACTCCCAATTCGCTGCGAAGTAGCCGCCGTCTTTATTCGAGTCGGAATAACCGACCATTACCTCTTGTACTTTGCGTTGCCTTGCCAGACTACGTTGCACCACAGGTACCGAAAGTAGTTCGCGCAAAATCGTCGGTGCGCGACGCAGATCGGGAATTGTCTCAAGCAGCGGTACCACTGGCAGGGTGCAGCCCTCCATGCCCACGCTGTCAGCGAACAGCCCAGCTTCTTTAGCCAACAGATAAACACCAAGCACATCAGTGGCACTGTGGGTCATTGACAAGATCAAGGCACCAAATGCTTCGCGATCAATGGTCTGACGCAATTCGGCAATTACACGAAAGGTGTCGAGTGTTTCGCGTGCCTCTGCAGATAAATCGGAATCTTCGCGAACTACACCGCGTGGCGTCGATAACTCGTTGAGAATCCAGCGCTTCCATTGCTCGGAGTCAGATGCAGGCGCATCTACACTTTGGCTGCGGCGATATAGTTCAGAAAGCGTTTGACTAATACGTAGCGTATTCTCACGAATATCAAGTCGCACCGTAGAAAAACGGAATATATCCACCTCACGCAAGAGAGGCAGCAGCAGCGAATCAGCAACACTCGCTATGCCCGCTTCTCGCAACGCGGTGTACATCAACTTAACATCTTGAATCAGCGCATCCGCTGAACGATAACCCAAGTCTTGATCTGGTAACGCACGATTGGTGGACTCTTCCAGCGTTCTTATCAGCTTGAGTCGCATAAAACCCAAAAACTGACGAAAAATTTCGCCAGGATTACGCTCTGCTAGATTACGCGCGGCAGGCATCCTGTCGAGACACTCCGAGACATATTTCACAAAGTTATCGGGAATACTAAGTGAGCGCTCGGAAATGCTCAGTACACGAATGAGCGACGAGATACGATCGATGTAGCGACGTAATGCAGCTTCACGCGTCTCCCATAGTGAGCGACGCGTAACTTCACTGGTGACATAGGGATTGCCATCACGATCTCCACCCACCCATGAACCAAAACTGATGAGTGCAGGCGTCTCAAGTTCATGCTCAGGGAAATAACGGCGAAATTCGGTTTCGATTTTTGCCATCACCTGTGGGACGACGTCGTACAAGTTCTCCTGGAAAAAATACAAACTCCAAGCTACCTCTTGCTCAACGGTGGGCTTTTCAAGTTTTAGTTCGCCAGTCAGCCATAACAATTCAATCTCGATACAGATCGCTTGCTCCAACTGCTCACGTTCGCGGGGTGTCCAGTGGTTGGATTCCAGCTCATGCAGCTTGAGATAAATGCGGCGATAACACTCCAGTACCGTGACCCGTTTCGCCTCGGTGGGATGTGCAGTGATAGCGGGCCGAATACGTAATTCGTCCAACGCTTTTTGAACCTGCTGGGCCTTAATGCCCTGCTCACGCATCTGCTTGAAGGTATACGCGAATGTCCCCGGCACATTATCAATACCGTGATCAGTCTCGGTGAAGCGACGATTACGCATATCGCGGTTTTGCTCTGCAATCGCAAGTAGTTGAAACCAGATGCCTTGTGCACGTAATGCTTTGCACAGCAAGCCCGAGTTGATACCCGTAAATGCTTGATTTACCTCAATCAAAGGAACTAGCTCAGGTTGCAGACGCTGGAATACAGCGAGATACAACTCACGCAACAGGGTAGTGCGTGAGAAGCCATCACCAGCCAGCGGTGACAACTCCACTGTTTCTGCGACGCCGAGGGTCACCATATTATTCACTGATGGCTCTCTTACTTGCCGATAGTAGCAAGTGCTTTTTGCACCGTTATACCAAGCTCGGATGCACTTGGCGAAACCAGCAAACCGTAGGAAGCCATAATCTCGGATTTTTCAAGTGCGGTATCACCTTCACCCGAAATAATCGCACCTGCATGGCCCATGCGACGACCTTTCGGTGCTGTCAGGCCAGCGACATAACCTACCACCGGCTTAGTCATATTTTCTTTGATCCACTTCGATGCTTCAGCTTCCTGTGGACCACCTATCTCGCCGATCATCACCACGACCTCAGTTTCAGGATCTTCCTGAAAACGTGCCATATGATCAAGAAACGAGCTACCGTTGATCGGGTCGCCACCAATACCTACGCTAGTCGTGACGCCGATGCCCAGTGCTTTCATCTGCGCCGCTGCCTCATAACCAAGTGTGCCAGAGCGAGAAACAATGCCGACATTACCTCGAATATAAATATTTCCCGGCATGATGCCGAGCATGGCTTTGCCCGCGCTGATAATACCGGCGCAATTTGGGCCCACGATGGTGGTGCGTTTTTCTTTTTGGTAGCGAAGTAAATAGCGCTTAACGCGCATCATGTCTTGCGCAGGAATACCATCGGTAATGATGCACACTAAATCCAACCCTGCATCAGCAGCTTCCATTAATGCATCCGCAGCATAGGGCGGCGGCACAAAGGCCGAGCTCGCCTGCGCACCCGTCGCATTGGCGGCCTCTTGTACGGTATTAAATACCGGACGCTCGAGATGAATCTTGCCACCCTTACCCGGCGTAACACCTCCCACCACATTGGTGCCGTATTGAATCATTTCTCTAGCGTGAAAGGTGGCCTTATCGCCAGTGAAGCCTTGCACAATGACACGTGTTTTTTCATCGATCAAAATACTCATTTTCTAAATCTCCCCTTGTTTGCAGGATCAGCTGACCTGCTCGCCGCGGGCGAGCTTGACCGATTTTTCACAGGCTTCCATCAGCGAATCAGCTGTCACAATTGGTAAGCCACATTCACGAATGATTTTCTGTCCCTCTTCGACATTGGTACCAGCCAATCTAACGACCAGTGGAACGCGCAAATCTTTTGCTGCCTGCACTACACCCTGCGCCACCCAGTCGCAACGATTAATACCTGCGAAGATATTCACCAGAATGCATTTCACGTTTTGATCTGTCAGTACCAAATTGAATGCTGCGGCAACGCGTTCTGGTGAAGCACCACCACCTACGTCAAGGAAGTTAGCTGGCTCACCACCGCAATACTTAATATTGTCCATGGTAGCCATGGCAAGGCCAGCACCATTGATGATGCAGCCGATATCGCCTTCAAGCCCGACATAATTCAAACCGAATTCGGCAGCGCGTGCTTCACGTGGATCTTCTTGTGTTGAATCTCGCATTTCAGTAACTTGCGGGCGACGAAACAAGGCGTTATCGTCGAACGACATTTTGGCGTCGAGCGCGATCACCTGATCATCCTTGGTCACCACCAGCGGATTGATCTCCACCATGGTGGCGTCGAGATCACGAAACGCACGATAGCAACCTAA
>JBMOEL010000138.1:0-3427 GCA_049314715.1 Rickettsiales bacterium
CATATAAAATCGGTGCAACAAACGGGTGAACCGTGGGTAGCGTGATGCTTTGATGCACAATATCGCCCAGTGCTTTCACACCGCGCGCATCACTTAGCACAATAATTTTACCGCCGCGTGCTGCTGCTTCTTGCACGTTGCTTGCAGTTTTTTCGAATAAATAGTCGTGTGGCGCAATGGCAATGACGGGCACATGTTCGTCAATCAGCGCGATAGGCCCGTGCTTCATTTCACCCGCCGCATAGGCTTCAGCATGAATATAGGAAATTTCTTTCATCTTAAGCGCGGCCTCATGCGCAATCGCGTAGCTCGTGCCGCGACCTATATAAAGCATGTCAGTGGCATGTTGAACATCACCCGCCAGAGCGCGCAATGCGTCATCATGATAGAGAATTTCTGACACGCGGGAAGGCACCTCTGCCAGCGCATGGGTAAGGCGCGCCATCTCATTTTCAGGCAGTGTTCCGCGCGCTTCTGCTAGCGCTAACGTCAAGCAAGCTAGCACGGTAAGCTGTGTGGTAAAAGCTTTCGTGGAAGCTACGCCGATTTCTGGCCCCGCATGCGTGGGTAAAATCGCCTGCGCTTCATGCGCCATACTGCTTTCTGCGACATTAACAATCGCAAGCGTATGTTGGTGCTGGGATTTGGCATATTTTAACGCGGCCAGCGTATCAGCCGTTTCGCCTGACTGCGAAATAACGAGGGTGAGGCCACCTTTCGCCATAACAGGCTCGCGGTAGCGAAACTCAGAAGCCACATCAATATCGACGTGCACGCGCGCCAGTGATTCCAACCAATAGCGCGCCACTAGCCCAGCGTAATAGGATGTACCGCAAGCAACAATCGTCACTTGCGAAATATCAGCCAATGCAAAAGGAAGTTTAGGCAGCGTAATGCGTGAAGTTGCGGGGTTGTAATATACGTTTAGTGTATTGCCGATAACGGATGGCTGCTCAAAAATTTCTTTTTGCATGTAATGGGCGAAATTTCCCTTACCAATCGTCTCGCCGCTTACCGAACTTATTTTAACTGGCCGTTCAACCAAAACATCTTGTTCGTTGTAAATAGCTACTTTTTTGGGTGTTATCTCTGCCCAGTCGCCTTCCTCGAGGTAGCATATCTTTTGTGTCAGGGGGGCTAAAGCTACCGCGTCGGAACCCAAATAATTTGCACCTTCACCAAAACCAATCGCAAGCGGTGAACCGCGTCGCGCTGCGTAAAGCGTATGCGGCTCGCTCGCGAAAATAATGCCTAGTGCAAATGCGCCATGCAAACGCTTGAGACACGCAGCAACAGACTCTTTAGGCGATTTGCCCTGATGCAAATAATAACTTATTAACTGTGGCACGACTTCGGTGTCCGTCTGGCTGGTAAAGTGATGGCCGTGTGCTTCCAGCTCCGCCTTCAATTCGTGAAAATTTTCGATAATGCCGTTATGCACCACCGCAACCTCAGCCGTGGCGTGAGGGTGCGCATTGGTCTCGTTTGGCGCGCCGTGTGTCGCCCAGCGTGTGTGGCCAATTCCCGTAACACCATCTAAGGGTTGTTTAGCTAATAACTCAGCCAGCGCTTTGAGTTTCCCCTGTGCGCGGCGACGCTCTATCTGGCCATTGACCAGTGTCGCGATGCCTGCTGAGTCATAGCCGCGATATTCCAAGCGCATCAGCGCATCGTGAATCGCCGAAGCAACGGGCGCATTTGAAGCAATACCGATAATTCCACACATGATACAGGGCACGTAGCATGTGCTATGGTGCGTCGCAATGGTTATATTTTGTTATTAAGTGCTTGGATTAACTATTTATTAGTGCTTATCTCCTATTTGGAGTTTTATGAGTCTTTCAGTACAAC
The DNA here is from genome assembly GCA_049314715.1 of Rickettsiales bacterium. Taxonomy (GTDB): domain Bacteria; phylum Pseudomonadota; class Alphaproteobacteria; order Rickettsiales; family UBA3002; genus JAFLDD01. The sequence continues at coordinate 1,852 of JBMOEL010000138.1, forward strand.
AATGGATGCAGCGCGGCGTGATGGTGATGAGCTTGCTTTTGCTCATGATGCTGCTGCTCGTTTTTTCGATGACGGCGGTGAATCACCTGCGAGACGATTACGAGCGTGAGCTGCGTACACAAGCCGCGATGGTAAATGATGATTTGCTGAGCGCGTGGGGTAATCCCAAACGACAACAGGGCATTTTAGAGAGACTCGCCGCCAATACCGAATTACTGCGTACCTGCACGACAAACACGAAAAGTAAGGTGCTAGCGCATTGGTCACCTGCGCCCAAAAAAGAATCAGCCGATGCGTGCCTCGAAGACATTCAAAAACAAAAGGGTCGCTGGTTCAAAGCGATTGTGCATGTTCCCGTGATGACGAATACTACGCCCGCGCGTGAGCTAGGCAGTATCTGGTTAATGAGTGGCTTTCCGTCGATCTTTTCGCATTTTGGCGAATCGATGCTATCGATGCTGGGCGCCGTATTTGTGTTTATGATTATCGGCTTCATTTTTGTGCAGCGCATGCAGGTGATTCTACTGCGACCCGTTCGCCAGATTGCGAATACCGCCCAGCGCGTATCCTTGTATAAAGACTTCTCGCTGCGCGTATCACCAGGGCCACTCACGAATGTGCCGCTTGAGATTGAGGTGTTGATTGATTCGTTCAATAGCATGCTCAAAGAAATCGAAGATCGCGACGGTAAGTTGCTGCGCAAGAATGTTGAGCTTGAAAAAGCGCGCCAAGCTGCTGAAGCGGCGAATATTGCTAAATCCCAATTTCTGGCTAACATCAGCCATGAATTACGCACGCCTCTCAATTCCATCATTGGTTTTTCGACGATGATTAAAGACCAGCAATATGGTGAGGTGGGGGACCCTAAGTATCTCGAATATGCGGGCGATATTTATGATTCAGGTAAGCATCTGCTTGAAATCATCAATGACATTTTGGATTTAAGTAAAGCCGAGGCGGGCAAGCTCAGCATCAAACACGAACATTTCCAGATTGAAAAAGCGATTGATAAAGCCATTAACCTCATCGCGCACCGCGCGCAGCAAGGGCAGGTAACAGTTTATACGGATATTCCAGAAAAGCTGCCGCGCATCATTGCCGACCGTGTAAGATTGTTACAAATTCTACTCAATATCATTTCGAATGCAGTGAAATTCACCCGCGAGGGTGGCCATGTTATCGTGCGGGTGAGGGCAGAAGAAGGGGCAAATCATATCCATTATTTTACCATCGAGGTGGCGGATACGGGCATCGGCATGACCAAGGACGAAATTCAACAAGCCTTCCAGCCCTTCCAACAAGGAGATGGTGGCTTAAACCGTAAATATGAGGGAACGGGCCTTGGTCTGCCGCTGACACGCAAGTTGGTTGAGCTACATAATGGCAAAATCACCATTGAAAGCGAAAAAGGTAAGGGGACAAACGTGCGAATACAGTTGATTTCCAACCCAGCTTTGCTTGATTAACCCGTCAACCTATGGCATGACATCAGAAAAATAAAAAGGAGTGCGCCTTGAAACAGATATACCTCGACACGATTCTTTTGATTGAACGCTTACATCGCCGTTTCCTCGAT
>JBMOEL010000139.1:0-3359 GCA_049314715.1 Rickettsiales bacterium
GGAGGCAATGAATATCGACCTCATGAGCATCAGCGCCCATAAAATCTATGGCCCGAAAGGTGTTGGCGCGCTCTATGTGCGTCGTCGCCCACGTGTGCGTTTGGAAGCATTATTTACCGGTGGCGGCCAAGAGCGCGGTATGCGTTCAGGCACGCTGCCAACGCCGCTTGTTGTTGGGTTTGGTGAAGCCGCACGCATTGCCAAAGAAGAAATGAAGAATGACGCCTCACGTATTCGCTACTTGAGCGACAAATTCCTGAAAGCAACGCTCGACGGCGTGAAGGATGTGTTCTTGAATGGTGACCGCGAACAGCGTTGGCCGGGTTGCATCAACCTCAGCTTTGCCTATATCGAAGGCGAGAGCATGATTATGGCGATTAAAAACCTCGCTGTATCTTCCGGTTCGGCATGTACCAGCGCATCGTTGGAACCTTCTTACGTATTGCGTTCCATCGGCGTGGGTGAAGAATTGGCGCATACCTCGATTCGTTTTGGTATTGGCCGCTTCACCACCGAAGAAGAAGTCGACGAGGCGATTAAAATCGTCACGGGTTCGATTGAAAAATTACGCGCCATGAGCCCGCTATGGGAAATGGTGCAAGAGGGTGTAGATATTTCAAAAATTGAGTGGGCGGGCCACTAGGAGAAGTTATGGCGTATTCTGAAAAAGTCATCGATCATTATGAGAACCCACGCAATGTTGGTTCCTTCGATAAGGACGACAGCGATGTTGGCACGGGCCTCGTTGGCGCGCCTGCATGTGGTGACGTGATGAAGTTGCAAATCAAAGTGAGCAAAGAGGGCGTGATTGAAGATGCGCGCTTTAAGACCTTTGGCTGCGGTTCAGCGATTGCTTCAAGCTCGCTGATTACCGAATGGGTTAAAGGCAAATCGATTGATGAGGCGGCGCAAATCAAGAACACCGAAATCGCACAGCACTTGGCACTACCGCCAGTGAAAATCCACTGCTCAGTATTGGCAGAAGACGCGATTAAAGCTGCGATTAAAGATTATAAAGAGAAGCATCAAAGCTAATCATGCAAGCGGGTAAAGCAGTTAGCATCACCGACCGTGCAGCCGAGCAAATCAAGGCGCTCATGGCGCAGCGCGAGAAACCGCCTGTTGCGGTGAAGGTGGGCATTCGCACGCGTGGGTGTTCGGGTATGAGCTACACAGTCGAATATGCCGACGAAATCGGTAAGTTCGACGAAGTGGTAGAAGATAAGGGTGTGCGCGTACTCATCGACCCTAAGGCGGTCATGTTCCTCATCGGCACCGAGATGGATTTTGTCGAAGAAAAATTCAAAAGCGGCTTCGTGTTCGTGAACCCGAACGAGAAGGGACGCTGCGGTTGCGGTGAAAGCTTTAGCGTGTGAATATTAGACGCTCTTTGTTGCCGGATGGCCTTCCTCTACCGTCGTTAGGACCATTAGGTCTGAATCTGGGGTTTCCATCATCGTTATCTCTATCTTGGTCATCTTCGCCGGCTGCTCTTTTGTTTTCTAAAATGCGTTCGATGGAGCTTAATCTGTCTTTTACCACTTTTAGAATACGCGCGCGTTTACTAGAATATTCTTCTTCTAGCCGAGCTTCCATGTCTTCAACCATAGCTCTGAGTCTTTCAGCTGTGGCTTCTAATGTGCTTTCATCACTCGCCATAAAACGCCTACCAATGTTGGACACGGCACCCTATACTAAAGTACATCAAAACGTATGTTAAACTATTATGACATTTTAGGCCTTCTACCTTCGTTCGATCTCGACATCAAGACGCTCGAACAATCCTATTTTGACCTTCAACGTGCCGCGCACCCCGACCGGCAGATTGGCAAGTCCGAGGCAGAGCGTATCGTAGCCATTGAGCGCTCAATGGATGCGAATGAAGCCTATGAAGCGCTTAAAAACCCACTCACGCGCGCTGAGCATTTGCTGGCGCTTAAGGGCGTTCATGTGAATTCCGAAGCCGACACGGTAAAGCCTTCGCAAGCGCTGTTGGTAGAGATGATGGAACTGCGCGAACAAATATCCGACAGTAGTGAAGATGGCCGAAAGCTGCTCGAATTAGTGAGTGATATTCGCAAAAGCGCCGATGAGTCGGTGGATGCGATTGCTGAGGCCATTTCTGCGAATGATTTGCAACATGCAGCGCAATGCACGATTCGCTTGCATTATTTGGGTAAAGCGGCAGAAGAGGCGCATATGTACCTCTACCGTATTAAAGCCCAACACGCCCACACGCACGAAAGCCACTAATGGCACATCTGTTACAGATTCACGAGCCCGGCCAAACGCCGCTTCCGCACGAAGATAGTGTAGCGGTAGGTATCGACCTCGGCACGACGCATTCGGTGATTGCCATCGCCAGTGATGGAAAAGCTGAAGCAATTCATGATGCGCATGGTAAAGCGATTATTCCCTCCGTCGTGCAATATGTGGGTAAAAGTGTTGTAGTTGGCCATGAAGCGCGCCGCGCCTATGCAGAGGGAGAAATGGATGTGCTAGCATCCATCAAGCGTTTGATGGGTAAATCGGCAGCAGATATTCCGAAGATTGCTGACCAACTGCCTTACGATGTCGAGACAGGTGAAGGCTTGGTAAAATTAAAGCTAGCCGAGCGTAGCATTTCGCCCGTAGAAGTTTCCGCCGATATTTTGAAACATATGAAATTGCTCGCGCAGGAAGCATTGGGGCGCGAAGTTACCAAGGCGGTCATTACCGTTCCAGCGTATTTTGATGATGCAGCGCGCACCGCAACCAAAGACGCTGCGCGCATTGCGGGACTGGAAGTATTGCGACTGCTCAACGAGCCTACGGCCGCAGCGCTCGCTTATGGTTTAGATTCCAATGCCGAAGGCATTTTTGCCATTTATGATTTAGGCGGTGGCACGTTTGATATTTCAATTCTGAAATTGCAACAGGGTGTATTTCAAGTGTTGGCAACAGCGGGTGATACACAATTAGGTGGCGATGATTTCGACCAAAAAATTGCCGAATACGTCATTTCCAAGGCACATCTCGACCATATGCAGCTTACCGAAATGAGCCAGCTATTGGCCGCATCACGTGTCGCTAAAGAAGCGCTAAGTGCAAAAGACGAAACCATGGTCGATTGGGCAGGTGAGCGCGTTGGCGTCACCCGTACGCAGTTGGAACAATGGATTGAGCCGTTGGTTGCGCGTACCATGTTATGTGCCGAGCGTGCCGTACATGATGCCGGCATCAGCAAAGCGGATATTAAAGGCGTGGTGATGGTGGGCGGCTCCACACGCGTGCCGCTCGTGAAAGCGCAGGTGCAAAAATTCTTCGATTGCCCAATGCACGCTGACCTCGACCCTGATTTAGTCGTAGGCATAGGCGCT
>JBMOEL010000140.1:0-3359 GCA_049314715.1 Rickettsiales bacterium
GGCTTGTCGTCAATTGGAAGGTGGCATTGGTGAAATTGTTTTTACAGTGATTATCATGGTGTTTTACACGGTATTTCTCTCCTCACGTTGGCGTGCCACACCGGGCATGCGGCTCACCAAGATTGAAGCGGTAGGCGCGGATGGCGCGCCGCTTTCTAAAGCCCATGCGCTGTATTGGTGTATTGCAAGCTCGCTTTTTGCCTGTCTTGCTTTTGCGCCGATACTCTATCTGAATTGGTGGATGCAGCATTATGGCGTGATGGAGATGATTGCCGCTATGCAATCGGGGCAGATTGACCCTGCGACGTTTTCCATGGAATTGCAGGTGAAAACAGGCCTTAATGCGATGCAGATGCAGGGTATGTTTATCGTTTCGCTGCTGATGACGGCGGCTTTGTGCCTTGTATGGGCACTGTCAATCGTGCTGTCTAAACGCAAAATTGGTTTTCATAATTGGTTGGCAGCAACGCGTTTTGTGGTTAGAACAAGCGCATGAGTGAGCGCATTTACCTCTATGATTCGACATTACGCGACGGCGCGCAAGCGCGTGGTGTTGACTTTTCGGCGGCCGATAAAATCGCGATTGCCGAGGCGCTCGATGCGTTTGGTATCGATTATGTCGAGGGCGGTTGGCCCGGCGCCAACCCAACGGATGATGCGTTTTTTGCCAAGGCCCCTAAACTCAAGCGCGCGAAACTCACTGCCTTTGGTATGACGCGCCGTGCAGGGCGTAGCGCGAGTAATGACACGGGGCTGCAAGATGTGCTGAATGCAGCAACGCCAAGTGTGTGCCTTGTTGGCAAAGCGTGGGACTGGCAGGTGGAAGCCGCACTCAAGATTTCGAAAAAAGAAAATATCCGCATGGTGGAAGAGTCGATTCAGCATGCGAAAAGTAAAAAGCGCGAGGTGCATTTTGATGCCGAACATTTTTTTGATGGCTACAAAGCCAACCCTGATTATGCGTTTGAGGTGATTCGCGCGGCGCATGATGCGGGTGCTGCGTGGATTGTGTTGTGTGACACGAATGGTGGTTCATTGCCGAGTGATGTGAAGCGCATTGTGAGCGCTGTAAAAAACAAAATCCCTCAAGCGGCGCTTGGGATTCATTGCCATAATGATACGGAGCAGGCAGTGGCGAATTCGCTCGCGGCGGTGGAGGCTGGCGTGCGCCAAGTGCAGGGCACGATGAATGGGATTGGTGAGCGCTGTGGTAATGCCAACTTAGTGGCAATTATTCCAACCCTTATACTGAAGATGGGCTTTAAAACCGGCATTAATGAAAAGCAGTTAGAGAAACTCACCAGCGTGTCGCGTTTGATTGACGAGCGCTTGAACCGCGCACCGAACGCGCATGCGGCCTATGTGGGTGCTTCGGCATTCGCGCACAAGGGTGGCTTGCATGTGAGCGCGATGAACAAGGACTCGCGTAGTTATGAACATATCGACCCTGCCAAGGTCGGCAATCGCCGCTTGATTCTAGTGTCCGATAAAGCGGGCAAAGCAAACATTGTGAACCGCCTTGCGCAGATGGGCTTGAAGATCGATGCGGAAGATGATGGTCTCACGGATTTGGTGAAGGCAGTGAAAGAGCGCGAGGCGATTGGTTATGCCTATGAGGACGCGGAAGCGAGCTTTGAGCTGATGGCGCGTACGATGCTGGATGCAGTGCCGAAGTTTTTCCAGCTTCATTCCTTCCGCGTGTTGGATGAGCGGCATGTGAATGAAAAAGGCAAGCAGGTTACCATGTCGGAAGCGACGGTGAAGCTGACCGTGATGGGTAAATTAAAAATGACGGTGGCGGAAGGTAATGGCCCCGTAAACGCGATGGATGCAGCGCTGCGTAAAGCGCTGGTGATGAAGTATCCGCAGCTCAAGCGTATGTACTTGAATGACTATAAGGTGCGCATTTTAACACCCGGTGAAGCCACCGCCGCACTCACGCGGGTGATGATTGAAAGTAAAGATGACAGCGGCAAAAGCTGGACGACGATTGGCGTGAGCCATAACGTCATCGATGCGTCCTACAACGCGCTGCATGATGCGATTACGTATTTCCTGTTGAAGAATCGGAAGTAGTTATTCGGGATTGCCGCGAACGCGCCCGCCGCTATTTTGAGGTCCAGCACGCAATGGTACGGTAAAAGTCAATCTGTATGCGTCGACCTCATGTCGTGTGAAACCTTGGCCAAAATACTTAACCTGAGCCCAGTCTGCACCAACTCTCACATTTTCAAATGGGCCTGAAATTCCTAAGTCACTCAAAGGAACTTCTCCGCTTATTTTATTGGAGGGTTCGGAATAACCGAACGCAGTGGTTCTTGGAACAGATAAAAAACTCATCGTTGTTGGGGTGCTATGCTCTTCTGGTCCGCGTAATTCACCCTCGATTAACTCTGCCACACCACCAACTAAACTATTAGTTGCTGCAACCCCTAATCCCTTAAGTCCATCCCACCAGTTTGGCGACACTAAACGTCCAAGGCTATCTGCAAATTGTTGGTCTGCGTGGTCGTTCCAAGTTGCAACATATCTTACATTACCCGCAAAACTCTGATCAGGAGCTTGGTACAGTGATGGGCTAAAGTTATAATTATAGGCGGTGCTGGTTGTGAAATTTGGAGCTGAAAGTGTATTGGTAGTGAATGTCGTTGGCTCAGACAAAGTAATGCCATTTATTCCCTGAATTGTTGAATCACTTATCGCCAATCTCATCGCTTCTCTGTGCGTGGTAGTGGCAGTGGTAGGGGGTGCAATAAGATCTATTGCTGGCGGTTTGATGGCGCCATCAGCTTCAGTCTTAACCTGTGTAGTGTGTATGATTTGGTCGTTGGCCATTGGACATTCCTTTGACCCCTTATAACACCCAAAATGTTACGATATTATTAAGGTTTGGCGGGTTTTATAGAAAAAAACGTCTATTAACGCTCTGATCCAGCTTCCATTTGGGACATTTTTATCTGTTTTATCAGCTCATAGACGGCTTGCCAGCCCATATTGGCGGCCACTACGGTCGTTCCATCACCTTCTAGCGCTGTAGAAGCCCCAAGATCAGGCATGTGGATGTGTTGCAAAACGGCGAGCATGAATCGCTCGGCAGTTTCTCCCTCTATACGTATCTGGAAGCTTCTACCCGGTGCCGTGATCATCGGTATATCATCGTTAGCTAGGCTGCCGATAGTTAGCATTTGATTGCCAGCTGTGACAATAGCGGCTGCTATTGCTTTTTGTGATTCACGTGATTGGCAATTAATGGTTAAGCCCACGATATTGTCTTCATCGTCGCTTATGATTTCTGTGCTATCGCAAAGTAGGCTACCCAAATGCTGTTCGAGCAGAATTTTTATATTACGATATTCGCT
>JBMOEL010000141.1:0-3350 GCA_049314715.1 Rickettsiales bacterium
AGTCTAGCTGATTCATCAGGGTTAGTTAGTGACTTTAGAGATGAATCGATCTGCGCCCAAGGGTTGTTTGTCATGCCCGATACTTGCGTGCGAAGCTCCGTAGCGATGTCTTCGGCTCTTCCGCTTAGCACATTGGGTGCTGACATATATCCTGACAAACGCTCAATTAAAATTTCATGCTTGGATGGATCCTGCTTGGAAATATATTCCGCGGTAGCTGCAATAACGCTTTCATAGACGTCTTTACCATCCACGCCTTCTCCGTGGCCTTTAGAAGAAACAGCTAACAAACCTTCGGCAATTAAGTTGGTTAGCACGAAAATTCCGCGCCCAATAATCGTCTTACGCGTCAGCTCATCACCCGTGCGCCACTTACTATGCGTTGCATACGCATGAAAGCCTGTAGCTATCATGTAGCCAACGCCTGTTGCACGTAGTGGCTTTTCCTCAATCCAATCCCATAAACCTTCAACACCTGCGCTCTTTTCTTGACCCTCTACGGGTTTTCTCTCTTTAATGACCAAGCCCGCCAATGCAGATGAGGCGGTTACAGTACCAAGCATGATGTCAATACCTTCATCCATGCGGCGTTTGGTGAAACTATTGTAGGTTTTTGGCTTTCCCAATTTATCTAGTATAGGCACGCCATTTTTCATTTTTGTAACGATGCCCTCATATTCCTTTTGAGGCGCAATTAATCGCTTTGCTGAAGCATACATCAGCAAACCACCTACTGCGAGATATACAACATTTAGCGCCTCGGAAGGATATTTGGATAGCGTGTCGTGAAAATGATCGAAGATATTTTTATTTTTGCGTTCTGCTTCTTGCGTCAAAACGGGTTGACGTGTTGAGCCAACAAGTCCCTCACCTTGAATAAAGCGATCAATTTTTTGAACTGATTTTTTAATATGAAATTGTGATTGGTCTTTACTGCCATATGTACCCAGTATGATACTTCCCAACGCATATCCTACGCCCGCAATAATTTTTGCTTTCGTGCCGTTCACATCATCGGATGCAGACTTAATTGCAACGTTAAGACTTTTGCGAATATCTTCAACATTTGCGGTTGGTTTGTTTTTTAAGAAATCTGCAACAGGCTTAAACTCATCGCCTAGCTTTTTAATAGCTGCAGGATTATCAGCAAGACCATTCAAAGCTTCACGCGCCGCGTTAGCAGTCTTTAACTCTTTGTTATAATGATGCTGCTCCATGCCAGCATATGTCAAAAACGCTGCATCACCTACCACCCAAACGAGCCCTGACCATTTAAGAGTGGCTGCTAAAAATTTATCCCACGCCGATTTAGGTTTTTCACTAGCAGAGGGGGCAGTTGCGACAGTCGGTGTAACCCAATTGCGCTCAGTAACAAATTCCAATAACTCTTTTTCTTTTTTGAAGCCACGCAGCTCTAAGTATGGCTTACCGTTGCGTGACATGGGCACACCAACCCATCCCTTCAGCGCGAATTGTTGCTGAATGTTGGTGATCTCTTGTGGCGTGATACCATTTCGCGCGTGAACATAGGCACGCACCCCACCCTGCTCGTTGGTGATGATTTCGAGTTCGTCGATTAACGCGCCGTCACTGTAGGTGTAAATCGCCAATAGCTTTTATGTCCTAAACTCAGGTTTTTCCATCCTCAGTGTATCTAGGAAATGTGACAGTTTGATGTCGCTCGAATGGTTATTTTTAATAATTTTGCCAATCAGTTAGTCATCATATCGCAGCGCAGCATGTGCGTTTGCTATCCCCTGTCTTGCCCTGTAGTGTGCGCCCTCTTAACTTAAAAGAAAACACTGCGAGGAACCATGAGCGCCAATGGAAAAGTGAACAAAAAAGTCGTCATTTCTGGGATGTTGGGGAATGGCTTGGAATGGTATGATTACGCGCTTTATGGGCAACTCGCCTTTGTATTTGCTGATATCTTTTTCCCCGCTGGCGACGAAGCGTTTGCCCGTATCATGACCTTGTTGATTTTTGCGGTTGGGTTCATTTTTCGTCCGATAGGTGCCGTTTTATTCGGCCGCATTGGTGACAAATTTGGCCGTAAAAAAGCACTGGTTACTTCTATGCTTCTCATGGCAGGTGCCACGGGGTGCCTGGGCTTACTGCCCACCTATGAAACTATCGGCATTTTTGCCCCTATCTTATTGGTAGTGATTCGCATTATTCAGGGATTGTCGCTGGGCGGCGCATTTAGTGGTTCTATGTCCTATGTCGTTGAGCATGCACCTAATAATAAGCGCGCGCTTGTCGGCAGTTCAACCATTCTCAGCCTTGTGATTGGTTTCCTACTAGGCTCTGTGGTTGCGACGCTGGTTTCTTCTATGATGAGTCACGAAGAATTCCATGATTGGGGATGGCGCTTGCCGTTCTTTTTCGGCGTGCTTATCGGTTTTGTTGGCTATTACATCAAGGAGCATGGTGAAGAGAGTCCCGCCTTCGAAGAGGCCAAAGCTTCGGGCAATCTTTCCACGCGTCCAGTGAGAGACGCCTTCACCATTTACCGTGTAAAAATGTTTCAAGGATTCTCGTTTTATATGTTCGTGACCTTGCCATTTTATTGCATCGCTATTTATTTCATCGGCTATTCCAAAACGCATTTAGGTTTGGCGCAAGATGAGGCGTTGCAGATCAATTCCTTGGCCATGTTAGCGATGGCGCTGCCAATCGTACCTGCTGCCTATTTCGCGGATAAAATCGGTCGAAAAAAGGTATTGCTATCCGCTATTTTTGTAACCGCTATTGCGCTCTATCCCGCCTTTAAATTGATGCAATCGGGCGAATATTTGGATGTGGCAATCGGCCAATGTATTCTTGCCTTCCTCAATGGTTGGTACATTGCGGCTATACCAGCGTTGTTAGTAGAATTGTTCCCTACTCGAGTGCGCTACACGGGTATGTCGCTATCTTATAATTTCTGTGCGATTTTGGGTGGATTCACTCCTGCAATTTCAGAATTCATGATTGAACAAACAGGAAGCAATCTCTCCATTATGTCGATTTTCATTGTCACCGGCATCGCGTCCTTTATTGCCTTGTGGTTCTACAAAGACGATTGGCATAAGCCGCTGGCATAATTTGCTTGCCGCAATGCCAACGACACATTAACTAACCCGCGTGTCGGAATGTAGCGCAGCCCGGTAGCGCACTAGTCTGGCGGGCTTGCGAGGAAAAACGATACGGGGTATCGTTTTGGCGAAGCGAGGGGTCGCAGGTTTTTATGCAAAGCATAAATCTGCAGTGAAAGATGGATTCCAGCTTTCGCTGGAATGACGGGGTACGGAATGTAGCGCAGCCCGGTAGCGCACTAGTCTGGGGGACTAGGGGTCGCAGGTTCAAAT
>JBMOEL010000142.1:0-3327 GCA_049314715.1 Rickettsiales bacterium
TGACCGACCACCGCATCAACAAGACCGAGTATAATATCGATCTGGTGATGGACGGTTCAGGTCTCAAAGAATTCTGCGATGCGCTAGTGTCGGAAGATCAGGCTGAAAAACTCGCATCGCTCAGAGACTAATGGTGACGCTCGCGGAGCATCTCAACGCGATAGCCCATCGATTGATGTCTGTTGGTATTGATACCGCAACGCTGGATGCGCGTGTGCTTACTGCCCATGCACTAAAACTTCCGATTGAATCATTGGTGAGCGATGCAAAACGTGTGCTGGACGCAAACGAAATCGAAGCGATTGAAATACTGGTGAAACGTCGTGCGCAACGTGAACCTGTATCGCACATCATTGGGATGCGTGGGTTTTGGAAACATGATTTCCTCGTGACGAAGGATGTATTGACGCCGCGCCCTGATAGCGAAACCATGATTGAAAGTTTATTAAAGTTACGACCAGAAAAAAATGCGCCGCTTACGATACTAGATTTAGGAACGGGTACTGGTTGTTTGTTACTCTCAGCGCTTCATGAATATCCGAATGCACGTGGTGTTGGTGTTGATAAAAGCGACGCGGCACTTGCCGTTGCGCGCGCAAATGCGGAGCGCTTGCAATTAAGTGCCAGAGCCAGTTTTATCCAGAGTGATTGGTGTGAAGCGCTCGATAAAAATTTGCGCGCAGATGTGGTGTTGATGAACCCGCCTTATATTCCAACGCGCGATATTTTGGTGCTCGAAAAAGATGTGCGCGACTATGAACCACATCTAGCACTTGATGGTGGCGAAGATGGGCTTGATGACTACCGCAAAATTTTTTCACAATTATCATTGTATCTTTCAAACCATCCGCTAATACTAATCGAAGTTGGTGTGAATCAAGCGAGTGATGTCGCAGAAATTGGTCGCACGAACGGGATGAAGCTTAATAGTATTCTCCCCGATTTAGCGGGTATAGACCGCATCGTGGTGCTAGAGCTTCCAGACAATACATAACGACGCGAGGCACGGCATGATGCGTAAAAATAATAATGGCGGTGGTATGAAACATCGTGGCGGTGGGCGTCGTCATCATAATGGTGGAAACCGTAATAATGGTGGCGGAAATCGCAGTAATGGTGGTGACCAAAATAACATCGCCCGCCAAAAGCATCACGCGATGCAGATGCGCGAAAAGTATTTCAATATGGCGCGCGATGCGCAGTCCAACGGTGACCGTGTCGATATTGAGTATTATCTTCAACATGTTGACCATTATGTGCGCGTGCTGGCCGATATTGCGGTGATTGAAGCCGAGCGTTATGCTGAACGCCAACAACATGCACCTCAGCCTAGCGAAGCAGCAGATAATAACGCGCCTCATGCAGAAACTGATGCGGCGGCCGCTCCAGCGAACAATGCTGCGTCGGGTGGTGAGGAAATGGATTTGCGTAACCAGCCACGCATGACGCGCGCCCCACGCCAGCAACACCAGCAAGCCTCAAATGAGATTCCACTTCCCGGTTCGATTCTTACTGAAATACCAGTGTAGTGACGGATAGCTTCATCAAGGAACGTGCTGACGCCATACTGACGATGCTGAGTCCTGCTGATTTAGCCTCGGTTCATGTCAAATTAAAAGGCAAGGAAATGACCATTGAATCGGTTGCTATTGCCTTGGCCGAGCAGGAAAAACGAATGGGTGTGCGTACTGCGAAAGTGAAGCTTGTGAAGGCGTTGTCGAAACTAACCTATTAATCATTCTTCCAAGTTTGCGGTAATTTTTCCTGACCAATGGTAGATTTCAAACTCCAGCGGCAAGAAGCGCTTATCGGCGCTAAAATAGACGTGGACTTTCGGATCGCCCTCATCAAATTTCTTTAATTCTTTGGGTGTATAGCCGTTTATTGGCTTTCGAAACGCAACCGTATTGATCACGGGAACAATCTTATCATCGCGCATTTTCGTTCCGTTATTGACGGCTTTGAATTGAAACTCCGCTAGCCTACGCCCGTCATAGGTTTTCACATAGGTATCTTTGATGCGGCGATTCACGTTATCATACAGCGTCTTACGTAATACAAAGAATGCGGTGACGGGGTCATAGGCTTCGCGCGCCTCTTCGAGTGGTACTTCAGGGCGCCAGCTTGGGTCGTCTACGGGATTGATGTCACGGGTGGCGAGCACACCCTCTTCGTCGTAGGTGAGGTGGGAGGTGCGGCCTTTGCCCTCGTCTGACTCGGAGCGTGATTGGTATTCTTGCGGGATGATCTGCTCATCGTAGAAACGCCCTGTAGCCATTGTCACCGATTTGAGTGGGCTTAAGAGACTCGCAAGCCCCGTCGTTTTGGTGTCGAGCACCATGCGGTAACTATAGGGATTTTGGGTTGTTTCAACAATCACGCGGCCAATTTTGATATTATTCCACGCGATGCGGTAGCGCATTTCTTTCGGGAAGGGCGCAAGTGGCGGCGCGGCAAAGGCAATCGAACTGGTGAAGGTGAAGAGGAGGGCAACAAGCAGACGATGGATTCGCATCAATGACCCTTGATAGTGTTGGGAACACATCCCATATTTGTTTTAGGCGCAGTGTGAAAAAATAACGATGTGCCGTTATTTTTTCGTTTCGCTCGCTTCGCGGCGCAAAACCGCCGCTTACGGCTGACGGTTTTGATATGTATTTTAGTCATTAGTGACTCAAATACATATGTATACTACTGTAAAATAAGGAGGGATGCAATGGACCTCGAGAAAATGACAGATAAGACCCGTACCGTGCTGCAAACCGCGCAGGCACTAGCGCTTCGCTCCAGTCATCAGCGTTTTACCCCCGAACATTTACTTGCTGCACTTGCACAAGAAACAACTGCCAGAAAGCTGTTGGAGGCTGCAGGCGGCAACGCAGAGGCCATTTCTAAGCGTGCGCAGGCGGAGCTGAAGAAAATGCCCAAAGTGGAGGGTTCAGGTGCAGGGCAGCTCTATATGCCCCCTGAGACTGCCAAATTGATGGATGCCGCGCAGCAACTCGCCAGTAAAGCGGGGGATGAATTTTTGACCGTTGAGCGGCTACTTCAGGCGCTCGCTCTGGCGGTGGATGCGCCGGCTGGTAAAATCCTTAAAGAAGAGGGTGTGACGAGCGCGAAACTTAATGATGCTGTGAATGACATGCGCAAGGGCAGAACCGCAGATTCACCGCAGGCGGAGGACCAATTCGAGGCGCTCAAAAAATACACGAAAGATCTCACGGAACTCGCTCAAAATGGTAAGCTTGACCCCGTGATTGGACGCGACGAAGAAAGTCGTCGGACGATTCAGGTCTTATCGCGCCGTACGAAGAATAATCCCGTTCT
>JBMOEL010000143.1:0-3322 GCA_049314715.1 Rickettsiales bacterium
ATGGCAATGTGCGCTGCAAAGTCGCAACCGTGCGCCCCAATGGCCGCGTGAAGGGCGACGTCGTTGCAGAGCTCGTGCATGTGTATGGTGAAATTGAAGGCTTGGTAAAAGCCAAGTCGGTGATTTTATACGCCTCAGCGCGCGTGCAGGGCACGATTATGCATGAGTCACTCTCGATTGAAGATGGTGCATTCGTAGACGGAAAATTCAAACGCACCGACAAGACGACGATGGATAGCGAGCTTTCCAAATCGCTCGATAGTGCTGTGTTCGTGAACGATAATGACGAGCCCGCCACAGCAGAAGAACTCAAGGTGCTTGAGAATCTAAGGCTGATTAGCTAGTCGCTACTTCCCCCACAGTTTCTTGATTTTTTCTTCGCGGCCGCTACCCGCTTTGTAAGCGTTGTAGTGCAGCTTGTTTTTCTTATAGTATTCTTGGTGATAGTCTTCCGCCGGATAGAAGGTTGCAGCAGGCAGAATCTTCGTCGCGATTGGTTTACCAAGCGTCTTGGCAGTGGCTGCTAAGGAGTCTTCCGCCGCTTTCTTTTGTGCGTCATTGGCCACAAAAATCGCCGTGTGATAGCTTTGGCCGCGATCATAAAATTGGCCGCCTGCGTCGGTGGGGTCGATGTTCTGCCAGAAAATATCAAGAATCTGCGCATAGGAAATCACGGCAGGGTCATAGACCACTTCGATGGCTTCATAATGGCCAGATTTTTTGCTGGTCACATCATCATAGGTTGGGTTTTTGACGTTCCCACCCGTATAGCCCACGGTGGTTTTTAATACACCTTCTGCATTATTATAAGGTGGCTCAATGCACCAGAAACACCCCGCCGCCAAAATAGCGGTTTCGGTTTTAGGGGCAGCCGTGGCTGTGGTGTTGAGCAATGACATAAGGAGTACCGTGAATAAAAAACGCATGTTGTACCTACTGAGTGTTACTTAGGGATTCGTGTGCACCGATACAATGGTTACAATGGTTTATAGTGCGCTCAAGCGCCGCTGGGCTTACGCCCTCAACGGGCATGCAGGCGTGCGTTTATAGTAAAATAAGTGTCGCTAACCCTAGAAAACTCAAAAACCCCACACAATCCGTGACTGTCGTGAGGAAGATGCTAGAGGAAATCGCAGGGTCGATACCGCGATGATGGAGCGTAATGGGAATGAGCGCGCCGAATAAACCTGCCATCATCATTGTACCCACGGCGGCAAGGAGAAGTACGAGGGCAAACATCACGTCGTGGAACCACAGATAGGCACCTCCCGCCATAATCGCGCCCAGCGCCACACCATTGAATAATCCAATCAGCATTTCCTTGCGGATATGGCTCCATTGATTGGCATCGGTCAGTGATTTGGTGGCAATGGCGCGCACGGCGACCGTCACTGCCTGCGTGCCGGTATTGCCGCCCATACTCGCCACAATCGGCATGACCACGGCGAGGGCAACGATTTTCTCAATCGAATCTTCGAATTGGCCAATCACCATAGACGCCAGTAATGCCGTCAGCAGGTTCACAAACAGCCAACCAAAACGTGCTTTAACCGTGTCAATCAAGCGGGATTGGAAATCCTGCGTGCTCACACCACCGGCTGCGAGGTAATCCTCGTCGCCTTCTTCTTGAATCACATCGACCACGTCATCGACCGTGATGGTGCCAATCAGCGTGCCCTGCGCATTCACCACGGGGGCTTCGACGAGGGCATATTTGCGGAACATGTGGGCGATTTCTTCTTGGTCGGTCGTGCCTTCCACCGCGTAGACATCGCTCATGATGCTGTCGATGCTCACGTCGCGCTTGTGGTGCAGCATGGTGCCCAGCATCAGCCGCCCGATAGGCTTGAAGGCGACGTCGACTACATAAATTACGTAAAAATTATCAGGAAGTCCGTCATGTGCGCGCAGATAGTCGATTGTTTCGCCTACGGTCCAATCCTTTGGCACGGCGACGAGCGCCTTGCGCATCATACGGCCGGCGGATTCTTCGGGGTAATTCAAACTTTCTTCGAGGTCCTCGCGTATATCCTCGGGCATTTCCTCGAGCAGTTCTTGCTGCTCTTCGGGTGTCAAATCCTCGAGAATATGCACCGCATCGTCGGTTTCCATCTCGGCAATGACTTCTGCCGATTTAGTGGCGCCGAGCGTTTCCATCACGTCTTCGACAACTTCGGGTGAAAGCTCAGCCAAGACTTCTGAATCGAATTCGGCTGCTAAGGTTTCGGTTAGCCAACGACGTTGGTCGGGCGAAAGCTGCTCGAATAACTCCGCCTGATCTTGGGCAAGCAGGGGGGCGACGAGTTCATGGGCGAGGCTGGTATCTTCGCGGTCAATGGCGAGGATGACTTCAGCAACAAATTCGGGGGCCAGTGTGAACCCCAATTCGGGGTCGAGAACGAACTGCTCGCTGGCGGCGCTATCGGATTGCTGTTCTTTATCCGCCATGATGAGCCTCAATGTAACGCGTTGCGTTAGTCGATAGGTTTGTCCTTAGTTGTGTAACATACGATCAAGAAGACATTGTGGTGTCCGCTCAATCCATACCATTATCCAAAGGGCAATAAGCCCTTTGGATAATGGTGCGATCAAGAAGACTCGAACTTCCACGCCTCGCGGCGCTACCACCTCAAGGTAGTGCGTCTACCAATTCCGCCATGATCGCACACTGGTAGTGTAGAGGGCGGGGCATAACAAACAGTTTCGCTCATTGCAAGCAGAATGGATAGACTTACAATATGGCATTCTCGTTATTCGAGATTCAGTAGAATCGAGTCAGCCTTGAGCCAGCGAAGCTGCGCTGAAGACTAGGCAGCATGCCGATGTCGAAGGCATTAAAAAACTAGGCGAACTGAACGGTCGCAAATTGTTCAACGGTGACGCCAACCAGCGTGATGGTGCTGGTATAGCCGCCTTGCATGGCTAAGTTAATCAGCGTCGAATTTATACCATTATAGACAGTGGCTGCTGTCGAGCTAATCGCCGCGCTATTGAACAGGATTTGCTCGTAGCCCGCTAAGCCTGCGTTGGTATCAAAATAAAGGCCGATGCCCAACCTATCCTGCGCGAGGTTGAAGTCGGTGATGATATGCGCATCGCTGGCATTGGTAGAACCGTTGCCTGCTGCGTTGAATACATAGCTAAATTGGAAAATATCGGCATCCGCACCACCACTAATAAGGCTATTGGTAGATTCCAGCGTACGGTTCGCAAATCCGTCAATGTAGGTGTTAATGAGGTCGTTACCCGCGCCACCTTGTATGTTGTTATTGCCCGTGCCGCCCCAAATAGTGTCGTTGCCATCTTCACCAAGAATGACATC
>JBMOEL010000144.1:0-3287 GCA_049314715.1 Rickettsiales bacterium
TCTTGAAACGCGCGCCTAAGACTGCTATCAGCGCTGGATGACACAGAAATCCTACGAAAAATTCGGCATCCAGATTGAAGAGCAAGGCCAGACCACGCATGTCTTCAAAAATGGCACGTTGATTGGTTCTTTCACCATTGATGTCGTCAATAAAACACTCAAGTTCAATTTCCCCGGCCACAAGTTTTTCAATTATTTTGCGTACATCGCCTCAGACCGTCCATCCAACCGCGTGAAGTGGGTGAATGAAAATCTTGGTGGCGATACGATGGATAATTTACAAGCCGGCGTTGCATTTTTGGGCTTTTCCAAATTCGAGGAATTCATGGCACTCGCCATGGTGACGCCGGAGGGAGGCGCAAGCAATGAACACAAACCCGCCATCCATTAAACCATCCGACGATGCGGAGGAAATCCGCACCCTTCCGACGTTTGAGGAAATGGACGAAATGTCGCATGAGGATTTGGCCGAGGCGCTGAGTCAACTCGCTGAAACCGTCATCACCAATCCGCTCGAATATAAGCTCACCTATGGGCTACAAACGCTCGACCCTAAGATGCTTGATGAAGTAGATGTGAGTACGCCCGAAGGCCGCAAGAAACTCGCAGCGCTACTGAAAATGCTCGCCCGCATGGTGATGCGTAGCAAAGAGCAATATTTGGGAACGGTCAAAGAGACGGGAAAAGACCAAGGCCGTGGGCGCTAATCAGCTTACGCCTGCTTCTTGTCGCGCGTTGGTGCAGTTTGCGGAACAAAGTCCACCATCACCTTCAACACGTTGAGCACGCTCTGGTCATTGATGGCGTAATAAATCTGGCGGCGATCACGACGAAACGAAACAATACCAGCACGGCGCAATTTGGAAAGATGCTGGGACAAAGCGGGTTGGCTCACCGTGACGTGTTCATTGATTTTTGTCACGTTCTTTTCGCCCGAAATCAGCAAATTGACGATTTGCAGACGATAGTAATTCCCCAAAACCTTCAGGAAATTCGAGACATTTTTTATGGTCTGCTGATCATGTAACATGTATGGCTCTTGTGGTTTTTTTTATTAATTTCTTTAATAATTCTTAAGGTGATGTAGGTCGACTAGTGACGCATGTCAAGGTGCGTTAACATGCGGAATATCTTATAAAATAGCGGAACTACGCATGCACAAATGCACACAGCAAATATGCCAAAAAAATTACAATTAACGGCTATCAGGTGATTGGTTGGATTATCTGCGCCAGCGCATAAGGAATCAATGAGGTCTTACGCTGCTATCCTCGTCATCATCCGACTTTTTGAGGACGTTCGCATCCTCAACCTCGACCCAATCTTTAATCGGTTCCGGCATCCGCACCAAAGCGTGCTTAAGCACTTCGTCCACATGCTTCACCGCAATAATCTCAAGACCCTTTTTCACGTTATCGGGAATCTCTTCGAGATCTTTGACGTTTTCATGGGGTATGAGTACTTTGGTGATACCCCCACGCAATGCGGCGAGAAGCTTCTCCTTGAGGCCTCCAATGGGCAATACGGTGCCACGCAGGGTGACTTCTCCCGTCATGGCGACATTCTTGCTAACAGGGATGCCCGTGAGCACCGAGACAATCGTCGTGCACATCGCGATACCCGCCGATGGGCCGTCTTTCGGCGTTGCGCCCTCAGGCACGTGCACGTGAATGTCGGTTTGCTTGAATATGGGCGGCTTAATGCCGAAATCCAGCGCCCGTGAGCGCACATAGCTTGACGCCGCCTCCACAGACTCCTTCATCACATCACCGAGCTTACCCGTCACGGTGAATTTACCGCGTCCAGGCATAATCACCGACTCAATCACCAGCAAATCACCGCCCGTTTCGGTCCATGCAAGGCCAGTCGTCACGCCCACTTGGTCTTTTTCCTCGGCCGCGCCGTAGCTATATTTCTTCACACCAAGGAATTTGCCAAGATTCTTGAGGCTCACATGTACCGACGTCTTTTTACCCATCATGATTTCTTTGACGGACTTACGCACCATTTTCGAAATCTCGCGCTCAAGGCTACGCACCCCTGCCTCACGTGTGTAATAACGAATCGCACCGCGTAATGCATCTTCGGAAATCGTCCACTCGTCTTTCTTTAGCCCATGGTCTTTGAGGACTTTGGGAATTAAATGCATGCGGGCGATGTTCACCTTCTCGTCTTCGGTGTAACCACTGAGACGAATAATCTCCATACGGTCCAGCAACGGGCGCGGCATATCAAGCGAGTTGGCGGTGGTAATGAACATCACGTCCGACAAATCATAGTCTACTTCGAGATAATGATCGTTAAAGTTTTTATTCTGTTCGGGATCCAAAACCTCCAGCAGCGCGGAGGCAGGGTCGCCACGGAAATCGTGGCCCATTTTATCAATCTCATCCATCAGAATCATTGGATTGCTTGACTTGGCTTTCTTCATCGACTGAATCAGCTTACCAGGCATCGACCCGATATAAGTACGGCGATGGCCACGAATCTCCGCCTCATCACGCACGCCACCAAGGGCAATCTTCACGTAGTTACGCCCCGTTGCTTTCGCAATCGAGCGCGCCAGCGAGGTTTTACCCACACCCGGAGGGCCAACAAGGCAAAGGATGGGGCCTTTAATTTGCTTGGTGCGCGCCTGCACCGCGAGATATTCCAAAATACGCTCTTTTACTTTTTCGAGACCATAATGATCATCATCAAGCACTTTTTCAGCAGCCACTAAATCCGTTTTGATTTTGGTCGCTTTCTTCCACGGAATCGTCACCATCCAGTCGAGATAGTTACGAATCACCGATGCTTCCGCCGACATGCTGCTCATCGTGCGCAGCTTCTTAAGCTCCGCACTGCATTTCTCTGTTGCTTCCTTGGAAAACTTGGTCTTCTTTAGCTTTTCTTCCATCTCCGCAAGCTCGTCGCGCCCTTCATCCAGCTCGTCAAGTTCTTTCGGAATCGCTTTGAGCTGCTCGTTGAGGTAATATTCACGCTGGGTTTTTTCCATCTGGCGCTTCACGCGGCCACGAATACGCTTCTCGGTATTCAGCACGCCGATTTCCGACTCCATCAGCGCATATACATGCTCCAAACGCTCGGCGATCTTGGTGAATTCCAGAATTTCCTGCTTTTGCGGAATATCAATCGCCATATGTGCCGCCACCGTATCGGCCAGCACGGAAGGTGACGTGATTTTGGAAACCGCACCGAGTGTTTCGGGCTGGATTTTTTTATTCAGCTTTACATATTCTTCGAACTTAGCAATCACCGAACGGAACATTGCCTCGGTCTCGACA
>JBMOEL010000145.1:0-3202 GCA_049314715.1 Rickettsiales bacterium
AAGTCCAGCATTCTGCAGCTAAATCCCCACTCATTATCATACCACGCCGCCACGCGCACCAGATTGCCGCCGATAACACGGGTCGCCGTCAGATCTGCAATTGAGCTGCCATTATCATGCGTATAGTCGATCGACACGAGCGGGCGCTCATCGGTTTTCAATACATTCTTGAGCATCTTGGCAGAGGCCGTTTTCAGTGCGTCATTCACCGCGTTCTTGTCGGTGGCTTTCGTCACATGCACCGTCACATCAACCAACGATACATTGGCCGTCGGCACACGAATCGCCGTACCATCCAGCTTGCCAGCAAGTTGCGGCAATACGAGGCCAATCGCTTTTGCGGCACCCGTTTTCGTTGGAATCATCGAAAGTGCTGCGGCGCGCGCACGGCGTAAATCCTTATGCGTGCCATCTACCAGATTCTGATCGCCCGTATAGGCGTGGATCGTCGTCATGTGACCTGAAGCGATACCAAAATTTTCGTCCAACACCTTCACCAGCGGCGCGAGCGCATTCGTCGTACATGAACCTACTGAAAAAACCGTGTGCTCGGCCTTCAGGCCGTTACAATTCACACCATACACAAAGGTCGGGCAATCATCGCCCGCAGGGGCAGAAATCAATACGCGCTTTGCGCCTTGTTTCAGGTGAATACTCGCGGCATCCTTGCTATTGAACGCACCCGTGCATTCCAAAACCACATCCACGCCAAGTTTCGCCCAATCAATTTTGGCAGGGTCGCGCTCATGCGTAATGGTGATTTTTCCACGACCCATATCAATACCATGTTCATCGAACGTAATGGTATTTGGGAAACGCCCATGCACCGAATCAAATTGCAGCAGATGCGCGTGGACATCATTAGGTGCGGAACCATTGGCCGCAACCAGTTGAATGTCGTCGTAACCTTCTTCGATAATCGCCCGCGCCACCGCACGACCAATACGACCTAATCCGTTAATTCCGATTTTGATTGTCATGGGCGCGTTATAGCGCCTGAGCGCCGCGACACAATTAAAATTTTACAAACTTCCGTAAGATACGCACTGCCCATTCCCAACGCCCAGCACTGAGCGGGCGTGTCATGCCGAACATGATGACCTCGTTTTGAGGGTCATTCACGAACTCGCCGTAATACCAGCGCGTAAATTTTTGTTTCAGGCTCATGCGTTTTCCGCCGCTTTCACAATCGCATCGACCGTGATACCAAATTGCTTATAAAGCTCTGGCGCGGGCGCAGAGGCACCAAAACCCTGCATACCGATGAACACACCATTATCACCAATCCAGCGTTCCCAGCCAAAGCCAATACCTGCCTCGACCGCAATGCGCAGCGCGTCAACGCCCAGCACTTGCTCTTGGTAACGCTTCGGTTGCGCCGCAAATAAATCAGCACATGGCATCGACACCACGCGGGTTGAAATACCCTTCTCTTCCAATATCACTTGCGCTTGTGTGCACAAATGCAGCTCCGTACCGGTACCCATCAGCACGACTTGCGGCGTGCTGCTCGCTTCGCGCAGAATATAGGCACCCTTCGCACATAAATTATCTTTCGTATATTCCGTGCGCAAGGCAGGCACCGCTTGGCGGCTCAGTGCCAACACCGAAGGCGTCTCGCGTGAGGCAAGTGAGAGTGCCCAGCACTCGGCGGTTTCCATCGCGTCCGCAGGGCGGAAGACATGCAGATTCGGCATCGCACGCAAGGACGCAATATGCTCAACAGGTTGGTGCGTCGGGCCATCTTCACCCAAGCCAATCGAATCATGCGTCATCACGTAAATCACGCGCTGCTGCATGAGCGCACTCAAACGAATCGCCGGACGGCAATAATCCGTGAATACGAGGAATGTTCCGCCATAGGGTACGAAACCACCATGCAGCGCAATGCCGTTCATCGCCGCGCCCATCGCATGTTCACGCACACCGTAATAGATATAACGGCCACTAAAGTCATCAGCCGAGATACCTTTCATAGGTTTCGTTTTCGTATTGTTCGAACCCGTCAAATCCGCCGAACCACCCAGCAATGCTGGTGCGTGGGGCACAATCGCCTCCAGCACATTCTGGCTCGACTGACGCGTCGCTTCTTTCGGTTTGCTCTCAGCAAGAGCGCGCTTGAACTCATCCAGCGCTTTCACCCAAGCATCACCAAAATCACCCGCCATACGGGCAGTGAATTCGCTCTGCGTATCTTTCGGTAGTGCCGCAAATTTCTTTTCCCACGCTGCATATTCACCGGCGCCGCGCTTGGCCGAATCACGCCATGCATTCAAAATCTCATCGGGAATTTCAAACGGTGCATAGCTCCAACCAAGGTTCTTACGTGCCCCTGCAATCTCTTCATCACCCAGTGGCGAACCGTGGCTTGAGTTCTTGCCAGCTTTGGTTGGCGCACCTTTCGCAATCACTGTTTTGCAGGCAATCAGCGTTGGCTTGTCGGACTTTTGCGCCTTGAGAATCGCCGCGCGAATCGCTGCCGCATCATGACCATCAATGCTCTGCGTGTTCCAACCCTGCGCCTCGAAACGTTTGCAATGGTCGTCACTAATCGCAAGCGAAGTTGGGCCATCAATCGAGATGCCATTATCGTCAAATAGCACGATGAGTTTGTTGAGTTTCAAATGCCCCGCAAGCGAAGCCGCCTCAAGGCTAATGCCTTCCATCAAGCACCCATCCCCTGCAATCACATAGGTATAATGATTTACTGAGTCACCAAACTCGGCGTTCAGCAAACGCTCCGCCAGCGCGAACCCAACACTATTAGCAATGCCCTGCCCCAGTGGTCCCGTTGTCGTCTCAATCCCTTGCGCATGACCATATTCAGGGTGACCCGCCGTTTTCGCGCCCCACTGGCGGAAGTTTTTGATTTGCTCGAGCGTCATGTCCTCATAGCCCATCAGGTAATGCAGCGCGTATTGCAGCATCGACCCATGACCCGCCGAGAGAATAAAGCGGTCACGATTTGGCCATTCAGGGTGTTTGGGATTAATATTGAGGAATTCGGTAAAGAGTACCGTTGCCACATCCGCCATACCCATCGGCATACCGGGGTGGCCGGATTTTGCTTTTTCCACCGCATCCATACTCAAGGCGCGAATCGCATTGGCCATCTGGTCATGAGTCACGGAAGTTGCGGGGGCATGTTTCATAGCGGCACTCTTCATAATAAATCCTCCAAACCTGCAGGCGTGTCTACACG
>JBMOEL010000146.1:0-3156 GCA_049314715.1 Rickettsiales bacterium
ATAGGTATGTCTTATACAATTATCTTTCCACCTAGGGTTGATATTGCTGCGGTTTCCAGATTGCACACGGAATGGTTGTAAAATAGCTTAAAGATAAGGTGTTTCCAATGACCAAGCTTGAACTCGCGGTGAGCAATGATTTGCCAGCCTGTGCGCCCGATACAATCAATCATGCGGCGATTGATGTGTGTTATGAGGCTGTGTGCAAAACACTCACCGAATCGGCGGCTGAGGTGGAATCTGCTGCCACTGACCTCAGTGGTGGTTTTAGGGTGTTGGCGCAGTCTGCCAGCCAACAAGGTGACGTGCTTGAAAAGTTAGTTCAGACCCTAAGCCAGCTTGAATATGATGGGCGCGCGATTACGGTTGAAGAATTCATTCATAAGATGAGTTTTAATATCAATGATACGATTGATAAAATCGTGACGATTTCTGAAAATGCTATGTCACTAGCATTTGCGATGGAAGGTGTGATTGAGCAGCTTGAGGGTATTGAGAAATTTATTCAGAAAGTGAATAAGATTAATAACGAAACACGCATGTTGGCGTTGAATGCGACGATTGAGGCTGTTAGGGCAGGGGAAGCAGGGCGCGGATTCGCCGTGGTGGCGGACGAGGTTAAGCAAGTCTCGACACAAATTGATGGCATGGCGCGTGATATGCAAAGCCAGATTGGCTCGATTTCTCGTACCTTGCGTACGGGACGTGAGACGTTAGGTAAAGTGGCGGGTACCGATATGTCGGCGAATATCTCGGCGCGCGCGGAGCTGGATGGTTTGATGCAAGCGCTACTAGCACAGAACGCAAATGTCTCATCCATCATGCAGGATTCTTCCAAAATGGTGCGTGAGATTTCCTCACATATTGGTCGTATTACGGTGAGCGTGCAATTCCAAGATCGTAACTCGCAGATTATTTCCAATATCATCGCTCTCATCAAAGCTATGCGTGATCACGAGAAAGAACCGCTTACCAATCCCTTGCCAACGGATACGGCAGAGGCACTTGAAAAGCTTGGTTCTTTTATGACCTTATCGGCTATTCGCCAAAAATTGTTTGAGGTTGCTAAAACACGCGGTCTTGCCGTGCATGACGCAGTGACGCTTAGCGCCTCAATAGCTAATTCACAGGAAGATGACGTCGAATTATTCTAAATAATTCGTGCAAAATTCATAAATGCATGTAGTAAGCCTCCAAACATGGAGGTGCGCTCATGGATACGAACCTGATTTTGGTTAACCTTACCAGCCCTGCCGTTATCTGTTTTGTGATTGGTGCGTTTGCGGCGCTTATTAAAAGCGATTTGCGTGTTCCACCGCAGGTGCATGAAACGATTTCGATGTATCTCTTGTTTGCGATTGGCCTTAAGGGCGGCATTGCGCTTTCTACTACAAGCGTTGAGCAATTAATTCACCCCATGATGGCGACGATTGCGCTCGGTGTTACAACGCCGATTATTGCCTATCTGTTAGCACGTGGGTTGGGTCGCCTTAGCGTTACGGATTCCGCAGCAGTAGCAGCACATTTTGGCTCTGTTTCGGCAGTTACTTTCATGGCGGCGCTCAACTTTGCCGAACAGTCGGGCATTGAGTATGAGCGGTTTTTGACCGCGTTGCTAGTGCTATTGGAAATCCCCGGTATTGTAGTGGCACTCGCCTTGGCGGGGCTTATGAATAAAGAGCATAAAATCAGTCTTGGCGCAGTGGTGCATGAAGCGCTGACCGGCAAGAGTGTGATTTTACTCGCAGGCGGTGTGGTTGTAGGTCTGTTTGCGGACGCACAGGGCGTTGAGAAAATCACGGGTGTGTTTGTGGCGCCATTCCAAGGCGTGCTTGTATTCTTCCTGCTTGAAATGGGTGTGGTCGCGGCTTCACGCTTCAAAGACGCGAAATCGTCGCTTCCCTTCATGCTGATTTTCGGCACCACGGTACCATTACTCTTCGGGTTGCTTGGCGGTGTGGCCGGAACATGGGCAGGCTTATCGATAGGTGGGGTGGCCATTTTATCCACCATGGCTGCCAGTGCGTCCTACATCGCCGCACCTGCGGCGGTACGGATGGCGATACCGAAGGCGAATCCGGGAATTTATCTGACCCTCGCTATCAGTATCACCTTACCGTTTAACATTGCGCTGGGGATTCCAACCTATTTTGAATTAGCCCAGCGCCTGCAGCATTTATTTTAGAGATGGTAGCTTGGATGAGTGGTGCTCGACAATGCGCCATTCACCATATTGCTTCTCGTAGACAAACGTGTAGCGCGCGGGAATGCTGACCGATTTACCGTTTTCGTCGAAGCTGAAGGTGTAGACACCGCTAATGACCGCATCATCTTCATCCAGTACGCGGATAAATTCCTTGTTTACGGTCGCCTTCAGATTCTTTTTCGCGGTTAGTTTGGTGAAATAGGCGGTGCGCTCTTTCTGATTAATAATGGGCTCATCAGCCAAGGTGGCGAGTAATACCGCATCACTATTATAAAGCTGCACGACATTTTCTGCTTTGCCGCTTGAGAGGGCTTCGCGCCATGTCGCAAAGGCAGCGCAGAGTTCGTCGCGCTCACCGGCCATGGCTGGGGCAGAGGCAATCAGGGTCGTCAGGATAGTCATGCTGAGTAACATACGTTTCATGCGAGTCTCCTTGGTTGGTTGCGGTGCCGATATAGGTGATAATTAGAGTGCTGGCAAGCCACGCAGATAACGCTTTGACAATCGAAATGAATTCCCTTATTCGCAATAGCCCTGCGCATAGATTCCTGCGATAGTGTGGAGAGGTGGCCGAGTGGCTGAAGGCGCTGGTTTGCTAAACCGGTTTACGGGTAATACCGTAACGTGGGTTCGAATCCCATCCTCTCCTCCATTTCCCTGATTCAGGGAGTTCCAATAAGATTCAAGAAATAGCTAAAAAACCATGAAAAACAATGATTTCATCGTTTAATGCGTTCCAGTGAGCAGAGTTGCAATCCATATCTAATGCGGGTAGATTTACGGGTAGATTTGGAGAATATACCCATGGCACTTACTGAACTTGAAATCAAAAATCTCAAACCCAAGACGAAGCCTTATCGCATGTCCGATGGTGGCGGTCTGACACTTGAAGTATCACCCACGGGCAGTAAGTTATGGCGTTGGCGTTATTATTTTCAGGGCAAGGAGCA
>JBMOEL010000147.1:0-3126 GCA_049314715.1 Rickettsiales bacterium
GAAGGGGATGTTGTTGTGATATCAGTACCCATATTGGTAAATGATATAAAAGAATCATTAACCAATAGTTAATAAACAGGGCATTTTGTTAGAAAACCCCCAGAAAACCTAGTAAAAACCCATAATACTAAGCAGCGTTCTTAAGAGCCGCGCGTAAGCGACCAAACCCAGCATCCAAATCCGCAATTAAATCGCTTGGTGCTTCAAGGCCGATGTGGAAACGAAGCAGCCATGTGTCTTTGTCCCAATTCGTGGCGCTGCGCATTTTGGCGGGTTGATACGCAATCACCAGCGACTCATAGCCACCCCAGCTAAAGCCCATGCCGAAATGCTTGAGCGTATCGAGCATGGCGGCAAGCGCAGGTTTCGTGATGGGCTTTTTGAGCTCCACCGCAAATAGTCCACTCGCGCCTGTCATGTCACGTTTCCAGAGTGCATGCCCTGCATCATCGGGCAGAGCAGGGTAGAGCACGCGTGCGACTTCCGGCACGTTCTGGAACCATTTCGCCACCTCCAGCGCATTTTCCTGATGTTGCTTGAGACGCAGCGCCATGGTGCGAAGTCCGCGTAGCGCGAGGTAGCAATTATCGCTGCTTGCGCAGGCACCGAGATTTTTATGGGTGCGTTTGAGTTGCGGGTAATGTTCTTTTTTGCAGGTCACCACACCCATCACTAAATCCGAGTGGCCACCAATATATTTGGTGGCGGAGTGAATGGAGATATCTACCCCCATCGCGAAAGGTTTCTGCAATAGCGGTGTTGCCCATGTATTATCCGCAAATACCAGCGCGCCATGCGCATGCGCGACTTTGGCGATAGCAGGAATATCCTGCATCTCAAACGTCAGCGATCCAGGGCTTTCGCAATACACCACTTTGGTGTTTTTCTTCATCAGCTTTTCAATTCCCGCACCAATCGTCGGGTCGTAAAACTGCACCTCGATACCAAGGCGCGGCAATTCTTTTTGCACAAAATGGCGGCCCGAACTATAGAGCGAATCGGGTACCAGCACATGATCACCCGCATTCAAAAACGCCAACATGGGCGTGGTAATCGCCGCCAAGCCTGATGCGGTGATAATCGCATTATCCGCGCCCTCAAGCTCTACGATTGCTTCTTCCAGCGCATCGCTCGTCGGCGTACCGTAGCGCCCATAACCGCGATGGTCGTTCTTGCCCTGCTCATAGGCATCAAACGTCGCGAAGTCTTGGAAAATGACCGTACTCGTGCGGTGCACGGGCGGGTTGACCGAGCCCAAATCACGCTTTGGGTCACGCCCAAGACTCATCAGTTTGGTATCGAGTTGTTCGTGCGAATGGTCGCTCATACTAAAATTCTCTCCAGCTTAAACCAACGACCACATGCGTCACGCGATTATCCGTTCCAAATGGCAGCATGCAGGAGCGGTATTTCACAATTTTACTACGCTCATTCACGAATTGACCTTGGTCAAAAAGCGGCTCGGGTTTGGCAATCACATCCGCAATTCTTTTGATGAGCGCCGCGCCCTGAAAATGTTTTTGGCCGGTGGTAATGGTCTGTCCCGTCATATCTTTAGTGTAGAGCGATTTGACCTTTTCGCCCACCCCATAGAAATTCACGATTGGCGGCACTCCATCAGCCGTAGGTTGTACCGTAAACAGCATGCATTGCTGCCAAATATCCGCGATTGCAGATTTATTGAAATGCGCAAATTCAGGCATGACCGACTCTTTCCGGATAAGATTCCAATAGGCAACAAGGCGGTCAGTCAGACGTTGCGATTCCATGCGCTTCTCCTTATGGGTTGCATAACTCTCTCAATGGTTGTAATATTGATGGAATTCTGCTAAACCTATGATTGTATATTTGCGATAGCCGTCATCGAACTAATGCTCAGCCCCGCCATGCTGCTTTACTACAGCCTGCGCGTGCGCTTTGCAACGAGAGAACCGAAAATCAAGCGTCTGCGCAGATATATCTACGAGTAGCGCTGGATTTTTGCCGATGCCTTAGTTATCACAGCGTCTCATGAAACATTACCCCGACATTGACGCCAATCCCGACTTCGCCAAGCTAGAAGAGGAAATCCTCACCTTCTGGAATAGCGACGGCACATTTGAAAAATCTGTAAACGCGCGCGATGCGAAAAACGCCTACGTGTTTTACGACGGCCCGCCCTTCGCCAATGGCCTGCCGCATTACGGACACCTCCTGACAGGTTATGTGAAAGACGCGATTGCCCGCTACCAAACCATGAATGGCAAACGCGTCGAGCGCCGATTCGGGTGGGACTGTCACGGCTTGCCCGCCGAAATGGGCGCCGAGAAGGAATTGAATATTAGTGGTCGCGCTGCGATTCAGCAATTCGGCATCGACAAATTCAATGCGCATTGCCGAACGTCGGTCATGAAATACACCGCCGATTGGGAATATTACGTCAACCGCCAAGGCCGCTGGGTGGATTTCAAGAACGACTATAAAACGATGGACACTCCATTCATGGAGTCGTGCCTCTGGGCGTTCAAAGAGCTTTATAACAAAGGCCTGATTTACGAATCCATGCGCGTGATGCCGTATTCGTGGGCGGCAGAAACACCTGTTTCAAATTTCGAAACGCGCATCGACAATGCGACAAGAGAGCGTGAAGATAAAGCGGCCTATGTGAAGTTTAAGCTGAAGGAAAAACCGAAAGGCGCACCTGACGCAAAAAACTATTACCTCATCGCGTGGACGACGACGCCTTGGACATTGCCTAGCAACCTTGCTTTGGCTGTGAGCCCGACACTCAAATATGTCAGCGTGAAAAGTGGCAATGATGTTTACATCATGCTCGATTCATCCACAGCGAGGCTTTCGTCTACTATCGGTGTCGCCGTGGACGAGATAGACGCAAAGGGTAAAAAGGTCACCATGTATGAACTTGGTACTATCGACGTCATACAGAATACTCACCTCATCGGCCTTTCCTACGAACCGCTCTTCCCATTCTTCAAAGATACTAAGAACGCATTCAAAGTGCTCGATGGTGGTGATGCCGTAACCGAAGGCGAGGGCACAGGCGTGGTGCATATGGCGCCGGGTTTTGGTGAGGTTGACCAACAGATTTGCGCGAAAAACGGCATTGAAGTCATGGTGCCTGTCGAT
>JBMOEL010000148.1:0-3121 GCA_049314715.1 Rickettsiales bacterium
AACTAATTTCACTGAAAATATGGAAAAACGCATCGCATTTAACAAAAGCTGCGCTGCCAATTCCGGCCTACAGAAAGACCCGTGCTGCGTTCCCGTTCCTCCTACACCAGTAACTCCGCTTGGACTTTGTATCCCGATGCCGTGCTCGATATGTTATAGGGCGCTAACGCCTGAAATGCCAGCCTGCGGGACCGACTACAACACAAACCGAGACCGAAGCTGGATAACTCCACCAATGATACCGCTCAATCCTCTTAGAGCATTAAAGGCAATGGTAACAGATCTAAAATCAAGCCTGAGTAAGCTGGATTTCAAGAATCTACCAGACAGCCTTAAAAACTTGAAGCCTTCAGAGTTAAAAGGAATCATTGATGCAAACAAAGACCTCATCTCCACCTTTGCACCTGATTTTCCCATCGACAAAGTATCGGGATTGTTAGGCTCTGCTGCCGACTTAAGCAGCAAGCTGCCTAATCTCATGAAAGGCGGCATGAATGTTGATTTGAATGCCGCATTCTCAAAGGCGCAAGGCAATATCATGGAGGCCATGAAAGGTTTTAAGCCCGAACAGATTGGCCCTTTCATGCAAAGTCAGATTGGCATGCTGAAAAATTTTACGGCAGGTGATCTGAATAAGTATGCTAGTGCATTGAATATCCCAACAGGCATGTTGTCGCAATTGCCCTCAGATATGACGATTGACAAGGCTGGCAATATGCTCAAGCAAGGCGCGAATATGATGGGCAACTTTAACCCATCCGCCGCTGGTCAAAATATCTCAAGTACATTAACCAACGCGCGCAACTCTATAGCCAATTTCCCAGATAGTAAACTTTTCAATAGTATTAGCGGCAGCGCCAGCATGAATATACCGGGCCTCGGCAATGTCTCAGGCAGCACCACGGTGGGCGAAGTGCGCCAGTTTATAGCAGCACAAAGCGCAGCAACGCCAGAGGCAACCGTCGCAAGCACCACCAGCCTGCTTGATCGTGCAAAGAACGGACTATCCGGCATTGCTGATAGTGAATTGGTGAGCAATCTGAGTGTTGGCGCGCGCGCCAATATTCCAGGTATTGGCAGTGTCGGTGGTAGCACAACAGTGGGTGAATTGCGCCAAATCATTAGCGCGCAAAGAACGGGCTTAAGCCAAATGGATCAGCAAGAGCTCATGAAGAATATTGCTCCAGCTGTTCAGCAGCAATTCTTGAACATCGCACAAAATGTTCCTGGTGGTGCTCAAGCCATCGAAGCTGCGCGATTCCTGCAAAGCCAATCGGGCAATCTCGCAAAAATCGGCGAGCAAATGAAAAATATTAACGTTAAGGACCTGTCGGCAAACCTTCAGACACAATGGGGTTCGTTCAGCGCCTCGGTGAAGAATTTTAAGCCCGAGCAAATCGGCACCGCCATGAAAAGCTTTGGCAACAGCATCAAAAGTATGTCTGGTAAAAGTGTCGCCTCTATTCAACAAGCTATGACGGGTAATTTCAAGAATCTTCAATCTGTTGCAGGGTCGGTAGGTAGCGCAGCTGCAACCGCGGGTAATGTCGCGGCGTTACTTGGTGTCCAGTCAAAAGAATTACAAGCCTTAGCAAGCGGTGCACAAGCTGTACAAAGTGTTGCTGGTGCAATTAATACTGTAAGTTCCGCTGTTAGCGCAGCGCAGGCCGCCACCTCTGTCGCAGGAATCATGACCTTGCCACAGGCACTCGCATGGTCATACCCTCCCCGCAAACAAGCAGCATGCGACCCGATGGAACCTAATATAAATGATACTACTGTCGCTTCCATGTGCGAGAAATTGCGCGCACCCGTGACACCACTTAATAAACTCAAAATGCGCTACTATGACCCCGATCGCGCCGAAGAGAGTGAGCTTCCATCAGGCGTAGCGGAAGGCCTTGCATTCAATGATTATTTTGAGGGCAACATGCCTTATATGCGCATGCTTGATACGGGTCGTTCTATCCAAACCTCAACCAAAACCGAGCAAGACGCCATGGACGATAAGGGACAGTATGCCGCCATCGTTGGTGTAGGCCGTGAAGGGATTGCCGGCGATGCAGAATTCAAAGACCAGCGATGCTTATTAGGTGGTTGGGGTGAAGCAAAAGCATCGTTTGGTGGTGTCACTATTAAAGCCCCAGATCCGGTCACTAGTTGGACGGAGCTAAAACTTTATCAGTTACGCACGATTCGCGACAAACAAGTCTATTGCATTGGCCGCCACGAGAAGCTCTTCAAACCAACTGGCACGGAAGATATTCTGCTGTATCTGGTGGGAGGTGAACTTGATAATATCGAAGATAATTCCGCTTCACCACTTACATGGCGCGGCTATATTTACGATGTAGAAGATGCTCGCCGTTTCCCAAACTTCCCTGACCAAGAACCTGAACGCATAGAAGGGCTAGATAATGCGCAAGCCAAAGATATTGTGATTCTGCCCTTTAATGGCGGCGAAGATGAAGATGGCCTACGCGGGCTACCAAGGCTTGGAGTTGTTGAAGAAGTAAATAAAAAAGACGATAACTGGTATGTCAAAGTCAAAATGCAGGATGATGGCGATGCTCCCGATACGTGCGGTACAACCGATGCTTCGGGCAACCCAGCTGTATCGCGTTATTTCTATAAACCTGGCCATCACGATACACTCGTTGAAGAAGATTATGAGAGTATTGGTTCGGATATGGATTGCGCGGATCAGAATCTGCAACGCT
This sequence comes from Rickettsiales bacterium, assembly GCA_049314715.1. Classification (GTDB taxonomy): domain Bacteria; phylum Pseudomonadota; class Alphaproteobacteria; order Rickettsiales; family UBA3002; genus JAFLDD01. Next base: position 2,721 of record JBMOEL010000148.1, read on the forward strand.
GCGTGATGGCGACTTGGGATGATATTGAACTTTATCGCGCATCTAATGATTTACACCCTAGCTCAACTGAAGAGAAATAATCATGAGACGATTTTATCAAAGAATGGTGATTGCCTTCGTGCTCATGATTCCAGTGAGCGCTTGGGCAATAGATTGTGCATCACTTTGTACGATGAACAGAGTCGAGCGCACTCGCTTAGCACAAGAACAACCAGATGCGATTGAGTATTGCCGACTCTTTTCCGACCCTGGGCCAGAATGTATCCCAAGAGGCCGCCGTATGGTGGAAGCACCAGAAAACCTGATTCAAGGTCGTCGCGCGTCTGAGGAAACACCAGATACTACAGGTGCTGCCCCCTCAGTCAGTAATGGTGCGTGGCAACGTTCCTTGAGTTTACCGC
>JBMOEL010000149.1:0-3102 GCA_049314715.1 Rickettsiales bacterium
AATATCTTTTCTTATTGGTGACGAAGCGCGATGGATTAGGTTGGGGCGATGTAAAATTATTTGGCGTGGTTGCGATATGGTTGCCGCATGCCATACATTTCGCACCACTACTCGTATTCGCAGGAATTTTAGGTGTTCTAAGTGCGTTTGTTTGGCGCATGCTTGGCAAGGGTGAAGTCTTTCCATTCGGTCCAGCCATTATTCTTTCGTTGCTACTTTTCGTCTTCATGCCAGACGCCTACGCGACATTCTGGCAACTCTATGGAATAAAAATGCAGTTCTTGCATCCGTAAGCTGTGTATATTTGTTGTTGTGAGTTGCATCCATAAACGAAACATGTTTTCAAGAGAGATGTGCTCACGCACACAATAAAAATAATAAGCACTAGTCATTCAAGAGTGGGTTCAAGGTTGTCTCATGCGTCTTTCTTCGATTGGAAGTTTGATAGTTTCAGCTTTGGTACTTACTGCTTGCTTGCCGGGCGATGAGGTCGCGGGTTTTCGGGGGGACGATCCATTTGATCGCCCCCAAAACCTTGAAACAAGCGATTACCGAAAACTAAGTGATCCAAAAACATTGTTACCCGAAGGTGTAAGCGGCGAGGTGCAGACAGGTGCGCCACCTATCCCTGATGTTGCGCAGATTCTTGCCGCACCGCGTCCACCAAAAATTGGCCAATCTAAACTGGTGTCGATTTCCGTCACCGAAGATGTACCGCTGCGTGATGTGCTATTTGAACTTTCGCGCCTTGCGGATGTGGATGTCGAGGTGGGTAACGGGATTGAGGGCGGCATCAATTTCCGCGCCAAGAACAAACCGTTTAATGAGGTCATTGAGCGTATCTCGAGTCTTGGTGGTTTGCGCTATAAAATGACGAATGGTGTGCTGCGTATCGAGCCTGATACTTCCTATATCAAAAACTACTCGGTGGATTTCTTGAACTTGGTGCGCTCAAGCGAAAGCAGCGTGAGCATCTCAACGGATGTGTTGTCTGCTGGCTCTGACAGTGGTGGATCGGGTGGCACGAGCGGCGGTAGTGGCGGAAGTAGCGGGAGCAGTAGTAGCGGAAGCAGCGGTGGCAGTAGCGCTATTAGTAGCGGTACCAGCTCAAGCATTAACTCAACGGCTGAGAGTGATTTATGGTCTTCACTCGAAGCCAGTATCCAAGAGATTTTAAGTAGCATCGCAACCAACACCACACGTACGAGCAGCCAAGAATCTTCCACGACGACTGCTGCAACGGGTGCTGCGGCTGAAGGTGGTTATGTTATCAACCGCCAAGCAGGAATTATTTCAATTAATGGCACAGAGCGTCAACATGATGCGGTGGCACAGTTCTTGAAATTGATGGAACGTAATGCCTCTGCCCAAGTGTTGATTGAGGCAAAGATTGTGGAAGTCACGCTGCTTGATGAATTCCGCAGTGGTATTAACTGGGACTCAGTCGTGGGTAATGGAAGGCTTGGCCTGAACTTCCAATCCGTCAGCGACATTACCAGCAATAATGTGATGACGTTCGCATTGAATGAAAGTTCTGCAACTGGTAATATCGATGAATTGTTGCGGTTGATTCAGCGCTTCGGAACCACGCGCACCATGTCCAGCCCGCGTCTGCATGCCATCAATAACCAGCCCGCCGTGTTGACCGTTGCACAAAATCGTATCTTCTTCGAGGTGCAGGTAACGGGTGGTTCATCAACCAGTGGCGGCGGTACGGTAACCACGACGCAGCCGAGTTTCAATACCACCCGTCGCTCAATCCCGATTGGCATCATTATGACGATTCTGCCATCCGTCAATCTTAAGACTAATGAAGTCACACTCAATGTTCGCCCCACCTTGTCGCGCGTGGTAACCACGGTGCAAGATCCGGGCACTGTGCTGGCGGCCCAGCTTGCTGGTGCAACTATCTCCAACGATATTCCGATTGTTGAGGTGCGTGAACTGGATTCGATCATGAAAGTGAAGTCGGGTGGCGTGATGGTGATTGGTGGATTGATGGAAGACGCCAACACGGGCCAACATGATGGTGTACCAGGTGCAAGCGAAATTCCGTGGATTGGCAATGCATTTAAATCGCGTAATGAAACCACGCGTAAGCGTGAGCTGATTGTATTTATCAAGGCAACGATTCTGAATAGCTCGGGTTCGCACCAAGCAGCCGACAAGGCGATTTACGAGAAATTCACGACTGACCCGCGCCCTCTGAAGCTTCAGTAATATGTTTAGTAATATCCGCTACATCTTGCTTACCGCCACCCGCGATAGGCTGTTTCTTGGTCTGTTGCTTGGTGTAGCCGCAGCATCCTATATTTGCAGTGTTCTAGGCTCTACCGCAATGCTGGAACCTGAAGCCATGACCTTGTCATTCACGGCAGCTATCTCGCGCGTCATTATTATGGTTGGTATGATTGTGTTTATCGGCTTTCATGTGCGCAATGCCTTCGATAGCAAAGAAATTGACGTACTGCTTTCTCGCCCTATTTCACGCACTACTCTAGTATTCTCCTACTGGCTTGGTTTTGCGGTGGTAGCAACAATTCTGGTGATTCCCCCCATCGTGATTCTCGCTTATTTGGGGATTATTAACCAAACAGGATTTATCGTTTGGTCAATCAGTGTGTTGCTAGAATCATGGCTCGTGGTAGCGATTGCGCTCTTTGCATCTTTCACACTCAGAAGCGGGGTGAGTGCGGTGCTAGCATCACTTGCCATGTACACGATTGCGCGCATGATTGGATTCTTCCTCGCCACGCTAAAATCAGGTGTGATTTTTCACAATGATATTCTGCAAACCAGCGCTAAATGGACCATCACGGCGATATCCACCGTCATTCCGCGCTTGGACTTTTTTGCGAAAAGCCAGTGGCTGATGTATGGCCCAAAATCCTACGACGATGCGTTGCTGTGTCTCTATCAAGCCGCGATATTTATTCCGTTGCTAATTGCTGCCACGACGATTGACTTTAAACGTAAACAGTTCTGATGTCTCTACGTATACCCATTGCAACCTTGCTTTTATTCCTGAGTTTGCAGGGCGCGTTTTGGTATCACACCCATACGCGCTTACCCGAAATGGGTATTGTGCCCGACGTGCCAGGT
>JBMOEL010000150.1:0-3099 GCA_049314715.1 Rickettsiales bacterium
CTCATGGCTAAAAATTTGAATGCAAGCCGCGTTCGCGACTCACGAATCGTAGTCATCATCGCGCTTTTTATCATCTTATTCACCAAGCCGAGCCTGTCAGATAACAGCGCATTGCATTTCATACTCGATTATACGGGCTACTTTTTTGTAGCAATATGCGTTATTGGCCGTGTCTACTGCACCGCATTTCTGGGTGGTCATAAAAATGCGACACTCATCACCTACGGCCCATTCTCGGTATGCCGTAACCCGCTTTATGCATTTTCATTCATTGGCGCGACGGGCATTGCCTGTATCAGCAATCACCTCATATTGATGATTGCCATACCAGCCATCATTCTAATGGTTTATACATCGTTGATTAAACGCGAAGAATCATTCCTAAAGCAGGAATTCGGTAAGGAATTCGACGCCTACTGCGCACGCGTACCGCGCCTAATTCCCAAATTATCACTGTATGAAGCACCCGAAACCATTCCGATGAATCCGCGCTTCTTATTACGCGCCATCCAAGACGGCATGTGGTGGTTTGCCGCCTTCCCGCTCATCGAGCTGATTGAGCATCTACAAGACAGCGGTCACCTACTGACGTTATTTTAGAGAATCGTTGGATTCGGCGCGTCACCATAGACCTTTTTCGGGTCGAACATTTTCTTATCTTCACGAAACTCAAGCGTATGTGCTTTGTCACCCAATGGCACAGCACGATAGAAGCAGCTGCGATAGCCAACGTGGCAGCTTGCGTCCCCTGGAATATCAACCGCAATCCACACAGCGTCTTGGTCGTCATCAATCCGCATCTCGGTAATTTTCTGCACGAGGCCAGACGTTGCACCCTTGTGCCAAAGCACCTTACGTGATCGGCTATAATAATGCGCCTCACCCGTTTCAATGGTCTTGCGCAGGGCTTCTTCATTCATATAGCCAAGCATCAGCACCTCACCCGTCTTGGCGCTGGTGGTGACACATGCAATCAAGCCGTTTTCATCGAATTTAGGGGCAAGATCATTACCCTCTTCGACCTGTTCAATCGTTTTACGTTGTTCGAACATACATTCCTCTAAAATGGAGAATAACTTTTGACTTTTTCGTAGGTCGTTCTTTCCGGCTCCGGCAAGACACGCATTGGCATGCGCTCGTTATAGACACAGACAATATCGGGCCCACGACGCAAGGTGAAGCGTGGCGCGACCTGCTCAACGACGATATAGTTTCCGCGAGTACGGAAGTTTATGAGTGCCTCATTACCCGATGGGTCTACGAGGAAAAAAGCAGGCACTTCGGTATTCATGTCGCGAAATTCAAAATAGGTGAACTCACCATCATCAAAAATACGAATCGGCGAAATATAGTCCGAACCGCGCAGCGTATAATTAAAGTTAAATTTCTCTGGCTGCCGCTCAATATCTGGCATGGGCTCAAACTGCGTGAAGTCTACCGCTCCTTGGTCATTCTGCGGGTAGATGAACCGTAGCACGAACGTCAAATTTTCATCACGAATTGAATCCGTCTCAGCCGCATGCAATTCAAATAAATAGGAACGCTTATCCGTAATCACCGTCATATTGGTGAGGGCATTTTGCTCAATCGGTTTAAGAAATAAGCGGTTGCCTGATGGATTAAGCATCCACGCCAGCGAATCACCAACCGATACAGTCAGCACCTTTTCATCTTCCTCAAACTCAATCGCGGATTGATATCCATAATGGCCAATAAATTGAAAGACCTCATTCGGACTATAGCGCACGGTGCGGATACGACTATCGGTTGCCAGCGGACGTGGCTCCTGCGCGGCTTGCACCGCCACGGGCGCAACCAGCAGCATGGCTAACACAAGGTTAGCGACTACGAGCAACTTCGTACGAAACAACATTGAATGCAGGATCCACTATTTTTAGACGTGAACTGCCAGTCGATGGATTGACCACCTCCGTCAGTGAAACTTTGGTATAATAGAAGCTGAGGGTTGCTGTCCACGCTGTTCGCGATCCACCCGTCACATTTTTGAAATCAGTCACGAATTGTACCGTCGCGATGGGCGGTTGAACTTTAGTATTGATGCTGACATCGGTAATCTCAACCGTGCGCTCACCCACCGAGCCAAGCCGTACTGCATAGCTATCAGGATTATCAGGCCCTTGCGTTTCAAGGAAGTAGCGCAACGTTGCGGGATCACTATGTTCCTCCACAAAGGCCAAATTCTTAGCATAATCCGCAGCACGGTAACGTTCACGCATGTAAACATAACTCGCCGCATAAAACTGCTTCAGCGATGCGTTGGTGGATTTACCCTCCGCACGCAGTGGCGAAATTAACGTCTGCGTATCGTCCATACGTTGATTGGTAATAATGATGCGCTCACGCGCCACGATGGGCAATAAATCCACAACGCTAAGCGCCCCAAACAACAGCACCAGCATCGCCAAACCTGCCATTAGCAAAAACACGCCACGCTCGGCAATGGGTGAAATGTAAAGTGTCGAATACCATGCGCGCGCGTCACGATAATAGTCACCGCTCGCTATTTTTTGCGCCACATCCTGCTGGTCGGCTGGTTCCACACGACTCCTTACATAAAACGTATCCGACTATGATACGAACCAATTGTCAATTCACGCCTATTTATCCACAACCACCCTGTTTTTAAGCATTTTTATTGAAGTTTTGATATTTTAGGCGCAACGTGGTCACCGTAATTTATTGCATGCATTTAGCGAAAAATTATGTTAAATTGTTAAGATAATAGCATTCGATTTACGCCAATAAAGTAAATAAAATGATTGGGGTGACATTGCCAGTGATGCGTACAAACCTACGAATAACGCGCGTGTACTATGCACTGCGCATTATCCTATTGGCAGGAATAATTTCTCAACCTATCGCGGCAAACGCCTTCGAAATTGCGGACACACCAGCACCACCCCCCACTGTTGAGGGTCAACCTGAACCCCCCGCTACTCCAACAACTCAAATATGTAATTCAAACGCAAATAAACAAGTCGAAACAGTAAGAAATGATGTACGAAATATTCCTAAAAAAGCGCGCAAGGCTGCTCTAAACGCAATTAATCAAGCCGTAAGCAATGCTGTAAGTGACGG
>JBMOEL010000151.1:0-2946 GCA_049314715.1 Rickettsiales bacterium
GCACGCTGCGTGCCGCGCGCGAAGTGCTGATGGCATCACTCACCGATGATATGAAACGCGCGCATCCGCGCGAAGCGGCCAAGGCCGTAGCACTCTATGATTGCTGGGTTGAAAACCAAGAAGAAGGCTGGGAAACTGAAGCGATTGAAACTTGTCGAGACGGCTTCTATCAAGCGCTTGGAACCCTTGAAACAAAACCAGATGGCACTGTGACAACGAAAGCTGAACCAGCCGAACCGGTCGAGACCACCTCGTCGATTCTCTATTTCCCGTTTGATGATGATAGGCTCACGAGCCTCGCACTCGATGCACTCAATGAATTGATTGATTACGTGAAATCCAGTGGTGATGCAAAGGTAGTGCTCAACGGGCATGCGGATCGTTCCGGCAGTGATACGTATAATTTTACGCTCTCTGAACGCCGCTCGCGCTTCGTACTCGATCGTCTGCTTGCAGCAGGCATCGACCCTGCGCGCATCAGCTATTTCGCTTTTGGTGAAACCGACCCACAAGTTCCAACCGAGGATGGCATCAAAGAACCAGCCAACCGCCGTGTAGAGATATTCATTGAGTAGCAACTTACGTCGCGGTGGGGGCAGCACGCTGCCGCCCACACCCCCTCGCTTCGCGGCTCGCGCTGAGCGCTACGCACTGTACCCATTCACCGTCATTCCAGCGAAAGCCGGAATCCATGAGTATGTAAAATGCTGATCACACTAAATACCATCCAGTCGCATCTGCTCGTACTGCTGATTGGGTATGTCATCAGCCTGTGTTTCGGCTCAAGCCTGCGTCACTCTATTGGCTTGCCGCTGCGCCGCTGGGCACATCGACGCATTCGCACACTCGGCGAACGACTCAATAAGCGCAGCGTTGCCACACGCGTCTGGCGTGGCCTGATTCTTCTCGTACTGTTGATGCTTCCCTGTATCGCACTCGATTGGTTGTTGGGCACTGCTAGCCTTTTCGCAGGCATCATCATTGCGCTCAGTGCCGATATTCAACCAACCCTGTGGCATGGCTGGGTGGCAGTGAGCGCTGGCAAAGCGCGCGACGAAAATCGCCTCACTCGCGCGACTTCTGCACTTGCCCTTGAACCACAAAGCGCGCCAGACCACCACGGCATCCTACGTCTCATCATACTCAGCCTGATTCATCATTTCACCATCGTGCTGGTAGGCGGAGCATTCTGGTTTGCGTTGCTCGGGCTCAAGGGCATGCTGTGTTATTATGCGCTGGCCATAGCCGCACATTATTTTCGTGATAGCGAACAGGATTGGAAAGCTTTTGGATGGGCAGCCTCACGCTGTTTTATGTTAGTCGATGCGATTCCCTCGTTACTAAGCATTATCTTGCTATTCCTGGCGAGTGTCTTCGTTCCCAAAGCTAAACCATTCGCTGCGCTCTTTGCGTATATACGTGCAACCGATGAACACAACGCACATGCCATTGCCGCCGCCCTAACTATCGGTCTTGGCGGCCCACGCATGGTCAATGGCAAAATCCATCAAACGCCTTGGATTGGGGATGGCACCGTACGACTGGAAGCCACCGACCTCGCACGCTTCATGACGCTCTTCAGCATCGCGCTATTTGGATTTATCGTTTTAGTATTATTTATCATAAACTTATAGCACGCGCTTAGCTATGCGAGAAACGCATGGGTTAGTACACTGCGTTATGCGCCTGTCACACAATCTTCATAAGTCTCAAGGTGTTTTGAGCCGTCCGCTACGTTAGAATGAAAAGCGTAGGAAAAGGATGATGGATGCAGCAAAAAGCACCCACAGATAACACGGCATCAACAAACGAAACCACCGCACCAGCGGTGACGGCAGCGCCGATTCCGCGCCCAACTTCGGGCATGAACCCGCTCCATTCCAAAACGGAATCCACGCTCGCCCCTACCTCGGAATATGTTCGCATTCTGCTGCTTGCCATGGGTGTGCGTTATATCCTGCGCGGTGGTATTGGCGAAGTGTTCGATTCTGGCACATTTGATCGCGTGAAGAACAGCATGAATAAATTCCTTGATTGGGGATTTGTGCGCGGCTCAGCCAAAAAAATCGGCACGGTACTTGAGAAATACAGCACAGAAATTATGGCTCACAAGGAATCGGGTAAGCCATGGATGGAGTTCATCGACGCCAATAAACATATCTACAAAGAATTACGTAAACCATTACGTTCGTGGCGTATTAACGCCTCAGAGGAGGCAGTTCAAATTTTTGATGAGTATGCAACTATTGCTCAGAAGAACAAGCCGGCGGGGCCCCCCACGTGGAATCACGAACTTTACCATAGTGGTGCCAAAACAGGTGACGAGCATAGCAGTATTTACGCCTCAAAAGCATGGAAGAGGTTACGTGACCATATTCGTGGCCGCGTGGATGATGCATTATTTGGTGTATCGCTCAGCATTGGCGGTGCGTGGCTTTCCCTCACCTATTCCAATCTGGTACGCAATGACATTAAGAACATCTTCAGCGAAGCGGTGGGCTATGAAAAAGGCATCGCGCCTGACCAAGTAAAATTTGACGATATTTCCCAAAGTTCTAATCGCATCATTCAGCGCACCGTCCATAATTACTGGACGAAGCTTGCCGAACGCCTCGCGGTGGATGCGTTGTTCCTGCCCGCCGCTGCGGCGAAATCTATGCCCCTGGTCGAGATGGTCATTGGCGGCAAAATTGCCCAAGCATTGGGGGAAACATGGAAGCGCAAACCTACCTTGTTTGAAGATATGGTGGGTTTTGTAAATAATAAAATTAATCCACGTAATGGATTGGGGCAGCCTATCACCGTCAGTGAAATTTTTGACTTATATCAGCATTACGCCGAACAATTCTCTCCAGATAGAATGTTCTCTAACGTCGTCGAGCGCGGCACGGGTGAAGGCGCAATTTGGGCCGATAGCCAGATTATCTTCAAACATGTCGCCGAATT
>JBMOEL010000152.1:0-2901 GCA_049314715.1 Rickettsiales bacterium
TGAAATTTGCAACGCTGTTTATTGCCTTGTTTGCGTGGAGCACGCTTCATGCGCAAACCGCACCTGAAGTTCCAGTGGCTGATGGTACAGCGCCTGCGGATGTTTCCGATTTGCCTAGCCATATGATTCTGCTCGATGCGACAACAGGAACTATACTGAAAGAAAAAAACAGTAACGAAAAAATGTTCCCTTCGTCCATGAGCAAGCTCATGACCGAATATATGGTGTTTGATGAGTTGAAAAAAGGCACGCTACAGCTCACAGATAGCTTTACGGTGAGTGAGAATGCGTGGCGCATTCAAGGCTCCAAAATGTTCGTGCCAATTGGCGAACAGGTTGGCGTTGAAGATTTATTGCGTGGTATCGCCATTCAATCGGGTAACGATGCTTGTATCGTCGTAGCAGAAGGCTTGGCGGGGAGCGAAGCCGCGTTTGCTGAGCGCCTTAATACAAAAGCCAAAGAATTGGGCATGACGGGTTCGCATTTTGTGAATGCAAGCGGCTGGCCGGATGAGAATCACTATACAACTGCCGCTGACTTGGCGACGCTCGGCAAGGCTTTAATTCGCGACTTCCCAGAATTTTATCATTATTTCTCGGAACGTGAATTCACCTATAACGGCATTCGTCAATATAACCGCAACCCGCTATTGGGTCGGCTGGGTGTGGATGGTTTGAAAACAGGGCACACGGATGCCGCGGGCTACGGTATTGTGCTTACTGCTAAAGAACCCGTCACTGAGCGACGCTTAGTGTTGGTGGTGAATGGTCTGAAATCCATGAAAGAGCGTGAGCAGGTGGGTGAATACCTGCTGACATGGGGGTTCCGTAACTTCGAGAACGTGACGCTTGCTAAGAAAGATCAAGCTATTGCTGAGGCGGATGTATTTTTAGGTAAGGCTGATAAAGTGGCGCTGACCGTACGCGAAGATGTGTTGGTGACCTTACCAAAAACCGAACGAGATCACATCAGCATCAAGGCAACGTATCAAGGGCCTCTAAAAGCACCTCTTGCAGCGGGTGATGAGGTGGGAACATTGGTGATTGCTTTACCGAATGGCACCTCACAAGAAGTGCCGCTTGTGACCAGTGTTGCTGTTGAAGAGAAGGGCTTATTTGCCCGCATTCCTGATGTGATCGGGAGCTGGTTTTGAGAATAAAATCGTCATGCTCGGGCGCACGTAGTGCGAGCCGGGCATCCATTTGGATCCCCGACCGAACCTGTTGGTTCGTCGAGGATGACGGAGAGTAAGTCTTATGCCATTCATAACTTTAGAAGGCGGGGAAGGGGCTGGAAAATCCACCCAGATTAAACTCCTCGCCCAAGCGCTTGAGCAGGCAGGCCTTAAGGCACTCACCACGCGTGAACCGGGTGGTTCCGTGGGTGCGGAGGCTATTCGCAAACTCGTGGTCGAAGGCGCGGCCGATAGGTGGGATCCCGTAACGGAATCACTGCTATTCATGACGGCGCGTTACGACCACCTCGAAACCAAAATCAAACCCGCACTTGCGCGTGGCGAGTGGGTGGTATGTGACCGCTTTTTTGATTCCACTTACATTTATCAAGGCATTGCCAAAGGCGTTTCTACTGAGTGGCTGAATCAGCTATACAGCTTGCTTTACGGCAACACGAAACCCGACCTCACACTCTTGCTCGATATTGACCCGAAAGAAGGCCTCAGCCGCGCTAATGCACGCAATAGCGGCGCTGAAACACGCTTCGAGAATATGGATTTAAGCTTTCATCAAAAATTACGTGATGGGTTTTTGAAGCGCGCAAAAGAGGAACCTGCGCGCATCGCGGTGATTGATGCCGCAGCATCGATTGAAACAATACATAAGCATATAGTTGAAGCGGTTAATCAGAGGTTCCAGTTGTCATTGCGAGCGACCAACGGGAGCGCGGCAATCCAGCCTTGAAGATGGATTGCTTCGTCGCTATGCTCCTCGCAATGACGGGAAACCCATGAAGCAACCTCGCGAAAACCCAAATTTGATAGGTCATGAAACCGCTGAACAAGCGTTTCTGGATGAGTTTGCGCGTGGCAAAATGCACCACGCCTATTTGCTGTGCGGGCCCAAAGGCATTGGCAAAGCAACACTGGCCTATCGTTTGGCGCGATTCTTTTTGAGCCAAGGCGCCATCAATAAGCCTGCTGACGATACATTCTCGTTATTCGGTGATGCACCAAAAGCCGAAACACCTGAGTCCGTTGGCCTCGAAATGGCAGAAGACAACCCGATTTTCCGTCGCGTTGCCGCCAGCTCGCACTCCGACCTGTTAGTACTCGCGCCGCTTTACGACGAGAAAAAGAAAGTCGAGAAGGGCGAAATTAACGCCGAGCAAGCCAAAGAAGTGCCACAATTTTTATCACTTACCCCCGCAGAATCTGAATGGCGGGTGGTGATTGTGGACGCTGTTGACCAACTCAACACTAATGCCGCCAACGCGCTCCTTAAGATTCTTGAAGAACCACCTCAGCGCAGTATTTTATTGCTCGTGTGCCATACGCTGGGCGATATTTTGCCCACTATTAAATCGCGCTGCCGCACCTTGCGCATGGCCGCACCAGACCTCAAACATTTCACCAAAATTCTTAATCAAATCGCACCAGATATTTCAAGCGAACTGCATGAAGGGCTTTACGCCATGTCGCAGGGTTCGCCTGGCCTTGCTATTCAACTCAACGACAAGAACGCGACTGAAATTTACCGCGGATTGCTTTCCAACATGCAGCCAAGCGTAACACCCGCCGAAAAAGCGCAATTTGCTAGTAAGCTCGCGGGCAGCAAATCACCTGATACGCTCAAAATCATTTATCACTGCTGGCAAATCGCGATTGACCACATCGCCATGTTCCCGCACCTCAACCACGTTTATCAGATACTAGACGACGAGGA
>JBMOEL010000153.1:0-2893 GCA_049314715.1 Rickettsiales bacterium
CTACCCCACCACCATACCCACCTAAATCGCCATTACTGTTAATAATGCGATGGCATGGAATAATGATCGCGAGCTGATTCGCACCATTCGCATTGGCAACGGCGCGACAAGCAGAGGGTCTTCCAATTGTTTCAGCCTGCTCAAGATAACTGCGCGTTTCACCATAGGGGATATCGCATAAGGCTGCGTATTATCATGAACGTGAACAACGAATATTATGATGGTGAACAGTCTTCAATCTCTCCATTCACTGGAAGCGGTTATTTAATCTGACCGTTCACGATAAGTCAATTTTTTCTGCTTTTTCTGCTTTTTCTGCTTTTCGCATAGAATCTCCTTTCAATTCGAACTTATGAGAGTGTTGCAGTAATCGATCTAAAATGGCGTCGGCAATCGTCGGTTCGCCGATATGTTCATGCCAATGTTTGACGGCTAACTGACTTGTGATGAGTGTTGATTTTAAATTATGTCTGTCTTCGATGATTTCAAACAAGTCATTTCGATCGGTTGGCTGTAAAACCTCTAGGCCAAAGTCATCGAGAATGAGTAAGTCAATTTTTGCGAGATGGCAAAGCAAGTTAGTGTAACTACCATCGGCATGTGCGATACGTAATTCTTCCAGCAATCGAGATATACGCCAATAGCGTGTTCGCAATCCTTGGCGACAAGCCTGCTGACCAAGCGCACAAGCTAGCCAGCTTTTCCCACAGTCTGTAGGGCCAGTAATGAGAATATTTTGATGATGGTGGATAAAGTTGCAGGTAATAATGGAGGCTATTTTGCTTTTGATCAATCCACGCGAGTGATGATAGTCAATGTCCTCAACGCAGGCTTGCTGGCGTAATCTAGCTTGTCGCAATAGATTGCCAACCCGTCGATTGCGGCGATCCGTGACTTCATAATCGACCAATAGTCCCAAGCGCTCTTCAAATGAGAGCGCATGAAGTGCTGGCTGTTTCTCCTGCTCTCGCAGGGCATCAGCCATGCCAATCAGTTTTAATTGCTGTAGGTGTTGTAACGTTTGTTGCAGCAGCATTGGTATCATCTCCAAGGTTAAAGTAAAAGTGTATTTATTCAGCGTAATAGCTAGGACCGCGAATGTTATCGTGGGCAGGTAAAGATAATGTTAGATTTTTTTCAGGTAATGGTACGCTCTCCAATCCTTTTTCTAAGAGAGAAGCGACACTCTTTCGGCGTGGCGAGCCCAACGCTAAGGCGTGCTTGCACGCTTGTTCAAGCCGAGTATTGCCATAACGTTTTGACAACCCCAGTAGCCCGATGCACGAACGAAAGCCTTGCTCAGGATGGGGGCGATTGGTTAATAGATAATTCACCAGCTCACGAGCAAATGGACCAATATCATTTGCCCAACGCAGAAATCGTTCCGGCGTCCAACCCACATATTTCTGGTGTGCTTTTGGCATATGCTCTATTAGCGTGGTATGCGCTCCCTTGTGATCAGAGCGTGCATGAGCCGCTATGCGGTTGCCTCGGTGAAAGCACTCTATCGTTGTCGTGGTAAAACGTATTTCAATTTCTTGTTTAACTAATAAACAAGGCACACTGTAATAATGACCATCAAATTCAATATGATAATCCATGTGAACGCGCGCCTTTTTAAATTCAGCTAACTGATACGGCCGCGCCGGAAGTGGCTTCAATGCGGGTTTATCAAATTGCTCAAATTGACTGCGACGACACCCCGGTAATTTTTTAAAGGGACGGAGATTCAATTCCAGCAACAAGGGTTGTATCGCCGCATTCACCTCATGTAGCCCAAAGAAAGTCTGGTCACGCATTTTAGCGAGGATCCAACGTTCTGCGACCAATACGGCATTTTCAGCTTTTGCTTTATCCTTGGGACGATAAGGCCGTGCCGGCATCACAGCAGTGCCATAATAAGCAATGCAATCAGCGTAAGTCGGATTAATATCGGGTTCATAGCGACATGCACGAGTCACAGCTGCCTTCAGATTATCGGGCACCACCAACAATGGAACGCCACCAAAGAACTCGAACATACGCACATGAGAGCCTACCCAATTCGATAATTTCTGATCCCATGTCGCCTCAATGTAAGTGTAATTGGATGCGCCTAAGACACCGACAAATAATTGTGCTGTTCGTATCTCTCCTGTATCAGGGTCAATGATATCGATGGTTGGACCGGCATAATCTACAAAGACTTTCTCACCCGCTTGATGTGTTTGTCGCATGCTATATTGTTGGGTGCGGCACCACGTGCGGTACAGCAAGCAGTAATGAACGTAGCTGTAGGGTTTAACGACGGTCGGACGGTACTCTTCCCAGAGCAATTGCAGCGTCAGGCCTTTTTGTTTCAGGGACAGATGAAGCGCTGGGAAATCAATTGGCGGACTCGTTGCGGTTTGTTTTTTTAACGGGACCAATGCTCGTTTTAATGCCATATCATCGTCCAGATTGCTCGATAATGGCCAGCTCAATGCCGCACATTTGGCTAATCGCACGTATTTATTTACCACACCTACCGATAGACTCAAACTGGCAGCAATCTGGTGCTGACTAAAGCCGGCAGCGAAATGAAGTCGTAGCAATTCTCGAATCTTACGCATAGAAACCTCTTTAGCTGGCATAGAATCCCTCTTAGAAAAAGGGTTATATAACCATGGTTATAGGGTTTCCAATGAACGATAGATTGATATCTTGATGCGGATATCATGATGATGAACAGCGATTATCATATCGTGAACGGTCAATATTAAAAAAACTCTAAAACTGTTCACCATCAATAATAATCACCGTTCACGATCAATAATATTGACTGTTCACGTTCGATAATATTAGGTGTTCACGTTGGGTGATAATACGCACTAAAACCCATTTACCGTCAAACAGCGAGTTATGGGCACTTCGG
>JBMOEL010000154.1:0-2827 GCA_049314715.1 Rickettsiales bacterium
CACGTTCGTCTGGACGCACGACTCCATCGGCCTCGGCGAGGACGGCCCCACCCACCAGCCGGTCGAGCACCTGTGGTCCTTGCGGGCGATCCCCGGTCTTGCCATCGTCCGGCCCGCAGATGCCAACGAGACGTCCGCCGCCTGGCGCGCGATCCTGCACAGGCGTGGTCCTGCCGGACTCATCCTCACCCGCCAGCGAAACGCCCGTGGTACGGTGCGCCTCATCACAAATAATCAAATCAAACGCGCCGAATCCATTTTTCATCAACTCTTTTTGGGCGCGGGCGATGACCTCAATGGATTGGTAGGTAGAAAACACCACCGTCAACCCAGCATTGCCGTTGGTTTTGATGTAATTAAATTGGTGCAGAATGTCTTTCGTATTGGTGGACGCTGGCAATGCCAAATCCACTATGCTGAAATTATCGTTATCCTCGTTTTTCGTCTTCTTCTTGGAGATTTCGGGGTCGGAGCAAATACAAATCGCGTTGATTGGCTCGTTGGCATCTGATGACCACTCGCGCAACGTCTGCCCCAACAGCGCAATCGAAGGGACTAAAAACAGTATCGTGCCTTTGCCGCCTGTTTCGTTCTCTGCAATGCGGAGTGAGTTGAAGGTTTTACCAGTTCCACACGCCATGATGAGTTTACCGCGATCAGCGGTTTTGAAATGCTCATGTGTTTTATCGAGGGCTTCTTTTTGGTGCGCTCGCAGGGTTTTCTTTGGAGTGCGTGAGGCTTCGCCGTGAATACCCTTATCCAGTTTTTCCCAATCAACGGGCGCTTCCTGCAAATCATACAGGTTAATTCTGGTAACGGGCGGGCTTTGATTTTTTATCGCCTCAGTTGCATTCGTTCCCCACTTGTTCGTCGTGGAAATCCATAGGCGATGGCTGAAACGAGTGGTTTTGAGTGACTCGTTCTTAAATTCACGGCTGGATGTAGAGAGAAAGCTATCAACGGCGGGTTTATCTATGCTCGCGCTATCTTGGAAGCATTTACACTGGATTGCCCAGTAGTCACCCTCGACCGTTAGGGCAACTAAATCGATGCCTGTATCACCGCCGCCCAAATCAGCCTTGCCATGGAACTCGCTCCACAACCAAACTTTTTTGAACTTATTCGCATATTTTGGGTCAGTAAGCAGGTAGGACTGCATTAGCCGTTCAAATCGGTCGCCTTTGTCGCGCTCAGAGTGGGATACCTTCCTGTATTTTTCTAATACACGATTAAAACTCATGCGTATTCCTGACGTAATATTACTAAACCTAATAACTGATTAGGCCGTGACGCTCTGAATGTCATCAGGATTTGCTTATTATAGGTTTTTTATCAACTCGCCCTGCCGTTGTGTGCTGAGTGAGCCATAGCTGGTGAATGTCGTCATCACCTCATCATGCCCAAGATTCTGGCTCCACGCCTTGAACTCCTCGGGTGTCTTGCAGATTGTTTGCCCAAGCGTAACGAGGTTATGGCGGAACAAATGCGGGTGATAGTAGCGCAACCCTGCCGCCTCGAATGCTTCGCGGAAGATGGCGCGCATGGGCGATGCTGTTTGCCAATGCTCATGGCTCAAACCCTGCACCTCGAAACCACCCTCCTTACTAACGCCCATGATGGGCTTGGGGAAAATGGGGTCATCCATCCCGAACAACTTATCTTTTCGCAGATAGGCAATCCAATCCAACACAATGGCGCGGATGTCATCACCCACGGGGAAAAAGAAGGTGTTGATAGTTTTGCTAAACTTGGTTTTGACCTCACGCGGGTCTTGCCGAATCAGCCCCGTCACCACATCCACATGTTTCATTTTGAGCGAAATGATAGCACTATCGCGCATACCGCTTAGGATTGTGAAGGCAACTAATGCCTGATTGCGACGGGCGATGTCGCTATTGCCGCGCATGTTTGTAATCACATGGCGTATCTGCTCCATGGTGGGAGCCTCTTTGTAGTTTTCAGCTTTGGCGGTCGCCACCTGCTTGTCGCTTAGGCTGAAATACTCAATATCGGGAATGTATATTTTACTTTTGAAGCCAGACTGAAACGCCAGCCAGCGGTAAAAGGCTTTAAGGTGCTGCACAGTGGTGTGAACCGTGGCGATACTAATCTGCTTACCAGTCCGCTGATTGCGCTGTGAACAAAGTTTCTTTTTGAAGGCGATAATCTGCTCAGAATGTAGCGCCCCAAAATCCTTAAATCCCGTCTGTTCTTCATAGAGCAATAGAGATGCGCGGACACCCTCAATGGTTGCATCACTCTTTCCTGTGGCATCTTTCAAATAGGAAAAATATTTGCGCTTGATGCGTTCATTTTTGGCATTGTATTTCGTCACGTTTCGGCACTCCCATCAAAGTAACATTTTAGGCTAGGCGGCAAGGATTCTATTATGTGCTTCGGATGCACCTGCTGGATGCGGAGGATTTTTAGTGCCGCAATCAGCTTCTCATGGTTTGCAGTCTTGTGTATGGACGTCTCACACGCCTCGCATATTGCGTGCATATTGAAGAGTCGTGTGCTGCGGATAGTGACATCCACGACCTTGCCCCACGGCACACGCGGCGCACGGCATTTTAGGCAATAAAATTCGTGGGGTTTGCAGGGCGACTTTTTCGATGAACGCCTATCCAATAAGAATCGCTTCAACTCCGACCCATGAATGAGAATCGGGCGCGTGTCATCCATTGCCTTTAAGCCGCCACGCATCCATTGCCGCACGGTGTTTTTATGCACGCTTAGCAACTCCGTTACTTCGACGATGCTATACGCACGGCGATAGCGAATGCGATGAATGGGAACACGCTGCACGAGTCCGACCTATTGCGCG
>JBMOEL010000155.1:0-2710 GCA_049314715.1 Rickettsiales bacterium
TAATCACCACCTGCCAGAGGCCGTGGCTTAACTGTTCCTTATTCCACTTCGCACGCACGCGTAGTGAACCGCGCCCTGTATTATAGGCATGGGCAATGGTTTCAGGCGCTTCAGCAATCCACCCACCGGTGGGGAAATCAGGGCCTTGAATATGTTTGAGCAGCGTTTCAATGCGCGCTTCAGGACTTTTAATAATGTGCGACAACGCATCGCAGATTTCGAGAATATTATGCGGCGGAATCGACGTCGCCATACCCACGGCGATACCCTCAGCGCCATTGGCAAGCAGGTTCGGGAAACCCGCAGGCATCACGATAGGCTCTTTATCTTCGCCATCATAGGTCGGGCGGAAATCAACCGTGTTCGAATCCAGATCTTCCATCAGCGCGATGGCCACATCGGTCATGCGCGCTTCGGTATAACGCATCGCTGCCGCATTATCACCGTCGATAGAGCCGAAGTTCCCCTGCCCATCGACAAGCGGATAGCGCACCGAGAACGTCTGCGCCAAGCGCACCATGGTGTCATAGACCGCCGTGTCACCATGCGGGTGGTATTTACCAATCACGTCACCCACCACGCGGGCGCATTTCTTATAGCCCTGCGACGGGTCGAGCTTGAGCTGCATCATCGCGTAGAGCAAACGGCGGTGAACGGGCTTCAGGCCATCACGCACATCGGGCAGTGAACGCGCCGTAATCGTCGACAACGCATAGGCAAGGTAACGCTCGCCAAGCGCGTCTTTGAATTCGACATTCTCGATATGTTCAGGTGTTTGCGGTTTCGCCATGTTCCCTCTTTGTCATTCCTGCGCACGCAGGAATCTGAATCAGATACCAGCTTTCGCTGGCATGACGTGACTATTAGGCGCGGGAAACTAGCGGAAATGCTAGGGAATGCAAGAGAAACTATACGGGAGCAGAGGGGCTTTGGCCTGAGGCAGGCACTGGCGGAATAATGACCGCAGCCATAGCAGCAGGCGTAGCGTCTGGGGCTGGAACCACACCAGCATTTGCAGCACCTAATGCAGCAGCCTGTACCGTGACATTATTAAAAGGACGCGTGATACGCTGCACTTCTTCTGCCGATAAATCAGGGTGCCTTGGGCGCACACCACCAGAAGGTGCAGAGGTTGAGCCATCATCACCATCCCGTCCCCAATCTTTGCCCACGTTAGCACCCATGAAAAAGCCTAAAATCGCCAGTGGCCACTGGGCAAACTGGCCTATAGGGCCGAAAGCACCCGCAACGAAGTATAGCAAGGCTCCAAACACACCGCCACCCGCGATAGAGCCGAAGTTCACGCCTTCACCATCTTGGCCGCTGAAAATGTTGGTGATATTCCCCCACATTTCACCAAACCATTCCTGAATACCTTGCCAGAAATCATTGCTGCCTGCTGGTTGTGGTGCTGGAGCATGAGATGATGTAGTGGTACTTCTTGAGCCACCAAATGCACCACGAATAGCAGTTTGTGTAGCTGTGCTAACATTCTCAACGCTTCCAAATAATCTTGGCCAGAACGTTGCAACTTCTACCGATGCATCTGTTTGTTCCGCACGAAGCGCACGAATAACTTCATGCTTAACGGTTCCATCTTGGTTACGCGTTGCAGTTAAGCTGGGGCAATTTACAATCCTGAATGCATCAAGCACTCTATCACGATTCGTACTATCGACTCTAAAACCACTTAAATTCGACACTTCTGGCGAACCCAAAGCTTCTCTTATATCGCTGGCCAATTGAGTTTCATTTGGAAGATTGGCGCGCGCAATCCAGTCATTCAGTGTCTGAATAAGCTCTGCATCTGGTATAGGCTGGGTAGCCAACTCGTGAATACGATTACCCAAGTTTACTAATTGGGTTTTATCAGGCGTAGAACCAGTAGTTGCTCCAGCTTCATATCTACCTGTTCTATCGCCAAGGCGAGTCTCACCTGGTTGATTCAAAATTCGTGCACGTGCTTCGACTGATAGCACTTGAATAATTTGATCTGCTGTATCTGGATTTGCAGTCCTCAGCGTAGCTTCTGCAGCAATCAATGCACGACGCGCTGTAAGAATCGCATTAGCAGATACAAGCCTAGACACATCATCCGCGCCCGATAACTTACCACTCAATTCTGTAGGTATGCTGGTTAATGGTTCGGTTCCAGCTGGCGGTGTATAGCCATTAGCAGCATTTAATAGTGCCTCAAAATTCTGACGATTGACCGCTTCTTGATTTTCACCAGCAGTAGCAGCAGGTGAATTCGCCCAAATGGCGAGATTATACGCCATCAACGCTTCGACATATCTCTCAATTGGTGTGGTCATAAAACGTAATTTTCCCTACCCTCATCATAGCAAAATAAGCGCTTAGAAATGTGACAGTCTTATGAAGATTAAGTGGCGCCTATGGCGCTGATGGGGGCGTCCCGCCGCCCATACCCCCTCACTTCGCTACGCTCGTGGCTCGTCCTTCGGACTACGCGGCGTTTCCATTGACAATTAGCCGCGCCACCTGCTGCCCCAAACGGGCGCGGACGGGGGATAAGGGCTTATCCACCGCACTGAGTAGCCAATGCTCAATAAAATGGCCGCTAAGCCGCAATCCGTCCGCCACTTCTGCCCAGTTGGCGCTTGAGATCCCACCCTTCAAAAACTCGGGCAAGGGCAATAACTTATCCACATAGGGCGCGGCGGCGGTGGCACTCACAGCGCGGCCCGAC
>JBMOEL010000156.1:0-2628 GCA_049314715.1 Rickettsiales bacterium
GCTGGCGGCGGTCACGTTTGTGGGTGCCTACTTCCTGCTGGGGAATTTGCAATCGCAGCTTTCACCGACCGAAGACCGCGGCGTGGTGTTTGGTGTGGGTATTTCACCGGAAGGCTCGACCATTTGGTATTCGGACGATTACGCTAAGCAGATGGAAAAAATTCTCCAAGCCGTGCCCGAAGCAAAATGGAACTTTATTGCAGTTGGTTTCCCCTTCGTCACGCAAACCTTTACCGTGCTTGGCCTCACCCCGTGGGAGGAACGTCATCGCTCCGCACTCGATATTATTGGTGAAATTTCGCCCCAGCTTTTCGGTATTCCAGGCACACTGAACTTTGCGATTAATCCTGCATCACTTGGCCAAGGCGCGCGCAGCCAGCCTGTTGAGTTCGTCATTCAAACCACCGATTCGTACGAGGCGCTCGATAAAATCGTCAATGCCGTTATCTCGAAGATGATGACCAATCCAAATTTCCAAGCGCCTGATTCGGATTTGAAATTGAACAAGCCCGAAATCCGCGTGACCATGGACCGCGACAAGCTCGCCACCATGGGCATTGGGGTGAGTGACGTGGGCCGAAGCTTGGAGACGATGTTAGGTGGCCGCCAAGTCACGCGCTTCAAACGCGGTTCAGAACAATATGATGTGCTCGTCAAAATCGAGGACGATAAGCGCCGCACCCCAACCGACCTCACGGCGATTTACGTGCGCGGCCGCATGGGCGAAATGGTGCCGCTCAGCAATATCGTGAGCTTGCAAGAAACCGTCGCGCCGCGCGAGCTTAACCACTTCAACAAACTTCGCGCTGCCACCATTACCGCTAACCTCGCCCCTGGTTACGGGCTTGGACAAGCGCTGGAGTTTATGGAAGCCACCACCCGTGAAGTCGCAACCGACGTGCAGACCGACGTCGGCGGCCAGAGCCGTGAATTCCGTGAATCCAGCGCCAGCATGGGCATGTTGTTCGGCCTCGCACTTGCCTTCATTTACCTCGTACTTGCTGCGCAGTTTGAAAGCTTCCGCGACCCTATCATCATCCTACTCACCGTACCGCTCGCCATGGCGGGCGCATTGCTTGCCATGAACCTTACGGGCGGCACGCTTAACGTCTATTCGCAGATTGGTCTGGTGGCGCTCATGGGGCTTATCTCCAAACATGGTATCATGATTGTCGAGTTTGCCAACCAGCTGCAAGACAAGCGCGGCATGAGCAAAATTGAGGCGATTGTCGAATCCGCCTCCATCCGTATGCGGCCAATTCTCATGACGACCGCCGCAACCGTGCTGGGTGCATTCCCACTAGCGATTGCGAGTGGTGCAGGCGCTGAAGCCCGCCAAGCGATTGGTTGGGTGATCGTGGGGGGTATGACGATTGGTACGCTCTTTACCCTCTTCATCGTCCCCACCTTCTATCTGCTCCTCAGCCGCCGTAAGCCGCTGCTGGTGATTGATGAGAGCAAGTTGGTTTAGCGCCCATTTCGTCATTCTCGAGTTAGCGTAGTCCAAATGCTATTTTCATTTGGTAACGCAGCTTCATCGGGAATCCATATAGCCATTAAGGCTGGATTCCAGCTTTCGCTGGAATGACAAGAAAAACCAGCCCTTAACCCCGTCTTCACCAAATCTTCATTTTTCTTTAAGATTTACTGGTTATGATGAGGCCATAACCTATTGAAATGGGAGATGGCTATGGCTGAAGGTGATAATGTTGTTAGAGATTGAAGAGTCGTGTCAGCACGTAGTTTTGATGCTAGCGACGGTAACAAAGGCGTAGAGTTAGTTGTTACAACTCCAATTGGTGAGAGCCAAAGCCAAGTTGAGCGGATTGCGGTAGTGGGTGATAAAGTTTATGTGAACGATCAGACTATTACTTATCGATTTGATCCAATTACTCTTTCAGGTGGCTCAACAATTTTTCAAGATAACAGCCAGATTACAGGAAGAACAGGTGAAGCTACTGACCCAGAACTGGCTAGGCGTGTACAGAAAGCATATGAACGCTATCGAAATGATAGTAATGTAACCGTTAGAGATGCTAACAGAGCTGAGAGTATTATAAGTGGTATTATCAGCAAAGTGCCGACTACCTCTCGTGAACTATAAAAAGAAAAGGCACCTTTCGGTGCCTTTTTTGTTTCATTCGTCATGCTGAACTTGTTTCAGCATCTAGATCCCGAAACAAGTTCGGGATGATGATTACGCGTTAAACAACTTCGCGAATTCACGTTTCTTGCGGCCTTTCCAGTGACCACGGTGATAGGCGTCCGAAGCGAGCAGCGGTAATACCGAACCTGCTTCTGCGAACACCATTTGCTCCAGCGCCGTATCCACCTTGCCCCATGAGCAGGCTTCTTTAAGCGTTGAGCTTGAGCATGCACCGTCGCGCACATCCGCCACCGTTAGCTGAATCGCGTATTTGTGCATCTGCACGTCTTCGTGGCCGAGAATTTCCGCGCACACCACCGTGTCTTGCGTGAAGTTCTTTGGCACGCCGCCGCCCACCATCAACAAGCCTGTCGTGCCCGCTTTGATTTTAATGTCGGTCAATTCGCGGAAATCGGCAATCGCATCGAGCATCATGTGCTTCTTGGGGTTATCAACTTGGTGCTTCACCAGACCGAAGCCTG
>JBMOEL010000157.1:0-2476 GCA_049314715.1 Rickettsiales bacterium
AATTTTCACAACGTTAGGGTGTGACTCTAAAAACACAGCGACTTTTTGTGCATTGGCAACATGACGCTCCGTGCGAATTGAAAGTGTTTCGAGCCCTTTCAAAATGACCCATGCGTTGAATGGGCTGAGTGCTGGGCCTGTGTGCCTGAAATACGGCATCAATAGTTCTTCGATATACTGCTTATTGCCAAGCACTGCACCACCGAGTGTGCGGCCCTGACCATCCATATATTTGGTGGTGGAGTATACGACCACATCCGCACCCATCTCTAACGGACGTTGCGATAATGGCCCCGCAAATACATTATCAATAATCACTTTAGCGCCTGATTTTTTAGCAACCGTGCATACGTGTTTAATATCCACCAATTCTAAATTGGGATTGGCGGGAGATTCAATAAACACCGCTGCTGCTTTTTTGCTGAGTGCTTTTTCCCACGCCGCGTTGTCGCGGCCATCCACCAATTCATAAGTGATGCCAAAGCGCGGTAAAATCTGGGTGATGATGTAGTGGCACGAGCCGAATAGCACGCGATTCGCCACCACGTGATCGCCTGTTTTTAAAAAACACATCAGGCTTGCGTGTACCGCTGCCATGCCTGATCCAGTAGAAATACACGCTTCGGCACCTTCAAGTGAGGCGAGCCTGTCTTCAAGCATGGCTAAATTGGGGTTGCGATAGCGGCTATAAACAAATCCCGGTGCGACACCATTAAAGCGGGATTCTGCGGTTTCTGCGGAATCGTAGCAAAAGCCCGAATTCATGAAAATGGCTTCGCCCACCTCGCCAAACTGGCTACGTAATGTGCCGGAATGCACGAGTTTGGTCTCGTCGCTACAGTCGCTCAGGTCTTGCTTGGTGCTCATGGGATAGCTATAACAACCCCTTCAAAAGGTGCAACTATGTTCGGTAAAAACCCTAAACGCCCGCCCGTTCAAAGCGATGGTTTGAAGTTGGATGTGCAGGAAGTTTTCGCAACGCTACAAGGCGAAGGGCCTTATGTGGGCTGGCCCTCGGTATTCGTGCGTTTGGGTGGGTGTAATCTGGCCTGCGAGTTTTGTGATACAGAGTTTGAATCCTATCAATCCGTGGCGCTGGAAGCACTCATTGCCGACATTGAACATAAAGCCAATGGACTACGAAATTTGATTGTTATTACAGGCGGTGAGCCGTTTCGACAAAACATTGAACCCCTGTGTACAATGTTAATTCAAATGGGCTTTCATGTGCAAATTGAAACCAATGGAACGCTGCATCGTGAATTGCCGGAGGCAGTTGATATTATCTGTTCGCCGAAAGTGACGGGCGGAAAATATCACGCGGTGCGCGAGGATGTTTTGCCGCGCGTGAGTGCATTCAAATTCATTATCGCGGATGAGGATTCGCCTTACCGCGATGTTGCAGAGGTGGGGCAGTCTAAATTCGGTACGCCTGTTTATGTGCAGCCGATGGACCAATATGACCCCGAAAAGAACAAAAGAAATATAGCGCGAGCCGAGCAATTGGCGCAAACGCGTGGCTATCGCCTGTCACTGCAAATGCATAAAATTCTGGGGATTCCATGAGTAAAAAAGCCGTTCTTTTATTAAGCGGCGGGCTTGATTCCGCCACAACGTTGGCCATTGCGCAGAGTGAGGGATTTGACGTGTATGCGCTGAGTTTTCGCTATGGCCAACGCCACGCGATTGAGCTTGAATCCGCCAAAAAAGTCGCGGCACTTCATGGGGTGAAAGAACATAAGATTACCGATATTGACCTGCGTTTATTTGGTGGCTCGGCGTTAACGGACGATATCGCCGTTCCCAAATCACGCAGCGCCCATGATATTGGCCACGGTATTCCGATTACCTATGTGCCCGCACGTAATACGATTTTCTTATCGTTTGCCCTAGCGTGGGCGGAGGTGTTGGGCGCGAATGATATCTTCATCGGGGTCAATGCGTTGGATTACAGCGGCTACCCTGATTGCCGCCCTGAATTCATCGCCGCGTATGAAAAAATGGCTAATTTGGCTACAGCGGCGGGGGTTTCAGGCAAAAGCCACATGACGATTCACACCCCGATTATCGGCATGAATAAGGCCGAAATTATACGTAAAGGCAATAGCTTGGGGGTTCATTATTCTGTCACAATTAGCTGCTATGATCCTATTGATGGTAAAGCCTGTGGCCAGTGCGATTCGTGCATCCTTCGCGCCAAAGGTTTTGCTGAGAACGGTATAGAGGATCCAGCGAATGGGTACAGATTTAATTAATGTAACAATACCGCCTTATGACAGCTTCCAAGAAGCTGCTCCAAATGCCTTCGAACATTATTTTGGAAAAGGTAAGACGAAGGCTTCCGAACTTTATCGCGAATATCTGAATCATGCGCTTTTAGGAGGTGTCGTTACAAGCGGCCCTTATTGTGCGCAAGCTATACAAAAATTAGCATTTTATTTTTCGACCCCCAATTTGCAAAAATCCTATAGCTTTT
>JBMOEL010000158.1:0-2470 GCA_049314715.1 Rickettsiales bacterium
TGAGTCTGCAATATCGAGGGCCTGAATGGTTCTGCCCTCTGCGGCTTCTTTCTTGGTGATATAATGACCTGCGCCGCTTAGATGGCCGTTGGTTAAGCCCCCTTCAGGTGCAGGCTCGCATTTTTTGACCTTAATAGGTATATACGCAATTTCACCATCTATTTCGCAGCTTAGTAGTAACTTAGTGCCTTCCGCATATGGCGTATCTAAGTGGACATAATGAATATACTTATGGCCTGCCAAGGCCAGCGCAAACTGCCCCATAGAAAGCGGGATGGTATGTGCAATTCTTACGCTATCGTGCGGCGCATCTTCTACAGAATCTAATCTGTCGTCCATGGTATTACCCAGATTTTTCCAGGCTAAAATCTACCAGATGAATATGTCAGTTTGACGTCAAAACCACTTAAAAATACATGCATTCTTAAGTGGTTATTTGAATAGTAAGGCATAAAAAAGCGCGGGCGGAATGCCCGCGCTTTTTCGTTTGGCTTTATGGTAGCGGTTAGAATCCGTGTTGGCCAGGGCCGCCACGCTGTGGACGCAAGGCGGCTACAGCGCGACCTGCATTTTCACGGAGTGTATCTGCCGTGGTATTCAAGCTATCGTTAGCAAATTTTAAAGCGTCTTCGACAGCGGCAGGTTGTTGGTTGGCGCGAACACCTTCGTCATAGGCTGCGATTACTTTTTGTGCGCCATCAAATGCGCTAGATAGGTCGCGATGGCTAAGACCCAGCTCCTTTAGTTCCTGTGCAGTTGCCACGTGGAACGTGAAACTATCCGCGCGCATCTGGTTAAGAGACTCTTGTGCAACTGCTTGGGCTTCTCGCGTGTCTTCTTTTGATAAAGTGCCGTGCATCATGCTTGAGCCAGCGGCTTGCAAGCGCGCGATATACCCAAGTCCTGAACTGTGACCCGCTGCGTGCCATTGTTCTTTGGTAAGATTATTCAATGATTGGTTGCGATCTACGCTATCAACAATGACTGGAATTTTTAGACCATCTTCTTTGCGCGTAATGTATACGAGTTCATCTTTATAAACATTGACGTTCAGACCTACAAAACGTGTTTTTGCGCCACCCAGAATGAGCAGCATATTGCCCAATGAGCTGGTCTCGATTTCTGGTGTTGAATAGTTATGTCGTTCGCCTGGCATTATCATCTCCTTTAATTGATTGATGGCGTGCTTGTAGCGCCGCAATGTTACGGTTTGATGACGAAAACGTTACTATTTGGTGAAGAGGAAAGTGAATGGAACCACCGAGAACGTGGGACGTCTAAATTCTCCGTAGACCCTTAAGTTAAGGTGGGCACCGTATGCTATAGGCCTCGGGCCAGTAACAGGGACAGCTCCCGTGGAGTTGCTAGTCGGTCTTGGAATAATTGCGCCTGCACCGAATTCAGCAGTATCCATTCATCTGGTAAGATAGGGTAAAAACATTGGAAATGCAAGACTAGTTGCTGAATCTAGCCATCAGCCAGGCGGTCAGGGCGTAAAGCGTGATGGTGAGTAAGCAGGAAGCAGCCAGCGCCAGCCAAAAATTCAGGCCGTAACGTAGCAAGGCTGGAAACACTAAGAACATGGGTAGTGATGGCAAAACGAACCAAAAAGTTGCTTCGGAATGCTCGGCGATGCGCTTGATATCGGCCGTATCGCGCCACAGCCAGATAATGCCGAGGATGGAGATAAGTGGCAGCGATGCAATCAGCCCGCCCAGCGTTGGGTTGCGGCGCGCGATTTCTGACACAATCATGACGATAGCGCCTGAAAGTGCCGCCTTGATGATGAGATAGAGCATGGTTTTGCCTAAGCCGCTTCCAGCCTTTGCGCCAGTTGCTCGATGCGGTTGGCCATGGTCTCGATATGGGTGGCCATTTCGGCTTCCATGGCTGCGAGTTTAGCGCCGTCGGAGCCATTTTCCATCGCGACGACGAGCTTGCGCATTTCTTTTTTCGCGTCGTGTAATTCGTCGGCCATCATGAGCGCGGTGTAAATTAGCAGCATGTTCTCAGGAAGTTTGCCAACTTGTTTGAGTAAGGTTTGCGCGCGGCCATCCACCTGCTTCACGAGCGTTTCAAGGTGCTTCTCTTGTCCATCTTCGCAGGCGAGTTTATATTCTTTGCCAGCGATCACTGCTTTGACGGTGCTCATGCTAGTGCTCCAAAATCATGTCGAGTTGTTTGATGGAACCATCCAAGCGCTGCACTATGCCGCCTGCGGCGCGCTGAAGCTCGAGGTGCTCTTGTTGCAACTCCTGCAACTGATTACCTAAACGCAGATTATCGTTTTTCAGGAAGTCATTTTCCTCGCGCACGGCGATGAGTTCAGACTCGTTGGTGGCAAGTTTTTGTTCCCATTCCGAAACTAGTTCCGCGTTGGCTTCTGCCTGTGAGTCCCCCGCGAGCGATTGACGCAAGGCGGCATTCGCACTGGCGGCGTCGAGCTTTCCAATGGCGGTATTTAAACGGT
>JBMOEL010000159.1:0-2369 GCA_049314715.1 Rickettsiales bacterium
TGGTTCACCAGAATCCTAACTTATTCTCTGGACCATTTATAGGGGGGCAGGACAACAGCATATACCATCACTCACTAATGTTTGAGGTGATATTCCGTACTGCGCCCACCAGCATCATCCTTCAGTAAGATGCCGCGCTCCACGAGATCAGTTATATCGCGCAGCGCTGTATCCTGCGAGCATTTGCCGAGCTTGGCCCATTTGGAGGAGGTGAGTTTGCCTTCAAACCCGCCATCGAGCAAACGGTTGAGGATGCTGCGCTGGCGGACATTGAATGATTGCGCGGCGTGATTTTTCCAGAATTTAGCCTTTGCGAGGACGAATTCGAGCGTAGTGTCCGAGGCAGTTATGGCGCGCTGTAAGCAGCCTAAGAACCATTCGATCCATGGAGTAATATCGAGCGTTGCTTTCTGACTGCGCTCCAGCACATCGTAATAGGCATTTCGTTCACGCTGAATTTGCGACGACATGCTATAGAAACGCTGACTGCTGCCCTCCGAGCGTGCCAACATCATGTCAGCCAGTGCGCGTGCAATGCGGCCGTTGCCGTCGTCAAACGGGTGAATAGTGACAAACCAAAAATGGGCCAATGCGGCACTCAGCACCAGGTCTGTTTCTGGCTTGGTGTTGAACCATTTGGTAAATGCAGCCATCTCTTTTTCCAGCCTCGCATAGCTGGGTGCTTCATAATGCACCTTCTCACGACCGATAGGGCCGGAGACAACTTGCATTGATCCGCTGTCCTTCCCACGCCATTTGCCGACGGTGATGCGCTGCATCCCGCTGCGGCCAGTAGGAAAAAGCGATGCATGCCAATTGCTTAGCCGAGCTTTGCTGAGAGGCTTGGCGTAATTGCGCGTGGCATCAATCATGATTTCGACAATCCCCTCAACGTTGCGCGGTGATTGTACAGCCGCGCCGCCAATATCCAGCCCCAAGCGTCGCGCAACGGATGAACGCACTTGCTGAAAATCCAGCTTCTCGCCCTCAATTTCCGATGTTTTAATAACATCCTGTGTCAGTGTCTCCAGCGTTGCTTCCTCGCGCAACGGGAATCCAAGTGCTTCCATGCGGCCAAGCAAGCGCCCCTGCAGATGGCGCACATCCGCCAACGGCTTCGCCAGCGTGGCCTGATCCCAGGTAAATTCAGGCCAGTCCTTGCGTTCGTGGATATACATGCCGATAATCCCCGTATGATGCGCGGTGATTATAGCGGTGATTAACCGCACATTCAACGCATATTATGCGGTGAATGGGGGCGATATTCACCGCATGGTGTCCTAAGTTTTATGGACAAAAGGTAGTGTGTTAGCCATAGTAAGCAAAATAGAGCCCTAAAGAACCTAGATTCTAACACATATTCTAGCACACTAGCACAGCGACCATTGAATTATCTATATTATATCAATATATTATAAAAAACGTATTTCGTCTCATAACCTAAAGGTCGTCAGTTCAAATCTGGCCCCCGCAACCAAACTTAATTTACTTTTACCGGAAACGAATTCCAGCAGGCCTGCGTAATCCCCGCAGAGCTCTGCGGTTAAGCTGCCCTTGTCGTTGGGGCGAAGGGTTATCGTTTTGCCTACCATCGCCCCGATATGCCTGCGAGCTTTGGCTATGTGCAGGCTGCTCATGTCTTCAAGCGAGTTAATGCGTTCACCAAAGGCTTCTTTAAGCATTTCAGGGGATAGGGCAATTTCAGGCGATTTATGCCCTGTCATCTCAATTTGCTCCTTGAGCATCCTGCGATTCGTTTCCGCCTTTTCGAGCTCCACCTTGACGGTGGAGGTAATAATACCAGCCTTAATAGCATTCATGATGTTCTCGATCTCGTTCTCGATATCGAGCAGGCGCTTCTTTACCAGCGTTAGGTTGGGGGCATTTTTTGACTTTTTCTCAGCCAGAACCCTTTTAACCTCGCGCTGGAACCACTATAGGGCGAGTTGAAGTATCTACCGCTAAAGGGCGTTGTTTCCATTTAGGCTGTGCACTGCATTGCTTGGCAACGATATCGCGCAATGGTTGGCGCAGTCCGGTTGCATCAAGCCAAGTATCAACGTCCAGATCGCGCAATGTGACTGCACGCTCTCCCTCTTTAAAATCTAGCTGGCTTGAACGTAGCGCGATACGTCCTGTTGCCTTACCATCTGCCGAAAGCACTGCATATCCATTACGTTATCAACCACTTGTGATCTCCAAGCATTCTTTCAATATACCACCGATAATAGGTTGGTTATGTTAAGATTTTATGAAGATGATGTGTTTGGAACGATTGTTTGGCCCAGCGCGAGAGGACTTTTATGACAATTTGATGGGCACCTCTATAAACTGGCGGCATAGATTCTGAGGATGTGTTATAAGGCTTG
>JBMOEL010000160.1:0-2359 GCA_049314715.1 Rickettsiales bacterium
TCGTTGGTTTGACCTTCGGCGTATATAACGGCAAAAAATTCATCCCCGTACTCGTGACCGAGGAAATGATTGGTCACAAGTTCGGTGAATTCGCACCCACCCGTACCTTCCAAGCGCATGGTAGCAATAACAAAGCTGCCGCTGCTGCTGGTGGTGACAAGAAATAAGTAGAGGGACATCATGAGCAAACCTAAAACAAAACGTAGCTTGGATGCCAAAGAGGCACAGGCCGTGTTGCGCAACTTGCGCACCTCGCCAACCAAGCTGAACCTCGTTGCCGAGATGATTCGCGGCATGAAGGTGCAAGATGCGCTGACCCAGCTCGCGTTCAGCAACAAGCGCGTGTCGAATGATGTGCGCAAAGTATTGCAGTCGGCGATTGCCAATGCGGAAAACAACCACAACCTGAACGTTGATACGCTCGTGGTGAAAGAAGCATGGGTGGGTAAAGGCATGGTGCTGAAACGCTTCCATGCACGTGCACGCGGTCGTGGCGCACGCATCTTGAAGCCGCATTCGCATCTCACCATCGTCGTTCGTGAAACTGAAGGAGCTTAAGTCATGGGTCAGAAGGTTAATCCAATCGGTTTGCGCCTCGGCATCAATAAAACGTGGGATTCACGTTGGTTCGCTGGTGACGACTATGCAGACAAGCTGCATGAGGACATCAAAATCCGCAAATACGTAAAGACCAAGCTTAACCAAGCGGGTGTAAGCAAAATCATCATCGAGCGCACGGGCAAGAAGTGCCACGTATCGATCCACTCGGCACGCCCTGGTGTGGTGATTGGTAAAAAAGGTGCGGATATCGATAAAATTAAGAAGGATGTTCAACAGTTTACGAAAGATGAAGTGCATATCAACATCATCGAAATCCGTAAGCCTGAACTGGATTCAACCCTCATTGCTGAAGGCGTTGCCCAGCAGCTTGAGCGTCGCGTGGCGTTCCGCCGTGCGATGAAGCGTGCGGTACAATCAGCCCTCAGAATGGGCGCTGAAGGTATCCGTATTAACGTATCGGGTCGCCTCGGTGGTGCTGAGATTGCCCGTATGGAATGGTACCGCGAAGGTCGCGTGCCATTACACACCTTGCGTGCCGATGTAGACTATGGTATTGCCACCGCCCTCACGACGTACGGGATTATCGGCGTGAAGGTTTGGGTCTTCAAAGGTGAGATCCTGAAGGATGAAGAAATTGCACGTATGCCGACGACAACGACGTCGTTCGCGCAAGCGTCATAAACTGAGTAAAATTTTAAGGTACGAGATTGCGCTATGATGCAACCTAAGAAGACGAAATATAGAAAAGCCCACAAGGGCCGCATCAGCGGCGCTGCTAAAGGTGGTTACTCGCTGGCGTTTGGTCAGTTTGGCCTGAAGGCGATGACTCCTGAGCGTATTACTGCGCGTCAGATCGAAGCAGCACGTCGTGCGATTTCACGCCACATGAAACGCGTTGGTCGCGTCTGGATTCGTATTTTCCCAGATGTGCCAATTACCAGAAAGCCTGCGGAAGTACGCATGGGCTCGGGTAAGGGTTCGGTGGAGTATTGGGCAGCGCGTGTGGAAGCTGGCCGCATCATGTTCGAAGTGGACGGTGTGACCGAACAAGTAGCACGCGAGGCGTTTGATCGTGCATCGGCAAAGTTGCCGGTAAAAACAAAATTCATCGCGCGTATTGACGGGTAATGGTGGGAATTATGGCAAAGAAAAAAGAAACAGCGAAAGACGCTTACAAAGGCAAGACAGTAGATGAGCTCAATGCTCACGTTGCTGAGCTGAAAAAAGAATTGTTCAACCTGCGCTTTCAAAAAGCGACCGGCGAGTTGCAAAACACCGCCCGCGTTCGCGAAGCAAAGCGTGAGATTGCACGTATTTTAACCCATCTGCGTCAGCAGAAGAACGCAGCGTAGGAAGAGGAAGTCATGCCTAAACGTGTATTACAAGGTGTTGTGGTGAGCGATAAAGCAGCGAAGACCGTTACGGTTCGCGTTGAGCGCAAAATTAAGCACCCACTTTATAACAAGATTATCCGTCGCAGCAAAAAATATGCGGCGCATGATGAAACCAATGCCTGCAAAGTAGGCGATGTTGTTCGCATCGTTGAAAGCAAGCCAATGAGCAAAACCAAGCGCTGGGCTGTACTTGAAAAAGTAGCCGATGCGCCAGCAGCGTAACCGAAGGGATTGTAGGAGATAGATTATGATTCAGATGCAAACCCGTATGGACGTGGCCGACAACTCAGGCGCAAAAGAAGTGATGTGCGTGAAAGTTCTCGGTGGGTCGAAGCGCAAGACCGCTGCGATTGGCGATATCGTGGTCGTTTCCGTGAAGGACGCGATTCCACGTGGTAAAGTGA
>JBMOEL010000161.1:0-2346 GCA_049314715.1 Rickettsiales bacterium
CGTTCATTTCAAGCGGTGAACGCGTGAGCAGGCTGTAGAGCATCAAACACCCAACAAGCGCAATAATACCGCCATACCAGAAGGTGCGTGGGCGGATGGGGTTGAATTTCTCTTTGCTCTCAGTGTCGTAGCGAATAAGACCTTTCGGCAGGCCGATTTTTTCCATCACATTATCACACGCATCGACGCACAATCCGCAGGCGATGCACTCCATCTGCAACCCTTGGCGAATGTCGATGCCCATCGGACACACCACGACGCACGAATCACAATCAATGCAGTGGCCTTTGCCTTCCCAGCTATCACCTGCTTTATGTTTTCCGCGTGGCTCACCACGAGTTTCATCATAGGCAATAATCAGCGTGTCTTTATCGAACATGGCGGATTGAAAGCGCGCATAAGGGCACATATAGGTACAGACCTGTTCGCGTGCAAAACCCGCCATCAGATAGGTGGAAAACGTAAGTCCCAGAATCCAGCCGCCCACGCTCCACGGCACATCGAAATGCACAATCTGATCGAATAATGTAGGCGCATCGTTAAAATAGAATACCCACGCACCGCCGGTGCATAGGCCAATCAGCAGCCAAATTATATGGGTTAAACCTTTTTTTCGGATTTTCTCGAACGTCCATTTGGATTCATCGAGTTTCTTTCGGGCGTTGCGGTCGCCTTGCACGATGCGCTCCACCCACACGAATAAATCTGTCCATACTGTTTGCGGGCAGGCATAGCCGCACCAGACACGGCCAAACAATGAGGTGACGAAGAATAACCCCACCGCCGCAAGAATCAAAATACCGGTGATGTAGTAGACTTCCTGCGGCCAGATTTCTAGCCCAAAGAAATAAGCGCGAGTGTGATTCAAGTCGATAAGAATAGCTTGATCGGGCGATTGTCCACCGCGATGCCAACGCAACCACGGCGCACCATAATAAATGGTAAGTAATACAACCATCGCAAGCCACTTGAGCTTACGAAACGTACCCCATACGCGCCGTGGATAGATTTTCTCCTGCTTTTTAAAAAGCTGTATAGACGCGGTCATTATTTATTCCTTAGGTTTGGTGGCTTCGCCTCCACCTAAAGAGTGCACATAAATGGTTAGCTGCTTAATGGTTTCATCAGGTAAACGCGCTTCCCACGTTGGCATAACGCCATGGCGCGGATTGCTTACCTGCTGCATTATGCTTGCCCTATCGCCACCATAAAGCCAGATACTATCTGCAAGATTTGGCGCACCAAACTCCCTGCCACCCTTGCCTGAGTCACCGTGGCAAGAAGCGCAGTTCTGCTTGAAAATATCCGCACCAGCTTCACTTCCGCCCTTACCACTGGAAAGGCTGATAACATAATCCGCAACACCGGATACTTCTTCCTTCTTCAGCATACCGCCGAACGCTGGCATCTGTGAAATGCGCGTATCTTCATGCGTAGAGCGAATACCAACTTTAATGGTGTGATAAATAGATTGTAAATCTCCGCCCCATAACCAATCATCATCATTTAGATTCGGATAGCCGCGCCCACCAGCAGCGCCGGTGCCATGACAACCCGCGCAATTTTCTTTGAACATGGTTTTTCCACCTGCGACTGCAAAAGCATAAAGCTCTGGATTTTTCTGAATTTCTTCCAGTGAATGAGCCTTTATTTTTGCTGCAAATTCACCGCGACGCTCGGTTATTTCGGCCTGTTCCAAGGCCAGCTTCTTGTGAGATGTCCAGTCCGCACTTCCCTTAGTATTGCCTGAAAGGGTTGGCCACGCAGGATACACCACCCAGTACCACACCGCCCATATGCAGGTTATGGCAAACACAATCAGCCACCATCGCGGAGCAGGTAGATTAAGCTCCTTAATACCATCCCACTCATGACCAGTGGTTTCCACTCCTGATTTTGGATCAATTTCTTTTTTATCACTCATGATTATTTTCCTCAACTAACGGAATCGCGGCGTATTCTTGCATGTGTTTTTTTGCACTGGGGCGATATGCCCGATAAGCCACCCACAGAAAAAATATAAAGAAAAATATCAGGCCAGTGGTTGGCGCATGTTCATAAATAAAATTCATGGCTTTG
The DNA here is from genome assembly GCA_049314715.1 of Rickettsiales bacterium. Lineage (GTDB taxonomy): Bacteria > Pseudomonadota > Alphaproteobacteria > Rickettsiales > UBA3002 > JAFLDD01. Next base: position 2,080 of record JBMOEL010000161.1, read on the forward strand.
CTTCCTCCTGCAATTGATAGTCCTTAATATCAGCAAGCGTTCCCAGTGTTTGCAAATAAGCAATCAGCGCATCAGTTTCCGAGACAAAGTTCTTCTGCCCATCGAAATCACGCAGATTTACTTTTTTGCCATAACGCGCATTTAAGCCAGCCGCATCACCATCTGCATATGCTTGAGACATTGCATCATTGTAAGCATTTGCAATCATCTCATCAGTATAAGGAACGCCAACAATGCGATATGTGGCCATAAGCTTATCAATCTTCT
>JBMOEL010000162.1:0-2335 GCA_049314715.1 Rickettsiales bacterium
AACATCCCCTTCCAGAGAACCTACTCCTCCTAGAGGAAGGCCTGAACCAACACATGCAAGACTAACGTCTATGCCTATACCTATGTCTATGCCTGAAATCAATCTAGCGAGAGCGGTATTGAACGGTAGACGAGCATTTATAGAGGTTGCTAATCGAGCCGAGGCATTTGTAGATCAGCCCTGGGTGAAAGCGCTAGAGCAAGCTCACCCTATTGTTGGCAAAATAACAGACTTTGTACGAATAAGCGATAAAGCGGCACGGGTAGATTTACATGGAACACTCGACACAGGGGGTGCAGCACTATGTGGTGTTGCTGCTGGAACCACTGGTGGAGTTGTAGGTTATGGTGTTTTGAGCGTCATGGGGGGAGGTGGAGTTGCACTTACACCAGTAACTGGTGGTGGTTCACTCGCAGCTACAGCCGCTTCTCCCTTTGTAGCTGCAGCAGGAGCAACTCAAACGTTCATTACTGTTAATGAATCATGTAATATCGCAAGGGAAGCTATGAGTAAAAATCCCCAATTAAGGGGATTGATAGATAGTTGGCAGCAAGAGGTAGACCGAGCAGGAGTAGCATTGGCTAATGATTTGAGGAAACAAGCTGCGGCACAAGGTGGATCTACGCACCGCAGTCTTCGCTAATGAATGATTACACTTTACGTAATATCCTAGATAACAGCGCACTCACCACAAATATCGCAATTCCACTCGTCACCATCATGGGTGCGGCGGGTGCGTCAAATTCGATGGCGCCTTGAAGTCCAATCACGACAGCTACGGCACCCAGCATACTGGCGAGCAGCACCATTTGTAATGGTGAGCGCGCAAGGTAACGCGCCGCCGCTGCGGGAATAATCAGCATTGCCGTAATGAGCAGCACGCCCACGAGTTTGATGGAAACCGCAACGGTAGCAGCAAGCAGCATGGTGAGCAGCAGCTTGGTACGCTCGACGCGAATACCCTCGGCACGCGCCATGGCTTCATCAATCGTCATAAGTATAAACGCGCGCCAATGCGTGGTTACAATCGCGACAACGGCAGCAAATAATACACCTAACATGGCAAGGTCATGGTCAGTGATGGTGAGAATATCACCAAATAAATAGGCGTTAATATCGACTTGAATATCGCCGCTCATTGCGACTAGCAACACACCAATCGCCAGCGTTCCGTGCGCTAACATACCCAGCATCGTATCCGCATGGAATCGCCCATCACGCGTAAGTAGATTGAGGGCAAGTGCAACGCCAAGCGATACAAGGAACATCGCCAGCGTCATGGGAATCACGTTGCTGAGCAGCGCAATCGCTACACCCAGCAGCGCTGCATGGGCTATCGTGTCGCCGAAATAGGCCATGTGACGCCAGACGACCATTGCGCCCAGTGGCCCAACGGCAAGCGCCAGCAACACACCGCCCATCATGGCTCTGAGCAGAAAATCATCCATGGCTGCACTCCGAATGGTCGGCGTGTTCATGCAAGCTGTGCGTATGGTCGTGATGGTGGTGATACATCGCTAGTTGTTTTGCCAATTCATCCCCGAACAGCGCCTTGAACTCGGGGTGCGTGCCCAGCGCTTGCGGCGTGCCCTCGCAACAGACATGGCCATTCAAACAAATGACGCGCGTGGTTTGCGCCATCACGACATATAAATCATGCGATACCATGAGCACCGCGCAACCATGTTTGCTGCTAAGTGTTGCAATGAGTTGGTAAAGCTCGCCCTGCCCCGCCACATCGACACCTGCGGTCGGCTCATCGAGCACGAGTAATTGTGGCTTGCGTAAAATTGCGCGCGCCAATAATACGCGGCGCATCTCGCCACCGCTTAAGGCACTGAGTGGTTGGTTCAATGTATAGGCAACGCCGACTTCGTTACATGCCTGCTCAATGCCTTCTGCATGCGTCAATTTCAGAAAATCGCGCACGGTGATGGGCATGGAAAGTGGCGGGCGGAACTGCTGAGGGATGTAGCCAATCGTCAGTCCTTCGGCGCGGGTGATGGTTCCGCTATCGGGTTTTTCTAAACCAATGAGTTGCTTTAGTAGTGTAGTTTTGCCCGCGCCATTCGGGCCAATGATCGTTACTAGTTCGCGGGGATGAATGGTGAGCGACACACCACTCAACACTTCGCGGCCACGGTAATGCTTGCGCAAACCCTGTGCGGACAGTAAGGCTGCTGATGATGAATCGTGTGAGTGCATATGGCTGCTTTCTTGCCCTAATTACGCTGAGTGCGCAAGCCTCGTGGGCAGCGTGGGAACCAAGCGTTTTGGTCGTTGCACCTGTCACCGAACCGATTGTTGCAGAACTCGTTGAAGGTGTTGGCAAGAC
>JBMOEL010000163.1:0-2330 GCA_049314715.1 Rickettsiales bacterium
CGATTTTGTATTAAATTTGCGGCAAAAGCTTCTGCGCTTAGGGCCGCATTTGACAATTGCTTCTAGTTATTACTTCGAAAATTTTGGCAAACAAGAACGTGAAATCGAGAATCTTGCCCAGTTCCACTATGCTTATCACATCTGCCATATTGGTGGTAAGGTCGTAGATGGCAAGGTTCAGGATGTTGGCGGTAATTTCAGACTAATCCTTTCAAATATAATTGATTGTGAGAAAGAAGGACTGTTTGAAGAGGGGGAGGCTTATGCCGATCATGCACACGCAGCATTTGCTGAGGTAAAGACTAAGTACTTGAACCTTTTTAGAGAGAACAGTCAGTTTGCATACGAAGGCGATATATTGAGGCCTGAATGCCAAGGGATTCTGAGTATCATTGATGAATGTCTCACCTATATTCAGGAACAACAACAAGCTCTTCGTAATCTAGATCACCCACGTTAAATCACGCAATTGACTCAGGCTCCAAAGTTAGCTCTTTTCTTGCTAACTGCTAACTGCTAATTGCTGGGGCTTATGGCATCTAACAGCTTTGGCAACATTTTCCGTTTTACCACCTGGGGCGAATCGCATGGTGAAGCGATTGGTTGCGTGGTGGATGGGTGCCCATCCCTGATTTCGCTCACCGAAGCGGACATTCAGCCATTCTTGGACAAACGCAAACCGGGGCAAAATAAATTCACCACGCAACGTCGCGAAGCAGACGAAGTAAAAATCTTGAGCGGTACGTTCGAAGGTAAAACAACAGGCACGCCGATTTCGCTGATTATTTATAACCAAGACCAAAAGTCGAAAGACTATGGCGACATTAAAGACAAGTTCCGCCCCGCACATGCTGATTTTACTTATGATGCGAAATACGGCATTCGTGATTATCGCGGTGGCGGACGTTCTTCGGCGCGTGAAACCGCGATGCGCGTTGCCGCAGGTGCAATTGCCCGCAAAATTATCAAAGGTGTGAAGATTACTGGTTATCTCGTTGAAATGGGTGGTGATGCTATCGACCGCTCCAAAATTAATCTCAAAGAAATCAGCAAAAACCCATTTTGGTGTCCCGATGCAAAAGCCGCGGCGCGCTGGGCTGTTTCGCTCGATAAAGCGCGTAAAGACGGTTCATCGCTCGGCGCAGTGATTGAGGTGGTGGCCGAGGGCGTACCCGTAGGTTGGGGCGACCCGATTTATAACAAGCTTGATGCGAAACTCGCTGAAGCGATGATGAGTATCAACGCGGTCAAGGGTGTAGAGATTGGCGAAGGCTTCGTCGCTGCACGTTTACGCGGCGAACAAAATGCCGACCGCATGCGCGCCAAAGGCAAAAATGTAGAATTCCTTTCCAACAACGCAGGTGGCATCTTGGGTGGTATCTCAAGCGGCCAACCGATTGTGGTGCGCTTTGCAGTGAAGCCCACGAGTTCGATTCTCACAGCAGTCGAAACGGTAACAAAATCTGGCAAAAATACCGACATCATGACCAAAGGCCGCCATGACCCCTGCGTGGGCATCCGCGCCGTGCCGATTGGTGAAGCCATGATGGCTTGTGTTTTGGCGGATGCGTTTTTGAACTTTAGGGCGTATAAGCGCTAGCGTCGTACTAAATCAATATCAGAATGCTTGCCGACTGGAACATACCCTGTGCGTGTATCGGGTTGGCTAGTTGTGACATTCGCTTGCTTTAACATATCGCCAAAATTACGCGCCAAGGCACGCGCCGCATCATCAAGCTCGGGTATCTCAATTGCTTTTGTTTTGCCTTGTGCGCGCATTTCAATTGCGGTGAGTGCCAGTGCCACAGAATACTTGGTAACGAAATGACTGGTAATGTTGTGTTCATTGAAAAATTCAAACTGGAGGCCGGAACCTTTTGGCAATCCTATATCATTGTTGTTGGTAGTTCTTATTTCATCTGTGCCAGTATTCTTCACTTCGTTTGATACGGATTTCACATATTCTTTCGCTTGTTCAGGCGTCATGGGTACGCTTCCTTTGTTTGTCACAATCATTGCGTTGCCTGCAAGGAGCAATTCTGCCAACTGACTAATAGTGTCATTGGTATAACCACGGTCTTTAAAAAATTTCATCGAATCAGATAGATCCACAACACCTAGGCCTGAGATACCTGTCTCTTCACCTTGCAATGCCAGCGTTCGATCATTGAATTGGAAATTCTGAAAGGGTTCGAGAGATGCAATTGAATCGCGTAATGGAGCGGTCATAAGTGCTATCGTGTGCATCGCATCAGCTCCAGATTTTCCGGAGTTTGCAGCAATCAAAAAAGTTGCGTTTACACTGTCGTTGGAATATCCGCCGGCCTTCC
>JBMOEL010000164.1:0-2259 GCA_049314715.1 Rickettsiales bacterium
GCTCATGCCCGCGCCTTTGGAGATATGAGTAATGGTCGTTTCCATGAGTCCGCGCTTGGCGATGGACTCTAGCGCCGCACCAATCAGTTGCGCTTTGCGTTTATCTTTGACGTTTGCACGAGGCATGCTGAACTCCCGTTTAGGGCTGTATTGAACGAGTGTTTATCAAACAATCGTTCAGCCGTCTAGGGTTTTTGTAGGAAATTACAGGTTTATCTGCTCGGGCGTAAACTCTTGGGCAGTATTGCAGAATTGGCAATGCACGCTCACTTTGCCATCCACCAGCGCATAGCGGCGGTCTTCTTCGGGCATCGAAATCAGTAGATTCTGGATACGCTCACGCGAGCAACGGCAACTCGTGCTAATGGGCTTGGCTTCATAGCATACCGCCCCTTGCTCGTGATAGAGGCGATAGAGTAGCTCCTGCGGGTCCAATGCTGCATCCAGTAACTCGTCGGACTTTAAGGTCTGAAGCATGACCTGCGCATAGCGCCACGCCTCCACAGACTCCTCGCTATCGCTGTCTTCGCTTGGCAAACGCTCAATCATTGCGCCGCCTACGCTCCATGCGCCCTCATCATTACGCCCTGCCACCAGCTTAAAGGCGACATCCAACTGTTGTGAATTGCGGAAATAGGCATTGAGCGCATCGACAATAGACTCGCCCTCAAGCTCGACCACGCCTTGATAGCGCTCGCCTGCCTCGGCGTCCAAGGTGATGGCAAGATAGGCATTGTCGCCCAATAAGTTACGCGGAGAGCTACCGATTATCTCACCCCGCACTTCAGCATAGCCACGAATCACGCCGCCAAAAACCGCATCCGCTACCATCATGGGTACGGGGCCATTGCCTTTCATTTGCAGGGTAACAATGCCTTCATGTTTAAGATTCGAAGATAACATCGCCGCTACGACCAGCAACTCGCCCAATAGATTCGAGACAGCGAGTGGGTAATCATGGCGGCGCAAAATCGTATCGACCGTTGCGCCAAGACGCACGATGCGACCGCTAACGTTAGAACCATGAATGATAAAAGGGGTGAGTCTGTCGCTATACATTAGTGCTCCGCGCGTTTGTCGCGCAGATGGCTAACCTAGAGATGAAACGATGCCAACAAAAAAACGCAGCAACAAAAATTACACAGACGCAATGACCGAAGCATACAATACTGAAACTACAAGCATCGCCGTAAGGGCGATGTGTGCCGCGCGACTATCGTCACCTCTCATTTTACTGATAATGTCACGAAATCCACGCATAAAACCTACCGAATTGTTATTATACTTTTCTTAGTTTTATTTGAAAGACGCGGCAGAGTTAGCAGAAAATCAACCTGAGGTCAAACAGGGCAAACATTCGTGTTTTTTGATATAAATGCATCCTGTGCGAAACACACATTGAATTCTTACGCAAAACCACTATAACTGCCGCACACATGGAATTGACGCGCAGAGGATTTGTAACGGGTGCGTTGGCGGGAGCTGCGGTTGCAGCCGTCCGCCTGCCTGCGTTCGCTGCGAGTACACCAACATTAACAAAAGAGGCTATCATGACCTTCACCCTTCCCGCCCTTCCTTATGCACCCACCGCGCTTGAGCCACATATGTCGGCCAAGACCTTCGAATTTCACCATGGTAAGCACCACAACGCTTATGTGGTGAATCTAAACAAACTGCTGGAAGGCAATCCACTCGCGGGTAAGTCGCTGGAAGAGATCATCATGGCGTCGGCTGGCGATGCGTCGAAGGCTGGTATCTTCAACAACTCCGCACAAGTCTGGAACCATACGTTCTTCTGGAACAGCATGAAGCCCGCAGGTGGCGGCAAGCCATCGGGTGCGCTCGCAGTGGCGATTGAGAAAGACTTCGGCTCTTACGATAAGTTCGTTGAAGAATTCAAAAATGCCGGCGCGACCCAATTTGGTTCAGGCTGGGCGTGGCTCGTGCTTGATACGGACGGTAAGCTGAAAGTAGTAAAAACCGCGAATGCCGAAACGCCAATGACCAAGGGGCAAATCGCGCTACTGACCATCGATGTGTGGGAGCATGCTTACTACATCGATTATCAGAACCGTCGCCCTGACTTCATCGCAACGTTCCTCGATAAGCTAGCAAACTGGGATTTCGCGGCAAGTAATTTTGAAGCAGCTAAAGCAAAGAAAGCTGCGTAGTGGTTTTGTCATTGCGAGCGATAGCGAAGCAATCCAGTCTTAAGTAAGACAGTCTGGATTGCCGCGTCGCTGCACTCCTCGCAATGAC
>JBMOEL010000165.1:0-2228 GCA_049314715.1 Rickettsiales bacterium
GTCAGCCATGAGCCCGCGAAGCGGCGCGCAGGACTAGTCAGCATGACGATGTCCGGAGCATTAAAAATTACTTCGGACTAATCATATCCTCAGCGCGGACCCATTTATCAAAATCCGCCTCGCTTAATAGGCCCAAATCCATCGCTGCTTTTTTGAGTGTCGTGCCTTCTTTATGCGCTTTTTTGGCGACTTTAGCGGCATTATCATAACCAATATGCGGGTTGAGCGCTGTCACCAACATCAGTGATTCATTCAGTAATTGTTGAATGCGCGCTTCATTGGCCTCAATGCCCACGACACAATTATCCGTGAAGCTAGTGCACGCATCCGCAATCAAACGAATCGATTGTAGTACGTTGAAAATGATCACGGGTTTGAACACGTTGAGTTCAAAATGACCATTGCTGCCCGCAATCGTAACCGTTGTGTGATTACCCATCACTTGTGCGCAAACCATTGTCATCGCTTCGGATTGGGTGGGGTTCACTTTACCTGGCATAATCGAGCTACCGGGTTCATTTTCTGGCAACGATAATTCACCAATGCCGCAACGCGGGCCGCTGCCAAGCAAGCGAATATCGTTGGCGATTTTCATGAGCGATACGGCGATGGTGTTCAGTGCTCCTGATAATTCCACCAACGCATCATGGGCTGCTAAGGCTTCGAATTTATTCGGTGCAGTCACAAATGGAAGTTTCGTAATAGCTTCAACTTCTTTGGCAAAGGCTTTATCAAAACCCACTTTGGCGTTGAGACCAGTGCCAACGGCGGTGCCGCCTTGTGCGAGTTGGTAAAGGCGGGGCAGGGTGTTTTTCACGCGCTCAATGCTATATTCAAGCTGTGTTGTGTAGCCTGAAAACTCCTGACCTAACGTCAGTGGCGTTGCGTCCATCATGTGGGTGCGGCCAATTTTGACAATTTTATCGAACTCTTTGGATTTCTTAGCAAGCGCTTGATGCAAATGCGTTAGCGCTGGAATCAGCGCGTGGTGCACTTGTTCGACGGCGGCAATATGCATCGCGGTTGGGAACGAATCATTCGAGCTTTGCCCCATATTCACGTGGTCATTCGGGTGAACGGGTTTTTTGGAACCCATCACGCCACCTAAAATTTCAATTGCGCGGTTGGAAACCACTTCGTTGATATTCATGTTCGTTTGTGTACCCGAGCCAGTTTGCCAGACTACGAGGGGGAAGTGATCGTTCAGTTTTCCTTCCATCACTTCGCTGGCGGCGGTAATCATCGCATCGCCAATTTTTTTATCGAGCCCCGCGATTTGCATATTCACTTTCGCGGCAGCGTATTTTAAAACGCCCAGCGCGCGGATGAGTGGTTTGGGCATGGTCTCGCCACCGATTTTGAAATTCATCAGCGAGCGTGCGGTTTGCGCACCCCAATATTTATCGCTCGGCACGGCGATTTCGCCAAAACTATCCGTTTCCATACGTGTTGCGATGTTGAGTTTTTCTGCTGCGGACATTATGCTCTCCCTTGTTTTACGCATACATAAACGGAAATCATGAAAGCTCAAGATTGGAATAAGGCAAAAGCCCATTTACGCGCAGTTTGTCCGACCATGCGGCGTATTATCGACAATCACCCTAAGGGTAAGCTCACCGCGCGGCCCGATGGGTTCTATACCCTGCTGCGTGCGATTGTTGGCCAGCAGATTTCGGTGAAAGCCGCGGATTCCATATGGAAGCGGCTCGAAGCCAAGGTGCAGCCATTAACCCCAGAAAAGCTTGCCAAAACACGCATATCTACCCTGCGTTCGCTTGGTCTTTCGGAGCAAAAAGCCAACTATACGAAGAATGTGGCGGCGTTTTATCTCAACCACCCGCGCCATGCACAAGGGTGGAGCGAGCATGATGATGACGCGATCATCACGCAGCTTACGGAAATCAAAGGAATTGGTCGTTGGACTGCGGAAATGTTCCTGATGTTTCATATTGTTAGGCCAGATGTGCTGCCCTTGGGAGATTTAGGGCTGCTTAAGGCGATTGATCGTCATTACCCCACGAAACGCGCGCGTAAAAAGGCACATTATGAGCAGCTTGCCGAAGCGTGGAAGCCTTATCGCACCGTGGCGACATGGTATCTCTGGCGTTCCCTCGACCCCGTACCCGTGGCGTATTAGTTTTAGTTCGCTCAAGCGGCGCTGAGCCTTTCGCCCTCAACGGGCGTCGAAGCGTCGGTTTTAAGTAAGTCTACTGCGCTCAAATAACGGT
>JBMOEL010000166.1:0-2196 GCA_049314715.1 Rickettsiales bacterium
GGGATATTGGGCGGCGCAGTGCAGCGCTGAGAATAATTTTTCGGATATTATTCCAGCGGCCTTTCTTGAAACTATTGAATTACTGGGCTATGCAGTTGACTCAAGTACCCACTAGATGTTGTGTATGATATTTTTAGCGGTTACGGGTTCGATTTGCAAGGCTTGTTCGATGAGTCGGTAGAACAGTTTGCCTCTGGAACGCGAGGTTCGTCGATTGAAACGGAAGGTGAACTCGTCGAGATAATAGGCGAGATGTTCATGGCTGATAGCGCCTTGGTGGGTGCCGAGCCACCATCTTTTCAGGAGTGAGGCCACACGATGGGCGAGTGGCGTGGCATCGCCTGATGCGCTCTGGGCATGGGTTTGGGGCGCATGGGTGTAGCCATGTTTTGCCAGCAGATTATAGCTGTCCCAGCCATCGCTATGAATGATGCTTCCGGGCTCAACCATCTGTAATGTAGCGTTTTTGATGGCCTCGCCGCTAGCATCCACGAGCGGTGTAAGACGAATGCGCCCAATGCCATTTCCTACATCTTCCGCCGCGATCAGCACCAGCGTTTTGCCTTCTGCGCCGCGCCCACGCTTGCCTGCGCGTTCGCCGCCGATGAAAGTTTCGTCCATCTCTACAAGCCCGGAAAGCCTTTCTCTGCCCGGCCTCACCATGGCGCGGCGCAGCTTGTGCAGCCACTCCCATGCCGTGTGATAACTGCCCAGTCCCAACGCTTTTTGTAAGCCCAAAGCACTCACGCCATTCTTCTGATTCACCACATACCATATCGCTTGAAACCACAGCCGAAGCGGCTTTCGTGTGTCCTGAAACAACGTGCCTGCCGTCACCGATGATTCGTAACCGCAATCGCGACAGTGAAATAAACCGCGTGCCGTCTTCCAGTGTGCCTTGCTTTCACAACGAACACACACATACCCATCAGGCCAGCGCACCAGCGCAAGATACTCCAAGCACGCGTCCTCGGTCGGAAACATATCCATCAAATCGATCATGCTGGCAGGATAACATTCCATACCAACTATCGCTACATCTAGTAGCAACTTGAGTCAACTGCATAGCCGAGTAAATTTATTTTCCATGGGTCGGTGACAAACCTTCGCCTTTAGGCGGAAATAGCCTTTAGCTCAAAATAGTAGTCAAAGCAGCCTCTTTGCTGTAAGCAGAAGCTCGCTTTTGCTTACAGCAAAGAGGCTGCTTTGGCTTTTTCAAAGGATAGGTATTCGCGGGGTGCACACACGGTTTTGGAGTTGAAGTACCATCTGGTATGGAAAACAAAGTATGGTTACCCCGTATTACAGGGTGAAATTGGACTCAGGCTGCGGGATCTCATCAAACGTATCTGCGCTGAGAATGATCTGGATTTGGTGCGTGGTAACGTACGATCGAACCATGTGCACGTGCTTTTGGGTACGCCGAGCCACGTTTCTGTGGCGAAGATCGCACAGTATCTCAAAGGCAAGTCATCGTATCGTCTGCTGCGAGAGTTTCCGGAGTTGAAAAAGCGGTACTGGGGCAGTCACCTTTGGAGTCGCGGGTATTTTTGCTCTACGATAGGCGCAGTGACCGAGGAGATGATCAAACGGTATATTGAGGATCAATCGGACACGCCCGATGGCTTTAAGGTGTGGGATGAAGAAAACCATGCGCAGACGGCGTCAGCCGCGCCTGCCTTCAGGCCGGTGTCTAAACCCTCATCTTTAGATGAGGGTCGTTAATTTCCTGAAATTTGTCGTTGCCTGATTTTAGCGCTGCTACCCAACCCGTTCTCCCCTGATTCTTAAAAAATGGTCTGGCTAAAAATGTTCCAGGAGTAAATTCTAATGTAATGAGTTTCTCACCCTCTTTTGCCTCTCTAGCTTTGTTAATCTCAGTCAATTTTGCGCGCCTCTGATCGTCTATGCTATTCGCCTGAGAAACCTGTTCGCCAATATCCGGAAGAATATCACCAAAATTCGTGCCCAATTCCTCCCCCTTGCGGGGAGGACGATGGCCTCTTGCTTCTAAGCTGAGTAAACGATTTTTAGCCTCAATCGCTTCAGAGGTAAGCCCAAGAGTGTCAATATCTGCACTAAAGAAAAGAAATCCTGTCGGTACTGGGACTGTGACAGAACGAATAGCTCCCGCAGTCGCCAATAGCATGATGTCTTCATAAATATCCTTATGCAAAGCATAGCGTTGTTCTGGGG
>JBMOEL010000167.1:0-2152 GCA_049314715.1 Rickettsiales bacterium
CATTAACTAGCGGCGCCTAATACGATACTGCCCGTCGCGCCGATGACTTTGCCACTCTCATCGCGGATGGTAGTTTGTTTGATGGCGGCTGGTACCAACGCCCCATTTTTTTGTTGTAATGTGGCCTGTTCCAGCATGTCACTCAGCTTGAAGTCTTCGGTCACTGGCTGGCCTTTGAGTTGATAAATTACGTGATAAAAGCTCAAACGGCTATCCAGCACTTCGCCTGCGCGATAGCCAAGTGCTTGCTCAAACACTGGGTTTACATACTCAAATTTTCCATATTCATTGACGATATAATGCGGAATGCCGCTATGGGTGAGGAGGTGGTCCACTTTTTCAGCGGAGGTGGAGCGCAATACCTCAGGCATTACGACGGAACCTGCGCGATGGTCGCGATACTCACGGCCACGCACCACCGTATAACCTGCAGGGCGGGTGAGGGGCTCCACCGTTAAAATATATTCATGCACTTTATTGTCGTTGGTAACGATAGGGAAAATCAAACGGTCACGCTGACCACTGATAATAGCACCCATAAGCCGTTCTACGTCTGTTTTATTGACGTTGGATTGGTAAAGCAGCGCCTCAAGCGCATGTGCTTCGCCGTTAGAATAGTGCGGGAGCAGATTCTTTACACCATCATTGGCGTATTCAATCGTCCCATCACGTTTCACGAACATGCAGAAGTTCGAGCCAAGCGCTGCTGCTTGTGCGAATAGCATGTTCTGGAATTCGGTCATCATCACGAGGTCTAGGCTTTGTTGCTTACGCAGCACGACATAAAAACACAGTGACGCTGCTGCCAAGATGGTGATTAGGCTGGTGATGCCATTGCCGCCCATTGTTTTTGGCGAGAAATTGATGAGAATGATAAGCGTGGTGACCACCGCGAACGCAATGATGATACGCCAAATTTGTTTGCCACGCTCACGCGGCATAAATTCAATGAGGCTTGGCGTGTTAAAATCTTCGTCCGAAAAGCGCATGAGGGCCAGTGTAGGTGGCATAAACGCTTTGGCAACAATAAAGTGCTACTTCTTCTTCATCTTCACGTTCTGGAAGGGATTTGCGGATTTATCGTCACGTTTCTTGGGTTGCTTGCCTTTGAGTTTATACACATAGCCGATGATTTTCGCGACGGCCTGATAATGTTCATAAGGAACTTCTTCGTCAATATCCGTGGTGTCATACAAAATGCGCGCTAGTGGCGGGTTGCGGATGATGGGCACCTTATGTTTCTCCGCCGCTTCACGAATACGCTTGGCGACTAAATCAACACCCTTCGCAGTGAGTTTGGGGGCTTTCATGTTGTCGGGGTCATATTCGAGCGCAATCGCATAGTGTGTGGGGTTGGTGATAATCACGTCTGCCTTTGGTACATTTGCCATCATGCGTTTACGGGCGCGGTCACGGCGCAGCTGCTTGACCTTGGCCTTCACGTGCGGGTCACCTTCTTGTTGTTTGTATTCGTCTTTCACTTCTTGTTTGGTCATGCGCAGCTGCTTAAGCATCACGAAGCGTTGATACAGGAAGTCGACGATTGCGAGCAGGAAGATGATGCAGGTGACGGTGATGAGCATGCGCAAGACTAGCATGCGCACGAAGTGCAGCGCTTCTTTGAGGCCTGAGTTTAGCAGCACCGCAAAATGGTCGGTGAACGGTAAAATGGCCATGACGCAGGCAATCCCCACAATCGTAATCTTGAGGAGGTTTTTCAAGAATTCAACGATTGCACGCATACCCATCAAGCGCTTGAGCCCTGCCATGGGGGATATTTTTTCAAATTTCGGTTTGATTTGCTCAGCGCTTACCACGAATTTATTTTGGATAATATTCGGGGCAAAGGCGGCCATGATGAATAGGAACATAGGCAATACGAGTAGCGCGCCAACATTCATCATTAATTCGTTCATTTGATCTTCAAAGGCAAGGCCGCTGACCTCGAGCATATCTGGCTGCGTAATAAAGGGGGCGAGCATGGTGGCGGTTTGCTCAAACAGCGAGGGGCCAAGCCCCACCACCACAAAGGTGAATGCCAGCAGCATAAAGAAGTGATTCACCTCACGCGAAGAGGCGATTTGGCCTTTCTTGCGGGCTTCGTCGATTTTTCGTTGGGTGGGTTCTTCGGTTTTGGAGGACTCGTCTTGAC
>JBMOEL010000168.1:0-2138 GCA_049314715.1 Rickettsiales bacterium
CCCGTGACATTTTTTGGGCGCAAATCAACGAGCACCAAGTGATTATCCGTACCACCTGAAACAATGTTGAGGCCGCGAGCTTTCAGCACCGCTGCCAGTGCGCGCGCATTATCAACAATCGCCTGACCATAGGCTTTGAAGCTTGGTTGCAGCGCTTCGCCAAAGGCCACGGCTTTACCTGCAATCACATGCATGAGTGGGCCGCCTTGAATGCCCGGGAAGATGGAGCTGTTCAGCGCCATCTCGAGCGTTTGGTCTTTACCTTGTGCGGTTTTGCCAACCACGAGTTCAGGGCAGCTCGACAGAATCATCCCGCCGCGTGGGCCGCGCAATGTTTTATGCGTCGTCGTGGTAACAACATGCGCGTGCGGCAATGGCGATGGGTAGGAACCCGCCGCAACCAGACCTGCAATATGCGCCATATCCACCAAGAAATACGCACCCACAGAATCCGCAATCTTTCTAAAACGCGCCCAATCAATCACGCGTGGATAGGCAGAGAAACCCGCGATGATGAGTTTGGGTTTATGTTCTTTGGCAAGCTTCTCAATCGCATCGTAATCGAGCAGATGCGTATCTTCACGCACACCATATTGAACCGCATTATAGATTTTGCCAGACTGGTTGACAGACGCGCCATGGGTGAGGTGACCACCCGCCGCAAGTGACTGACCCATGATGGTATCACCTGGTTTGAGCAAGGCATTGAACACACCTTGGTTGGCTTGTGAGCCTGAGTTGGGTTGTACGTTGGCGTAGGTACAACCGTAAAGTTGCTTGGCACGGTCAATGGCCAGTTGCTCGACCACATCGACATGCTCGCAACCGCCATAATAGCGCTTGCCGGGATACCCTTCGGCATATTTGTTGGTGAGCACCGAGCCCTGCGCATCGATCACGGCGCGGCTCACGATATTTTCCGATGCAATCAATTCAATTTGATTCTGCTGGCGCGCGAGTTCTTTTTCCATCGCTGCGAATACTTCTTTATCCGCTGATGCCAGCGGTGTCGTAAAAAATCCGTTCATAACTTCTTCCTTCTTTTTAGCCAGTGCAGACATTCCTAAACTCCTAACCTAGTTTTTTAACACGTGATTCATGTCGCCCGCCTTCGAACGTTGTTGTCAGAAAACGGCGGACACATTCTTTTGCTTCTTCAATTCCAATGAGCCGCGCACCGAGTGCGAGCACGTTGGCATTATTATGTTTGCGTGCCAGCTCGGCAGTGAGACCCGTTTGGCACAGCGCGGCGCGTACGCCAGCAACGCGATTACAGGCGATGCTGATACCAACACCCGAACCGCAAATCGCAATACCGAAGACGGCGTGGCCGTCAGCAATATGTTTTGCAATCTTCTGCCCATAGTCGGGGTAGTCTACACTTGCGTCACTATCGGTACCTAAATTCTCAACCGTAAATCCGAGCGACTCAATCTCGCTCACGAGTGCTTGCTTCAATGCAAGTCCCGCATGGTCATTCGCGATGGCAACCCGTTTGTTCATTTCGGCTACACTCAGACACTATATATAGTAGTAGAGCAGGGTTTTGGCACGAAGCGGTGGACAGCGCAACCTAAAAGCATGATTTTAATGGCAGTTTTGCGCGGCTAGCGCTTGGGGTGATAAGAATGCAACCTATTGATTTACAAGGAATGATGAACTGGGTGCTGCCGCTTGCGGCGGTGGTGGGCGCTTGTATTGGTTCCTTCATCACGCTTATTAGTTACCGCCTGCCGCGTGATGAAAAGGTCGGCGCTACGCGCTCGCGTTGTACGAAATGTGGCACGAAACTTTCTCCACGCGATTTGATTCCGGTCGTGTCGTGGGTCATGTCGCGCGGTCAATGTCGTCATTGTCATGCACCTATCAGTTTGCGTTACATCATCACCGAACTGTTGTGCGCGGTTGGTGCGGCAGCAATTCTCTATCGTTATGGCGAGCTATCTTATGTGACGATTGCCTATCTCGGTTTATGTTTTGTATCCGTTGCCATCATCCTCACCGATCTTGAGCATTATCTTATCCTCGATGAATACCAAATCGCGCTTGCATTGTTCGGCGCACTTTTTGCCTATACGCAAGACATGAATATACTCACGGTTATCACGACGATGTCGATAGCACTCGTTGGTAGTATC
>JBMOEL010000169.1:0-2128 GCA_049314715.1 Rickettsiales bacterium
AATGATATTTATCGCCTTGATGTCGTCGAAATCCCTACTAACGTGCCTGTGGCACGTAAGGACGTGGATGACGAGATTTACCGCACCGGCGAGGAGCGCGACACAGCCGTCGTTGCCCTCATTAAAGAATGTTATGCGCGCAAACAACCCGTATTGGTAGGCACGGTCAGCATCGAAAAATCAGAAGATTTCAGCAAGCGCCTGAAGAAAGAAAAAATCCCCCACCAAGTATTGAATGCGCGCTACCACGAGCAGGAAGCCTTCATCATCGCGCAAGCGGGCCGCCCTTCTGCCGTCACCATCGCCACCAACATGGCAGGCCGCGGAACCGACATTAAACTCGGCGGTAACGAGGAATTGCGTATTAAGCAAGAATTGGGTGATAGCTACGACGAAGCGGCTGCACAAAAAATCCGTGACGAAGTCGCACGCGACAAAGAAATTGTGCGCGAGGCAGGCGGTCTATTCGTGGTTGCAACCGAGCGCCATGAATCACGCCGCATTGATAACCAGCTGCGTGGTCGTTCGGGCCGTCAGGGTGATCCGGGTGCATCGAAATTCTTCTTATCATTGCAAGATGATTTGATGCGTATTTTCGGCTCCGAACGTATTGATGGCGTATTGCAAAAACTCGGCCTAAAAGAGGGCGAGGCCATTTTCCACCCATGGATGAATAAGGCCATTGAACGCGCCCAGACGAAAGTCGAGCAACGCAACTACGAGATGCGCAAAACCTTGCTCAAGTTCGATGATGTGATGAATGACCAACGTAAGGTGATTTATGAACAGCGTATTGAGTTGATGGAAGCCGACCATGTACACGAGACGGTCGAGTTCATGCGCGCTGATGTCAATGAACAACTCGTCAACACCTACATCCCCAAAGGTTCGTATGCCGAAGGCTGGGACCCAGTTACACTGCAACATGAACTCTTCCGCATTTATGGTCTTGCCCTTCCCGTCGAAGATTGGGCGAAGGAAGAAGGCATTGCGGATGAAGAGATATTGGAGCGCGTGAATAACGCAACAATGGCGCTTCTTCAGGAAAAAGCACAAAAATTCCCTGAGCATATTTACGCCATTGCTGAAAAGCGCCTGCTCATGCAAACGCTCGATCAGCTTTGGAAAGACCATCTCTTGTCTCTTGACCATTTGCGTCAAGGCATCAACTTACGCGCCTATGCACAGCGTGACCCACTCAATGAATATAAGCAGGAAGCCTTCGGCCTGTTCGAGCATATGTTGAACCACATGCGCGAGGTGATGATGTCGCGCCTATCGCGCATGCAATTACGTATGGAGCTGGACGAGTCGTTGATGCGCGCTACCACGCCCAAACAAAAAATGGTCGAATCGCGCCAAGACCCTGCCCTTGGGCCGCAAGCCGCAGCACCCAAAGACCCTGCCTACGCAAAAGTGGGCCGCAATGAACCTTGCCCCTGCCATTCCGGCAAGAAGTTCAAGCATTGCCACGGGCAGTTAGCGTAGTCTGTAGGACTTAATAAGCCCATAAATCGCGATGCTGCTCCAGCAGACTTCCATTACGAACATGGGCAAATTCCATGCATGGGTGAGTGATACGAGAATCGCCAGCGCGCCAATCAGGTTACACCAATGTAGCCGCGCCATGGCGCCATCCCACCGCCCAATGGCGGTCATCATATAGGCGGTCACGAAAAAAAGCGGCGCTGAGATACCGATAATGTCGTAAATACTCATACGCGCCTCCGGTAAGCCCGCGCAAGGCCCACAAGGCTAATAACTATCCAAAGCACCTGCGACACTGCCGCGCCGATATTCCACTGCACAATGAGCGACAGGCCGATGAAAATCGTGCCGGCGATGTTCATCCAATAATAGCGCGGGTCATGTTGCGTAAACACGCCGCGTGTGAGCAGACCATACGCTCCAAGGCTGATGGCAACTCCGAGCAGTCCAATACTGGTAAGCAGCATTTCCATGCTGCGCGCTCTATCTTAGTCCAGTCTGTGCTACAATACAAAAATACCAACACACCTCAACCTACTGATATATATGTGTATATGTCTGGGCGTAAATTTACTAAATGTTAACATATAGTTTCTATAATGAGGCGATGACAAATTGGAGTTTAAGGCATGGCAGCAGG
>JBMOEL010000170.1:0-2120 GCA_049314715.1 Rickettsiales bacterium
TGAAAACGCTGCTTTCAAATTACAAGGTTAATTACAGCGCATACCGCGCCGACAAAACTGACATATGGCAGTAACGTCAGTTATGTCGGTAGCATTCTAGCGTATAATCTGCCATGCGGATAGCCACGATACGGCCAGCATCAGTATTCCCATACCCACCATAATACGAAATGCGAAGAACACAGGCGCAACGGGCGGGTGTTTGCCCTCAAATTCGTTGAGCCCTTTAACTTCTCCATTAAAATCATGGGTTAGAATCAGACTTGCCAGTTTAGGGATGCCGATTTCATAGTCATTGCTGCGCGTTTCTTTATTCGGCACGGCAAATAGCAGCATCGGCACGCCGCGCTCGGTTTCCCAGATGCCTTCCATCGCCGCCACTTTTGCGGGCTGGTGTTCCAGCGTGTTAAGCCCGTGCATGTCACCCACAAATATCTGTATTGGAATCAATAACGCCGCTGCATAGACACCCGTTTTCATTGCCGCCATCACACTCGCGCATTTATCGCCACGTAGAAAGCGGTACGCAGAAATGCCTGCAATCAGGAATGCAGCAGTAAGGCCAGAGGCAATCAGCATATGCGACAGGCGATACGGCATGGATGGGTTAAACACAATCGCCAGCCAGCTCGTTGCATGTGCCTTGCCATCAATCATCTCAAATCCAGTAGGCGTGTGCATCCATGAGTTCAGCACAATAATCCAGAATGCCGACATGGTTGTGCCGAATGCCACGAGCACGGTGGCGATTGTGTGTACACGGTTGGATACTTTATTAAAACCAAACAGCATAATGCCTAGGAATGTGGCTTCCAGGAAGAAGGCCGTCAGCACTTCATAGGCTAGTAGTGGCCCTGCGATATTCCCCACCGCCATCATGAATCCTGGCCAGTTAGTGCCGAACTGGAAAGACATAGTAATGCCAGAAACCACACCAAGCGCAAAACACAGCGCGAAAATCTTTACCCAGAATTTATAGGCATCCATCCATTTCATATTACGGCTACGGTTATAGCGCAGCTTGAAGAAAAGCAGTATCCATCCCAGCGCGATGGTGATGGTAGGAAACAGGATGTGGAAGGTGATATTTGCTCCGAATTGAATACGGGCGAGCATGAGTGCGTCCATGTTATTTCTCCGATTTTTCCTTCTTCTTGCCGCCAGCAATCACGGTCAGCTTGTCCTTCATTTCATAAAGCTTGTAGACTTTCGAGCCGAGCTTCAGCAGGTTCACCAGCCGCTCCGTTTCGACTTTCTGCATGTCCATGTACCATCCGGTGAGCATTTCGATTAAATCGTGCATCTCCTGCATTTTATCGTGGGAATACTCCTCACCCGCCGCTTTAGGCGCGAGGATCACATCACGCAGCATCGAGAGCGTCGGGTCAATCTCGCGCTTCTTGCGCTCCTCCACTAGCGTGCGAAAAATTTCCCACACATCTTCCGGCACGGTGTAGTATTCTTTGCGGTCACCTGGAATATGCTTAAGCCGTGTCAGTCGCCAGCTTTCAAGCTCCTTGAGTCCCATACTGACGTTTGAGCGTGAGAATTGCAGCACCTCACCAATATCGTCAGCGCATAGTGGCTTTTCTGAAATATATAGCAGTGCGTATATCTGCCCGACCGTGCGGTTAATGCCCCAACGGCTGCCCATTTCGCCAAAATGGGAAATAAAGGTTTGCATAGATTCAGTGATTTGCATAAATGGCTTTCTGTAATTTCAGTTATTTCTGAAAATACAGAAAATCTTGATTTAAGTCAAGGCAGACCAAAAAAGCAAAACGAGAGAAGCGTTAGCCCCCAGGGCTCCCTCATGAACGAGTTTTTGTAAACCACTGTTTACTCAAGCCATTAAAAACCGCTTCTTTTTATTAACAAACAAGCCGAAACCAGTAAGGATTGACGTTCTTTTCAGGAATTATTGGCAGGATTTTATAAAAAGATTGCACGAAATTTACTTCATGAGGCAGCCCTGCGTTAGCCCCCCTTTATAATTGCATTGGCTAACCGATTGGCGTTACACCACACTTCCTCAATGCGCGAGGTGGATGCCCAGTCGCTGGTTGCGGCAATGCCTTGATTTGAGTCAATATAAAAACCGGATTTCTCAGTTTCTTCCA
>JBMOEL010000171.1:0-2063 GCA_049314715.1 Rickettsiales bacterium
GGGTTGATGGCAGCGAAGGCTTCGGCAGGGCCTTTGGCAAAATGCCCACCCCACATCGGATTCGCCTTGGATGTTTTGCGTTTACTCACTATATTCACCTCATGATGACCCTTCGACATATAGCGGCTTTCGCGTGCATCGCAATCATTTCTACGAGTGCGCTGGCAAAAGAGAGCAAGTATTACACGTGGGTTCCATATGATCCGCCGATTGCCGCGCCTGCTGGCAAAATGCAGATGCTCAAAGGCATGCGCAGCTTGAAAGAATTTGAGGGCCATGCCGTGTTACTTAATTTCTGGGCCACGTGGTGCGTGCCATGCCTCAAAGAACTACCAACATTGGATGCACTCGAGAAAGACTGGGGCGATAAAGGGCTGATTGTGCTGCCGCTTTCGCTGGATAGTAAGCCCTACCAGACGCTGCGCGATTTCTTCGACAAATCGGGTTTGGCGCTACCGCACCTCGCGGTCGATAGGGGCGAAGTCAGCCAAGCGCTGGAGTGGGACGCTCTACCCGTGACATTTCTCATCAACCGCAAAGGTAAAATCATCGCCTATTGGGCAGGGGCCACCAACTGGACTGACCCAAAACACGAAGCATGGTTGAAGAAAACGCTCGCTAAATAGTAAAGGCCGGCAACACATGCGTTGCATCGGGGCAAATTTCGCGGGCGTCTGTTTCGTTTAATACTCTGCCGTGACGCACTTTCAGCACGCCGCCCGTAATAAGTAGTGAGTCGATATTCGCGCCCACTGCACCTGCAATATCCGTGTCTGGGTTATCACCAATCATCAAGATTTTTGCATTACTCTTAAGGTGTTTCTTTGCAGCGTCATAAGCATTCGCATGTGGTTTGCCGATATATTCTACCGCACCACCCATGCGCGCATAGGCTGCGGCCAGCGTGCCTGCACATAGCATTTGTGTGCCGTCTTGCTTCACAACTTCCATGTCAGGATTGACACAAATAAGTGGCAAGTTGCGATCAATGAGCTTTTTCAGCAGCGGTCGCACTTCTCCATGCGGTTGGAAATCATATTCATAGCCCGTATTCATGACGAATTCTGCTTCCTCAAGCGGCGCGTTACGATAGGAGGGCAAATCAATTAAAATATCTTCGTCCTTACTAGGTCCAAGATAGTAATAACGTGCGAATGTTTTGTCTGCTTTTAGGCGCTCAAACGCAATTTCACCTGAGGTAATCATTTTATGGTAATGGGTGCGCGCAATGCCGTATCCGTCCAGCACAGTCTCAACCTTGTGGCTGCGGCGCGGCGCGTTGGAAAGAAAAACAACAGGCTTGGGTGCAAGCGACGCTAATGCCTCGGCAACACCAGGGTAAAGCGACGTGCCATCATGAATCACGCCCCAAAGGTCGATGATGAAAGCGTCGTAGTGTGCAGCGATTTGAGTAAGATTCATCTACGCGGCAGCCTGCTGCTTAAGCGCGTTATCAATAAGTGCAATCGTTTCTTTCGCACCAAACAGCGCAATGAATGAGCCCATGCGTGGCCCTTGCTGCGAACCTAAGAGCGTTTCATACATCGCCTTAAACCAATCGCGCATGGTTTCCTTGCTATAATATTTTAGCCCGAAATCATACACCTTCGTCATAATCTCATCGGCAGGAGTACCATCCGCAACGGTGGTGAGATAGGCGCGCAAGTCAGCAAGCGCGGTGCGCTCAAGCTCGGTTGGTGCGCGGAACTGCTTCGTCGGTTTTACAAAATCATGGTAGTAGCGCACGGCGTAACCGCAAAGCTTATCGAGCATCGGTGAATTTTCTGGCGTTGCATTCGGCAATTCGCGTTTCAAAAAGCCCCATAACACGCTCTTATCTTCGGCATTACAGGCAGAAACAAGATTCAGAAGCAGGCTGAATTTCAGATTGCTTTCAGGCGCAGGCACCTTGCCAGTGTGGATATACCATGCAGGATTTTCAAGCTTTGCTGCATCATCCGCGGCGGGATATTTTTCCACATAGGTCAGATAGTCGTCCACCTGCTGCGGAATCACATCGAAGTGCAGTTTCTTCGCCGTGCGTGGTTTGGTGAACATATACA
>JBMOEL010000172.1:0-2043 GCA_049314715.1 Rickettsiales bacterium
GGCTTGCATTCAAATTTTTAGCCATGAGGTCTCCTGTTTTGCGTGTCACTAACCTATTTATTTCATAAAAGAAAGGGGCCTTTTGAGGGGCCCCAGTTTGAGGATGGTGTGCTAGAAATCCGTATATCTCTTAAGGGCGCTTGCCGAGCCCGCGAGAGAAAAATTCAGTTATGATGCGATAAAGCCGTGTTTACGTGCGTTTTGTAGATTAAACAGCATAATCGATCGAATCGCGTCGCCGTAGGTCGCGTTATTCTGGCGCTCACCAGTATAAAGTGAGATGATTTCATCTGGATCCATCTTGTAGCGATTTTTTAGGAACAGAACTTGCTCCTCCGCCATAGACTGGATGGTTGCGTGTACTTCTCTCTGTTGCTTGGTCATTGTTGCTCTCCCTTTTGTTAGCGCGCTTCCTGCGTGCTTATGCCTAAAGAATATGCACGGACCGTGCCAAAAGCGGATTTGCTTATGTTTCAAATGGTTGTGAAATGCTTATTTTAAGTGCTATATAGGCAAAAAATGCCTATAATAGGAATATTATTCTCAATATAGGCAAAAAATGCCTACTCCGTATCTAACAAAGTATTATAATACAGTATGTTAATTGTATTATGCAATACGCACTGTCTAGTAGCGGCGATTCTGTCTGATTGTCCATCTTAGATTTGCCGCACGGCAACTATTGCAGTTCTGGATCGATGTATGGATAGAGCTCTTCTTGCACTTCGCTCGCATCCTGTTCGAACACTGCAATGTGGAAGAGTGCGTCGCCTTCGTTTGCCAAGGGTAACAACGAATTGCCGATGATGATGCCTTCGTATGGTGAGGTGATGAGATGCTCGTGATCACCAAAGGGATTGGTGATGATGCCCAGCACATCGCCACGCTTCACATGCTCACCTAATTTTTTTCGTGCTAGAAAAATGCCGCTAATAGGAGCACGCACCCAGTGGCTGGATTTAGCAATGAATACTTCCTGCGGGCGCGCTAATGGTGCTTCTGGTAGCATGCCGATGGTGCGCATCACGTTTAATATCCCATCGACACCCGTTTTGCTGGCCTTCGTGTCAAAACGCAGTGCTGTGCCTGCTTCATAAAGCAACATAGGGATTTGTTTTTCACGCACCATCTCGCGCAAGCTACCATCGCGCGGGCTAGCATTCAGAATTACCGGCGTACCAAACGCTTTAGCAAGTATTAGGTTCTGCGGGTTGGTAAGGTCGGCGCGAATTTGTGGTAAATTGCGACGATGAATCGCGCCCGTGTGTAAATCAATACCGTGTGTGCATTTCTCGACAATTTCGGTGCGGAAGATATAGGCGATTTGCGAAGCGAGCGAACCATGTTCTTCGCCCGGAAACGAGCGATTCAAATCGCGCCTGTCGGGCAAATAGCGCGACTTGTCGTTAAAGCCGAATACGTTGACGATAGGAATCGTGATGAGCGTGCCGCGTAAGAGCTTGAGGGCTTTATGGCGCAGCAAGCGACGCACGATATCGACGCCATTGATTTCGTCGCCATGGATGGCGGCGGATATGAAGAGTGTCGGCCCGTCTTCTTTACCGCGAACGACGGCGACGGGAATTTTCATGTCGGTGAAATCATAAAGCTTGGCGGCGGTCAGCAGGATTTGCTTACGTTCGCCTGGATAAAACTCGAAGCCGCCAATATGTAGTTTTTTCATTACCACCACCGCGAGAATTTGAAGAAAATAATCTGCACGCCGGTACACACACAAATAAAGGCGACCACATACCAGAATGCCATGGGGTTATCGGCAATTGGTATGCCTCTGACATTCATGCCGAGTAATCCCGTAAAGAAGGTGAGTGGTAGGAAAATGGCAGAAATGGTAGAGAGTAAAAATGTGTTCTTGTTGAGTTTGTCGTTCAGTGAAAATACTAATTCGTCATGCACGATTTGTGCGCGGTCACGCACGGCGTCCAAATCCTCGACATAACGTGTCATGCGATCATAGCACTCCTGCAATAAGCGCTTATCAGCAATATGAAGCCATTTTTGCTCTGACAATTTCATGCGCGC
>JBMOEL010000173.1:0-2041 GCA_049314715.1 Rickettsiales bacterium
CATAAAGGGTTGATGAATCTGCGGTTTCACCCGAACTCGATTGTCTATCTCTATCTCCAGCCATGTTTTTCCTCGTTTGTTATAGTCTTACCCTATCCAAAAACCGTGACGGCCATAGGACAGTTGTGTGACAGTTTGATGACAAAAAGCGCAATTTCTTGAGGTTTTTCTGTGCGTTTACATCTGCTGCCTAATCGCGTATAAGCCTTTTCATGAGTAACATACGCCTTTCCAATAGCTTAACGCGTCAGGTTGAAGCCTTCGCGCCGTATGACCCGAAACACATTAAACTCTATGTGTGCGGGCCGACTGTCTATGCACGGCCGCATATTGGCAATGCGCGCAGCGTGGTGGTGTATGACGTGCTGTATCGGTTGTTGCGCCATGATTTCCCCAAAGTGACCTATGTGCGCAATATCACGGATGTGGATGATAAAATTAACGCCGCAGCGGTCGAGCGCGCCATTACCATTCAGGCGCTCACCCAAGAAATCACCAGCCAGTTCCATGAGGATATGGCGGCGCTGGGGTGCT
This sequence comes from Rickettsiales bacterium, assembly GCA_049314715.1. GTDB lineage: Bacteria > Pseudomonadota > Alphaproteobacteria > Rickettsiales > UBA3002 > JAFLDD01. Next base: position 535 of record JBMOEL010000173.1, read on the forward strand.
TGCGCCCGACGGTCGAGCCCAAGGCCACCGAGCATATCGCGCAGATGATTCAGATGATTGAATCGCTGATTGCGCGCGGCCATGCTTACGAAGCGCAGGGCCATGTGCTATTTGCGGTGCAGACCAACCCGCATTATGGGTCTCTGAGTCGCCGCAGTACGGATGATATGGTCGCGGGTGCACGGGTGGAAGTGGCGCCTTACAAAAAATACGCGGGCGATTTTGTGCTGTGGAAACCGGCGAGCGAGAAAGACGACCCTTCGAGCAAATTCGATTCGCCATGGGGCGTGGGCAGGCCCGGTTGGCATATTGAGTGCTCGGCGATGTCGCATACGCATTTGGGCGCGGATTTTGACATTCATGGCGGTGGTGCGGATTTGATGTTCCCGCATCATGAGAATGAAATCGCGCAATCGACCTGCGCGCACCCCGAAAGCCACTACGCAAAATACTGGGTGCATAATGGGTTCCTCACCGTCGAGGGCGAGAAGATGAGCAAGTCGCTCGGCAACTTCATCACCGTGCACGATTTGTTAAGCAAAGGTGTGAAGGGCGAAGTGATTCGCTTCGCGCTGATGAGCACGCGCTATAATGAGCCGCTGGATTGGAGTGAGAAATTATTGAGTGACGCGCAGAAGGTGATGGACAGGCTGTACCGTGTGGATGCGCCTGCTGGTGGCCAAATAAATTCGGGTGTGCTCGATGCCTTGCGCGATGATGTGAATACGCCCAAAGCCTTGGCATTGCTACAAACGCTGGATGGCGCAGAATTGAAAGCAACGGCGAATATGCTCGGATTGTTGCAGCAAACAGCGCAGCAATGGTTCCAAGGTGAAGGCGAGGATACGCTGTGGATTGAGGTGCAAATTGATGCGCGTAATGCGGCAAAAAAAGCGCGTGATTTTGCAACGTCGGACGCGATTCGTGACATGCTGAAAGAAAAGGGAATCATTCTCGAAGATAGCGCAACTGGCACGACATGGCGGAGGGCGTAATGCTAACATCATTCCTTATTGCATCGCTCATTTGCTTGGCACTGATTGTGGTGGGGGTAGTTATTTTTTATGAGATTCTAGCGCATTTATGGCTCTTTCTGCCGCGTATTGAGGGTAGGCCGCGCACTCAAATCATGGCGACAATTTTAGCGGCGTTCGCAGGTCACACAGCGGTGATTTGGCTATTTGGCATTACCTATTATGTATTGGCGAACTATACGCAATTCGGCACGCTTGGCGGCGTTGAGGAACACCACCTTCTCAATTACATTTATTTTTCTGGCGTTACGTATTCCTCGCTTGGCTTGGGCGATGTTTACCCCAAAGGCGACATGCGCCTGATGATTGCGGTGGAGGCAATTTTGGGGTTAATTTTGATTGGTTGGACGATTACGATCACCTATTTCGCGACCGAAAAATACCTGATTCACAAGCGAGAGAAGCATGGAAAACACTCTCATTAAGCCAGCCGGTTTTTGGTTGCGCATTCTATCGCTTTTTATTGATATGGT
>JBMOEL010000174.1:0-1948 GCA_049314715.1 Rickettsiales bacterium
TGCCCTACGTAAAAGCAAGGGCTCGAGCATGCGCATGGCGATTGAAGCAGTGAATGAAGGCCAAGCAGACGCCTGCGTATCGGCGGGAAATACAGGCGCGCTTATGGCCATTTCTAAAATGGTGCTCAAAACCTTGCCGGGTATTTTACGCCCCGCCATTACTGCAACAGTGCCCGCGCAACAGCGCCCTGTCGTACTGCTCGATATGGGTGCGAATATTGATTGCACGGCCGATTATTTGGTTCAGTTCGCTTTGATGGGTGATGCTTATGCGCGTGCGGTTCTTGGTGTCGAAAAACCCAGAATTGGCCTGCTCAACGTTGGCTCCGAGGATATGAAGGGCCACGACGAAGTGAAAGAAGCGCACCAGCTTCTCAAATCCAAAAATTTGCCAATTGATTATCATGGCTTTGTCGAGGGCAACGATATTCTCGAAGGCACCGTCGACGTGGTGGTGACGGATGGATTCACCGGAAACATTGCTCTTAAAACAGCAGAAGGTGCATCAAGACTCATGTATCACGCAGTAAAAACAGCGATTGAAAGCTCGTTATTTGCTAAGCTTGGTTATTTACTAGCGCGTTCTGCGCTTCGCGTATCGCTCAAACGCTTCGACCCACGCAAGCATAATGGTGCAATATTGCTTGGCCTGAATGGTATTTCCGTCAAAAGCCATGGCAATGCGGATGCAAAAAGTTTTTCGCATGCGATACGTGTTGCCGCAACGCTTGCTACCAACAAAATTAACGATAAGATTCTTGAAGAATTATCACGCAGCACTTCCACCATCCGTGAAACCATGGTGATTGAAGAAGCAACCTCCATCACCATCACATCGGTTAATTAATGGCCTCTATAATTCTCTCTACGGGCAGCTATTTGCCTGAACGTATTCTTACCAATCACGATTTATCGAAGATGGTCGAGACCAATGACGAGTGGATTCGTGAACGCACGGGCATTCATGAACGCCACATCGCGGCGGATGGTGAATATACGTCGCACATGGCGACCAAAGCAGCCGAGCGTGCCCTTGCTGCCTCAGGCCTTAATATCAAAGATATTGATGGAATCGTGGTGGGAACTTCAACACCTGATAGCACCATGCCGTCGGTTGCGACGAAAGTTCAAACCGCATTAGGTATCACGCATGGCGCAGCGTTGGATGTTGCGGCCGCATGTACGGGATTTATTTACGCACTTTCCGTAGCGCATGGCTGGATTGAAACAGGTCTATGTAAGAACGTGATTGTCATTGGTGCGGAGTGCATGTCGCGCATCGTCGATTGGCAGGACCGTACCACCTGTATTTTATTTGGTGATGGGGCAGGGGCTGTTATTTTAAGCAAATCGGATGATAAAAAGCGCGGCATTCAAGCCATCACTTTACAGGCGGATGGTCAATTTGGCCCACTATTAGCAACGGATGGTGGTGTCTCAAGTACCAAAACCGCAGGCTTTTTACACATGGAAGGGCAAGAAGTTTTCCGCCATGGTGTGGAGAAAATGGCAGCCGTAACGCTTGAAACCTTAGCTAAAGCCAATCAATCCATCGATGCGGTGGACTGGGTGGTAGCCCATCAGGCCAATGCTCGCATGCTCACTTCCATTGCCCGCCAATTAAAGCTGCCCAAAGAAAAAGCGATAGTAGCGCTAGATAAACACGCCAATACCTCGGCTGCCTCCATACCACTCGCGCTTGACATGGCCGTCAAGGATGGCCGTATTCAAAGAGGAAATTTAGTGGCCATGCCTGCTCTTGGTGCTGGACTTACCTGGGGATGTTGTGTAATACTCTGGTAAATCAACTCATTAAGGGATGGACGCTATGAGCAAGACTTTGACCCGCGCGGATCTTTCCAATGCCGTATATCGTGAAATAGGCTTATCCTTATCTGAATCCACCCAACTGGTTGATGCCGTGCTGGACGAAATCTGCATTGCACTC
>JBMOEL010000175.1:0-1890 GCA_049314715.1 Rickettsiales bacterium
GCAAATGGTGATTCAGGTGAAAGATACGGGGATTGGTATTGCGCCCAAGGATATTTCTAAGGTCATGATGCCATTCGGTCAGGTTGACAATAAACTCAGCCGCAAATATGAGGGCACTGGCCTTGGATTGCCGCTCAGTCGCAAGTTCGTGGAACTGATGGGCGGTGAATTCACGATTGAGAGCGAGTTGAACGTAGGCACATCGGTGACGGTGCGTTTACCAAAAGCGCCAAAAAACTGGAAACCACCAGAAGAAGAAAGTGCAAGCCATGTCGAAGCAAGTGACGAACCAGAAACGACGTAGTGTCACCGATATTCGTGCGGCAAAACGTGGCACGCCACTCGTCGTACTTACCGCCTATACCGCGCCCATGGCAGCACTGCTGGATGAGGTTTGCGATATCCTCATGGTTGGTGATTCACTGGGCATGGTGGTCTACGGCTATGATTCGACACTCAAGGTTTCACTCGAACAGATGATTGCGCATGGCGACGCGGTGGTGCGCCATTCACAAAATGCACTTGTTGTGGTTGATATGCCGTTCGGTTCCTATCAAGCCTCGGCAGAGCAAGCATTCCTGAATGCAGCGCGTGTCTTGAAAGAAACGGGTGCATCGGCCGTGAAACTAGAGGGCGGCAAAGAAATGGCGCCAACGATTGCTTATCTGACAGAGCGCGGCATTCCCGTCATGGCGCATGTTGGGCTGATGCCACAGCATCTGCATCAATTGGGTGGCTTTAAGGCGCAAGGTAAAGAAAAAGCGCAACAAAAACTGATTATGGAAGATGCGCTGGCCGTGGAAAAAGCAGGCGCTTTCAGCGTGGTGCTTGAAGGTATTATGGAGCCATTGGCAAAAACTATCACGCAGAAGCTTTCCATTCCAACGATTGGTATTGGTGCGTCACCCACCTGCGATGGTCAGGTGCTAGTGGTAGACGATATGCTGGGCATGTTCGAATTCACGCCGCGCTTCGTGAAACAATTTGCGCAGTTGCGTCATGAAATTGCTCGCGCAGCAGCAGAATATGCCAAGGCGGTACGTACGCGCAAATTCCCCACGCCAGCGCAATGTTATGGGGTGGAGAAGAAGTGATTCAGCGTAGCCCCGACTCGTCAGAGAGGCGAAGCCAACCTGCGCGAGCCGCAAAGCGGCGGAGGGCTTGAAGCGCGGAAAATTGGTACATTTAGTACCGATTTTTCTAGTTCAAGCGAGGGAACGAAGCGTTCCCTCGCACTTAAAAACTACATCGGCGCTTTAGCGGCACCCACATCAGAAGGTGGCTGCTGCGGTGCTAGTTTTGGCTCAACGCCGCGTGCACGGAGTGCTTGTTCGCGCTTGGTCGCATCGAACTCAGCCTTCACTTTGTCCAGTGCCTTAATGCGTTCATCGACAAAGTAATGCATGAAATTCAGCTCACCTTGTGGAAGCTGTTGTTCACTATCCATAATGTTTTGAATGATGGCACCTGCCGCATCAAACTCACCACGTTTTTCATGCACGAAGGCGGGCATTTGCTGCGCCCAAATGGGAATCTCGGTGTGGCCCGCGAGTTTGTTGGCTATTTCTAATGCGCGTCCTGAATCTTTGAGCTTATGATCGGCGAGATAGGCAGCCTGCACCATCCACCACCATTTGTCTTTGACGCGCCCATCGGCAAATTGCTCAAGATAATCGACGATGTATTTCACGTCAGGCGCATATTGAGTCTGGCTGAAATAGTAGGTCGCCATGGCAGGAAGATAGTTGGATTGGTTATCCAGCCCATCCAGCGCCACGAACCAATGATAGAGACGATTAAAGTCGTATTTATAAAGCGCGGTGAAACGGCCGAATGTGTCGCCTGCATTTTGGATATTGAGCGCCAGTAGGCGAAACAGCGCCTCCTCAT
>JBMOEL010000176.1:0-1882 GCA_049314715.1 Rickettsiales bacterium
TTTACGCGAATGCGATGATTTTTCGTCACCGAAAGCAGATTATAGACCACCTCAAAGCGCTCCACGCGGTTTGGGTAGTCCACCGCCGTTACGTCCATCAACTGCTCGCATTTCGTGCGCGCATCGTCACGCAGGAAGGTCAAGAAATCTGCAATCTTATCGCGCTCAGCAATAAAACACAGCTCACCATTCGCAGCATGCACTTCATGCACGAAGCCAGCCTGCTCCGCCGCGATTGCATCCCCTAACTGTTTCAGTGTTTCGCTCATATTTCTATCTTGTCACCCCCGCGAAGGCGGGGGTCTATGCCACTCCTCTTGGACGTCAGCCATTTGAGGTATGGATTCCCGCCTGCGCGGGAATGACATTTTTATTTCCTTTATCTCCTTATCGTACTTGTTCTACGAATTTTCTTTTGAAGCTGCAAAATACCATACATCAACGCTTCAGCGGTTGGTGGACAACCTGGCACATAGACATCCACGGGCACAATACGGTCACAGCCACGCACCACACTATAGGAATAGTGATAGTAACCGCCGCCATTGGCGCAGCTACCCATCGAAATCACCCAGCGCGGCTCAGCCATTTGGTCGTATACTTTGCGCAGCGCAGGCGCCATTTTGTTACACAGCGTACCCGCGACAATCATCACGTCCGACTGGCGTGGCGATGGGCGAAATACCAAGCCCAAACGGTCAAGGTCATAGCGCGGGGCGGCGGCGTGCATCATCTCCACCGCGCAGCAGGCAAGACCAAACGTCATCGGCCACAAGCTACCCGTACGCGCCCAATTCACCAACTTATCCATGTTGGCCACGATGAAGCCCTTATCGCCAAATTCGTCGAACACTTTGGTGAGCAACGCGTCCTGCGCTGCACCGGGGGCGATTGGCTCATTGGATTTAATAAGGTCTACTCCCATTCGAGCGCCCCTTTCTTCCATTCATAAATGAAACCAATCGTCAAAATGCCCAAGAAAATCATCATCGACCAGAAACCAAACAGGCCGATATCACCCAGCACAATCGCCCATGGAAAAAGGAACGCGACCTCAAGGTCGAAAATAATGAATAAAATCGCAACGAGGTAAAACCGCACGTCGAACTGCCCACGCGCATCGCCAAAAGGCTCAAACCCGCACTCATAGGCGGAGAGTTTTTCTTTATCAGGGCGCTGCTTGGCAGCAATAAATGGCAATAAAATCATCACGCATGAGAGCGCGACGGCAATCCCCAGGAAAACGAGGATAGGAAAATAATCCACGAGTAAAGAATCAGCATTCATTTTTATTATTCAACCCTGTGTTGCGCTGGTTATAGCACCTAACGCGATGACGAAAAGGATTTTTTCATAGTTTTTGGGAGTTGTGGAGAAAAGGTTATTTTTAGTGCAAATTGGTCACGGGGGTTTATGCTTTAGAACCACATAATATGTATGCAAAGGTGAAGGTTTAGATTTTAGAAGTATAAAGTTCTTATGTCGTTAATAAGCAGTAAAATGCATATTATGATTAAGCTTACGACAGCACCCGCAAATAATTTTTTAAAAATACTTGTCTGACTATTCTTTAGAACTTTAATTGCTGATCTTATAATTCCTGTGAATGACCATACAAATCCTACAAGCATTACAGCTAACGATAAATAGGCGGCCCATTGATCATTAATGTTAAACAATTCCCCTAATACCCCAGCAAAAATCAAAACCATCAGAAGATAAAAGAGAATACCATTTACAAAAAATGATTTTGCGAGCGACTGGTCTCCAGTCCAATGCGTAAGAAGGTAGTGCATACCTATTTCCCAAAAATAATTAAATTGACGCTACACTCACGATATACGCACCGTCAACCACTCTTGTCATTCCCGCGCAGGCGGGA
>JBMOEL010000177.1:0-1820 GCA_049314715.1 Rickettsiales bacterium
ATTCAAACGCCTCTGCGGCTTCTTCCTGCAACAGCAACAATTCAGATGGTGGCAGGTTCATGATCTCGCCAACCGGCAACGTGCGCAGATCTGCAAGGGTGATACGGTTCCTCAGCATGCCGCACCTCCCGCCAGAATTGGCTGTTGCACAGGCTGGGTGCTGGTATGGGTGTTGGCGTTCTCGTAGTCCTCGATATCTTCAAGACGATAGAGCACGCGGTTGCCGACCTTGACATAGCGGGGGCCACAACCTTGCCAGCGCCACCGTTCCAGGGTGCGTTCAGAGACAGACCAGCGATCCGCCAGCTGCCGTTGATTCAAATGGTTAATGTTCACTGTTTCCTCCGTGGTGATTGGGAATGCACGGAGGGTGGCGCAAGTTGCGGTGCACGAAATAGATGCCCAAAATAGGTGCATCTCAAATAATTTTAGGTCACTGATTTTGCTTGTTTTGTACTTTTATATAGGCGCAAAGCCTGAAAAAATGCTCCGCAACAAGCACAGCGGTCATTGGGCAAGGCGGCTGGGGCGTAGCCGTGGCGGTCTAAAATACGCCTGAAATACGGTTACTTTGGGATTATCTGCCTGCGCCTTGCGGTGCTGGGCACGAATGGCATTAGCAATAGTTTTTGGTGTTGGTACTTGCACCCCATTCAGGTTTTTCTTTGCCCATGTGTTGAGGTAGATAGATTCCCGCTGCGTTGATTCCGCAACTACCCCATTTGCAAGCCGTTCTTCAAAGTGACCGATAATCAGGTGCATTACACTGGGTCGACCTGCAAACGATGGGGTCTGTCCATTAACAGGCATCGTATGAGGCAGGATTTCATGTTCCCGTTCAAATCGGTCACGTTCGGCTTTGCTGATCATCAAATCATCCACGCTAACCTTGTAACGGCACAGATGCAGTTTCAGCAGTTCTGATGTATGCAAATCGACAAATTTTGAGGTTTCCGAGGCATTCTCACGGAAAATCTTGCGCAGTTCATAGGGTTCAACAATGGCGTATTCACGATGATCGCGGATGCCATTCACAACCGGCACCATATCGCCGTCCTCAGTTTTCTTGAGACGGTAAACCTTAACCGTCACATCCCCCAGCCACGTAAGCATTTGTAGTGTGCCATGCTCGCCATAATAGCGCATTTCCTCAAAAGTCATCTGCCAGCGCTCACCAAGTTCATGAAGAGGGAAATAATCTCGTTCGGGTTTTGGCATAAGGTTACCTACGATAGTATGTGGTTTTCTCTTGACAAGATTGCTGTTCACAATTCATTTTGAAATATGTACAAGAAAGTGCTATTGGCGGTCAACAACAAGTGAAGCGCATGAAAAAGAAAAATAAAAACCATGGGGGCGCACGCCCCGGCGCAGGTCGTCCGAAAGGCCAAGGGCCACACGGCGAAGCTACAAAACCACTCAGGATTCCTGTCAGTTTATGGGATGATGTGCTGGAGTTGATTGCGGCAAAAGGCTATCGCATGCCCTATTACGCCAGTCGCATCCCTGCGGGGTCACCATCTGAACCCTCTGGGGATATTGAGGATTATATCAGACCCGTAGATATGATTCCTAACCCCGACAGCAGTTTTATTGTGCAGGTGCACGGCGATTCCATGATCAAGGCGGGAATCTTTGATGGGGATCTGCTGGTGGTGGACGAGAGCCAAGAAGCACGGCATGGACAAATTGTTGTTGCCAGTATTAACGGCGAAGCGACTGTAAAACGGCTTGAGAATATCAATGGGGTTATGCGGCTGCTGCCAGAAAATGATAATCATCAGCCAATTGATGTGCCGAAAGGGGCTGAATTTAGGATT
>JBMOEL010000178.1:0-1794 GCA_049314715.1 Rickettsiales bacterium
CCGTACGAAGGTCTTTTAATGACTCAACCTGCGTAGGATTTGGAAGGCCGCACGCGATGAAAGTTTTAGAGATTTGATCATCAAGGTCCACACGATCTGTCAGGACCAGAATGCTTGGATTGGCTGCCTCAGCACTGGTATAGTGCGCACGTAGCTTAAGGGTGGCATTTACCATTGTCAGAGACTTGCCTGAGCCCTGTGTATGCCAAATAAGCCCCTTGCGGCCCTTCTTGCCACCACTCAGCCGCTCGTAGATTTTATTCACGGCCCTGAACTGCTGATAGCGGCATATTTTCTTGATGGTTGCGCCACTATCGGGATCAGTCTCAAAAACAATAAAATGAGCAAGCAAATCGAGCAGGCGAGAGGGCTCGCACAAACAATAAAGACCCTTGGCGAGTGCATTCGTGAAATCCACCTCACGCTTGGGCCACGGATCGCGCCATGTACCCCAAAAGTCAGACGGAGAACCTGTTGCGCCATAGATGAAGTTGATGCCATCTGTGACAATGTTAAAGGCGTTAGAGTAAAACAGGCGCGGAATATCGCGCTCGTATTGTTTGATCTGATCGAATGCTTCACCGCTTTTATCTTTACCAGAAATTGGGCTCTTTGCTTCAATCACCACGAGTGGGATGCCGTTTACATACAGCACCACATCAGGGATGCGGCATTTCTGTGCCTCAACATATAACTGCGAAGTAACCGTGAATTGGTTGTTGTTCGTATTCGTGAAATCAATCAGGCGAATCGTTTTCTTATCACGCTGGCCGGGGACGGTGCGGCTATAGTCACCACGTAACAACTTTGTCCATTGTTGATTATCGTTCACATGCAGCATGTCATAATAGACTGCCCGCGCTGTATCTTCATCCACACTATTGATACGCTGTATCGCTTCAATAAACGTGTCGCGAAGGATTACCTGATTGAGACCATCCCGCGCCTGCTCATTCGCCTTGGGCGGCATGACTGCCCAGCCGAGAGCATGAAGTTCATCTAAGCAGGGTTTTTCAGCCAGCAGGTACTCGCCCATAAGCGGCCTACTGAATCCAGCCAGTGTCTTTTAGCCGATCCAGTGCGATCTTTACGTGCGCCTCCTGCATTAAGGCCTTCTTACGATCACCCCAAGCGGGCTTATTGGGTTCCCACTGGTGTATACCTTGCATGACATTTTCTACGGTTGGCACTTCAACATCATTCTTTGCCACCCAATGTACTGTAGCTAACAATTCCATGCCGTAAGGTGTTTCAAAGCCACTAATCGCTCTTGAAATAGAATCTAAGCGCTGCAACGATTCTGGATGCTGTGCTAAAAAATGATCCGCTTCTTCAATAGCACCGTCCGCTACTGCTATTTGCGCCTCAGCAGTATCGTGATCACCTACGCCAGTGATGTAATGCCCCTGCATATCATTAAGAACATGGCGCAAATTATCAGCATATGGTCCGTACTGATGCTTCTGGTATTTTAACCGGGGCATTTCGCCAAGCACATAGCCAAAATATGCTAGTTTTTGAACTTCAATCTTGCTGAGCAAGTACCCAGTTTCGCGATACGCGGATAGAAGCTTGATGAGGACGGCACGGGCAGCACTCATTGGGGGGCGCTCAGTTCTCACTACCATCGTGTCTGCCGCAGGTGCGCCAGTTGGCTCGAATAAACGGACTTCAAGCTGATTGTCGAGCAGGCGCAACTTCTCTTCAATGATGGGCTTTACCACAGACCAGTTTAATCCACCGTTACTGCAACCTAAAGGCGGCATGGCTATAGAACGGATGCCATGCGCTTGT
>JBMOEL010000179.1:0-1737 GCA_049314715.1 Rickettsiales bacterium
TTGATGGGGTTGACCGCAACCCCAAAGGTGCTGGCCTCACATACATAGATCACCTCACACACAACGTATTCCAAGGCAATATGGATAAGTGGGCGGGTTTCTATGAGAAACTCTTCAACTTCCGTGAAATCCGTTACTTCGATATTCAAGGCAAACAAACGGGTCTGAAATCACGCGCGCTCACCAGCCCGGATGGTAATATCCGTATCCCCATCAACGAATCTTCGGACGATAAATCGCAGATTGAAGAATACCTCAAGCTGCATAACGGCGAAGGAATTCAGCACATCGCGCTGGGTACGAAGAACATCTATGAAACGATCGAATTGCTGCGCAGCAAAGGTGTCGATTTCATGGACACGAAGGACACCTACTACGAGCGCGTGAATGAGCGCGTGCCAAACCACGGCGAAGACCTTGAGCGTATGCGCAAGAATAAGATTCTCATCGACGGCGAGGCGATGGATAAAGACAGGCCAGAGCAATTATTGCTGCAGATTTTTACCAATACGGTGATTGGCCCACTCTTCTTCGAAATCATCCAACGCAAAGGCAATGAAGGTTTTGGCGAGGGTAACTTCCGCGCGCTCTTCCAATCCATCGAGGACGATCAAGTGCGCCGTGGCGTGCTGAAGGATAAGGCATGAAAAAATATATTTCATTCCCACGCGTAGCGGGCACGGCCTCGCGCCAAGCCCATTGCAATTTACCCAAAGGCACCTATGAGCGCGAGTTCGGTCGTGAAGGTTTCTTTGGCCCTACCACGCATTTGCACCACGCGCACAAACCAACGGGCTGGGTGAAGTGGGAAGGGGATTTGCGCCCCTACGCCTTCGATTTGAATAAACTTTCTTCAATCAACAATACGCCATGGAATGCGGTTCCAATGTTTTCCAACAGCACCTGCTCTGTGCGTTGGTGGGTAACCAGCGGCAAAATGGATCATCTGGTGACGAATGCCGAAAGCGACGAGCTGCTGTTCGTGCATTCGGGCGAAGGAGATCTATTCTGCGATTTCGGGCATCTCGCCTATAAAGCAGGTGACTACATCACCATGCCGCGCGGTGCGAAATGGCGCATCGAATCGAAAGGCATAAGCGAGATTTTGCTCATCGAATCGAAGTATGATGGTTATCGTTTGCCAGAAAAAGGCTTGGTCGGTGATCATGCGATTTTCGACCCAGCCATGTTGGATGTGCCGGAGTTAAACGACGCCTACAAAGCGCAGCAGGACAATAAAGAATGGAATGTGGTGATGCGCCGCGCGGGGAAATTCACCACCGTGACCTATCCGTTCAATCCACTCGATGTAACGGGATGGCACGGCGATAATTTGCCTGTACGCATTAACTGGCGAGATATTCGCCCGCTCATGAGCCACCGCTATCACTTGCCACCATCTGCGCACACCTCCTTTGTTGGCAATCGCTTCGTGGTCTGCACCTTCGCGCCGCGCCCTGCAGAAATGGACCCCGATGCATTGAAGGTCCCATTCTACCATTCCAACAATGATTTCGACGAAATCATTTTCTATCACCACGGTGAATTCTTCAGCCGCGATAATATCAAGCCTGGCATGGCCACACTGCACCCAGCAGGCTTCGCGCATGGCCCACACCCGAAAGCCTTTAAGTTGGCGGAAGAAGCCGACGCAAAACGCAAACCCACCGATGCCCCCAAAATGCTCAACGAAGTGGCGGTGATGATCGACACGCGCGAAACGGTCGATATTGCAGA
>JBMOEL010000180.1:0-1725 GCA_049314715.1 Rickettsiales bacterium
TGATGTCAGTACGACGCTGATCAGCTGATAATTTTTGCCACGCAAAATAAGAAGGCAAATCAAACTCACAAGCACCACCAGGAATAATGGTGCGACCACGTATGCTCATCAACCATTCATTGTCACGAATATGTTGACCAGTTTTGCCTTGCATAGAGATAAGTGCATTCGCAGTTTTTTCTACGTCATGCAAAATCGCATTGAGTCGATCTGCTTCTACGTTGGGATTCGATCTAAAACTGGCCAGTGTTTGCTTTTGACGCTCAAGCTCTTGCAAGAGATCAGACTTTAAGTCTGCGCGTCCGCATACCTCGAGCATTTCGAAAATCGTAGTGAGTGCCACATGATGTTGGAGTGGATTGTTTTGCTGTACGAAGAAGCAAAATTTATCGTACAGGTCCTCCAGCCGCAACATGGTGCGAATACGCTCATTGAAAGGGTATTCGTAAACGGTCAAAGCGCCAGTCCTTAAGAGTTGATTAGAAAGTAACCAGCGAGATTCTGAACTAAGTGTGCGGAAAAGACAAACATCTATCCGCCTTTTGCGTTCATTTTTTCATCGACAGGGTGAGATATAAATTATGCAACTCTTCTACTTGCGATTCCAACACCCCTAAATCGCTCTCATTGGTGATGATGTCGTCTGCCACTGCCTGACGTGCTGCCCTGGTAGCCTGCGCCTGCATGATATCTGTGACTTGTTTTTCTGTCAGATGATTGCGCCGCATCACACGCTCTCGCTGCAAATTTTCACTACAGTCCACCACCAGTATGCGGTCGACCCTATCACGCCATTTACCCGATTCCACCAGTAGCGGCACTACAAAAATCAGATAGGAACCACGCGCTTCTTGCGCCGCTAGCCGAGTTTGCGCTACAATCATGGGGTGCAGAATAGCTTCTAGCGCCAATCTGGCTGTGGGATTGGTAAACACATGCTCACGCATTGCACTACGATTCAAAGAGCCATCCGCAGCGATGAAGGCTGATCCAAATTCTGTGCGTATGGCAGGCATGGCGAGCCCGTTTGCTGTTGTGAGCGCATGAGCGATTTGATCCGTATCGATCACGCTTGCACCACGCGCCTGAAATAAATCCGCCACCAAGGACTTGCCACACCCTATTCCGCCTGTCAGGCCTATAGAAAACAAACGGGAATCAAGAGAAGTGGTTGGATGGACTGCGCTCATACCGCCATGATGCCATCAAAGCGGATAGCCCAGATAAAGCTCGATCAGAGGTTTGCCAGCTAATAGTGCGACTAATCCTGCTAACGCAAGAAAAGGGCCGAATGGAATCGGATGTTCACGTTGATGGCCGCGAAATAAAATCATGATCAAACCGATTGCAGCGCCAATGGCGGAAGAGAGCAAGACGATGAGAGGTAGCATCATCCAACCCAGCCAAGCACCTAAAGCCGCGAGTAATTTGAAATCACCGTAACCTATGCCTTCTTTACCGGTGATGAAACGAAAGACCCAAAACACCATCCATAAAAAAAGATAACCGGCTGCAGCACCTATGACAGCATCACTAAGGGGAACGAACACACCATTGAGGTTGATTAACAAACCTAACCACAGCAGAGGCAGGGTGAGATCATCGGGTAGAGTTTGTGTATCAATATCGATAAAAGTCATGGCAATCAGCATCCACACAAAAATAAGAGCGCTGAGTCCAGCCATTTCGCTACCTAACATCCACACCACCAACCCAGACAATAAT
>JBMOEL010000181.1:0-1716 GCA_049314715.1 Rickettsiales bacterium
AACGTTGAACCAATTAGTTACCAAACGTTAACTTAATTTGACCGTAACATAGCCATAAAATTAACACAAATTAAAATTTACTCAAATTTTATTAATATTTGCGGCGATGTTTAACCATTTGTATCCAAAGTTTTTATCCGAAAAAACGGTCGAATTTTCGGCTGTGGATACGTATTTAGTCGAAAGGAACAGATATGAGTATTCAAGAAATCACCGAACGCGTGCATTCACTAGGTAATGCATGGGAGCAATTTAAGCAGGTGAATGATGCGCGTTTGAAGGAAATTGAACGCAAAGGCCATGCAGACCCGCTTTATGAAGAGCATCTGCGTCGTATCAGCGATGCGCTGGATAATAATAAGCGACGCATGGACCAAATTGAGACGGTTCATGGGCGTTTGGGTGGCGATGTTTCGGGCAAATCCTTTGAGGATGCTTCGGAATATAAAGCAGCGTTTCGTAACTATCTGCGCAAGGGTATGGATGCGGGTTTGGAACAAATCCAACTCAAAGCGCTCTCCGTGGGTACGGATGCGGATGGCGGTTTTCTCGTCACTAATCAAATGAGCGAAACCATTATGGCGACGATTAAAGAAAGCTCGCCACTACGTTCGCTCGCGCGCATCGAAACCATTTCGAGCGATAGCTTGGACGTGATTGAAGATACTGGCGAGATGGCAGCGGCGTGGGTGGCAGAAGCGGCAACTCGTGCGGAAACGAATACGGCGCAAATTGGCCGTAATACGATTGATGTGCATGAGATGTATGCGCAACCGCAAGCGACGCAAAAACTGATTGATGATGCGTCGATTGATGTTGAGGCATGGGTCGCGCAGCGCATTGCCGAAAAATTTGCACGCCTAGAAGCGTCAGCGTTTATTTCGGGCGATGGTAGCGGCAAGCCAACTGGCATTTTGAATTATACGGCAGGCACGTCGTTTGGTCAGGTGGAGCAGATCAATTCTGGCACCTCAGCAGTGGTAACGGCGGATAGTCTTATCAGACTGTATTATGCACTGAAGGATGAGCATGCAAAGCGTGCGACATTCCTGATGCACCGTACGACAGTTCAGGCGGTGCGCTTGCTTAAGGAGGCAACCACCAACCAGTATTTGTGGCAACCTGGTTTAGCGGCAGGTACGCCTGACACGCTGCTGGGTGTTCCCGTTGCGCTGGCAACTGACATGCCGGTGCCTGCAGCCAGCTCACTTTCGGTAGCGCTGGCGGATTTCCAATCAGCCTATCTGATTGTGGACCGTGTGGGTGTGCGTCTGTTGCGTGACCCGTATACAGCGAAGCCCTTCATTCGCTTCTATGCCACCAAACGCGTTGGCGGTGAAGTGGTGAACACGGAAGCGGTGAAGCTTCTAAAGCTTGCGGTCTAGGTAAAGAATCCAAACCGCAACCGCCATGTATTATCCCCCATACAGGTAGGTTCTCAATGCGGATTGGCGGGGTGGGCCATGTGCTCACCCCGAGACTTCAAAGCCACAGAGTGACTACAAAAGCTAAGGATTCTAGGCTCTTGCCCGCGACTCATTGACGGGCAAGTGCAGGAAAGCTACCATACGCCGACATGGAGTACCTTCGTGAGTGATTTGACGCGTTCAGAAAAAATGCTGGCGGAAAAAACCGTCTGTGTATTGTTGGTACGCGGGGAGGACCCTGATGGTCAGCCTATTTATGCCTATGTTGCCGTGCGTGCTGATCGCTTGG
>JBMOEL010000182.1:0-1687 GCA_049314715.1 Rickettsiales bacterium
TGGTGCAAAAATTACGCTCACCGAGTTCAACAAAAAGACAGTTGAATATGCGGCGAAAGAACACGGATTCGAGAACGTTTTCGAATATGATTTGAACACGCATGATTTGGCGAGTCTTGCACAACGCAAATACGATATTGTCTTCGCGCGTGCTTGCATCATGTTCGCAAAAGACTTGAACAAGTTCGCGAACGATATGAAAAACACGCTCAATGCGAGCGGCCACATCCTCATCAACCACTCAGTAGTACCAACGCTCGGTGTCATGCTGCGCACGCAACTGGATGAGTTCAGCTATTTCATTCTCCGCCAACCGGAAACGATTATCGACGCCTTCACCAATGCGGGATTCACGCTTACCTACCGTGCGGATGAAACCGACAATAGCCTGTACGTTTATGATAATGATCTACGTGCACATTGGCGTTTCGTACACCGCATGTATGAAAAATGTGCCGTGAAGAAAATGGGTCGCAACCGGCCATTCGCATTGCCCGCGCGCGACCGCCGCCGCTCCACACTCGTCTTTAGGCTAGCGGCATAATGTGGTTCAGGCGCGCACAGCGTCAGGTACTATTCCTCAGCTCTTCGCCGGTCGATGAAGTCTGGACGCGCTCTACTGCGCTCGCCTGCCACAAGTCTGGATTATCCGTTGAAGTCGCGATTGTCGGTGATTGCAGCAAAGGCGTGGGTGCTGATGCATTGGCGCTTTACAAAAAAGTGGGCATTAAAGCGCAAAACACCAGCTTCGCTGCTGCCGCAAAAATCCCTACGCAAATTGCCGTGACCGCATCCAGCGGATTGGAGCGCAACATATTCCCCACGCGTGCAAAATACTTCGTGCACATGCCTCATTCTATTGTCAGCCTGCATATGATTTACCCTGAGGGTGCATTTGATGGGTACGACGTGCTGCTCGCCGCAAGCCCGCACCATATGGCGGAGTGGAGCGCTATCAACAAAACACCAAAGCCAGCTTACGCCGTAGGTTATGGTAAGCTCGACGTGCTGCATGAAAAAATGCTGCAGCAACCGCGCAGCAAAAATACCAAACCGCACATACTCATCGCGCCAAGCTGGGGGCAGGATAATTTGCTCGACCGTTGCGGCGTGGCGCTGGCCGAGGCGTGTGTGGCGGAAGGTTATGCAGTGACCGTGCGCCCGCACCCGCTTTTCTTTCTCGACCAAGCGCCGGTGCTTGATGCGCTTCGCGCCGTAAACGGTATCACTATCGAATCACCCTTTGAGGGTGATGCCTCTATTTTTACTGCTGATATATTGGTGGGTGACTATTCGGGCATTGGTTTTGAATTCGCAGCCTTGCGCAACAAACCAGTGGTTTCCGTCGACGTAGGATTGAAAATCGTGAACCCCAATTGGCAATCGCTTGGCATTGCGCCGCTTGAGATTGCCCATCGCCAAAAACTCGGGCCCGTGGTCGCGCCTGAACTTGAGCAGATTATCAGCGCGATTAAACAATCCCTCGCATCACCGACCATTCCTGTGACGGACTATCTTTCCGCCACCCCAGGTGAATGTACGGTGAAATCGGTCGCTGTCTTGCAATCTTTGTTGCGAGGTGCCGCATGACCCGCGCCATCATCCTCGCCGCAGGTTTCGGCAGCCGCTTGATGCCACTCACCGCATCATCCCCCAAGGGCATGGTGCCGCTCTGTGGCGTGCCGCT
>JBMOEL010000183.1:0-1676 GCA_049314715.1 Rickettsiales bacterium
CCAGCCCCGTATCACGGGTAAATCCATAGGCGATTTCCGCGCGCAACGAGGGCAGACCACCCGTCTCGGAATAGGCGCGTTCCTTTGCGGCGGGGCGTAATGCAAAGCGCGGATTGCCCTTAAATTGATTGGCAGCTTCACGCAACGAGCGCACCCAAAGCGAAATCTCTTCTTCGGTGGGTTTGGGGAACAAATCACCAATCGTGAAGATATCCACTTCAATGCCGAATTCCTTTGCTTTTGCGGCCATATTAGCGGCCGTCATGGTTGGAGAACTGCGTGGGACGGCAGGAGCCGCATACTCAAAACAATGTGACATAAGAACTCTCGTGTGTGTCTTCTATCGTTGGATTAGTATTTGCACAGGACAAACTCAAGAAAAATCACTGAAATACTTGCGGTTTCTTGTGATTCTCTCCACCTAAGCGTGCATGAAAAACTTACGCTAATCCAGCAGTGCTGGCTCAGTGATACCGTGTTTTCTTAGACGGCGTCCGCCTGCTGGCTGGGATGTGCTTTTTTGAAGGCTTCTAACTGCTCACACGCATTAGAGATACGCACGATGGTGGGATATGGCGTGAGGTCCAGCTCGAAGCGGCGCGCGTTGAACATTTGTGGCACCAAACAGCAATCAGCAATGGTGGGGTATTCGCCCGCGCAATAGGTTCCCGTGTGTGGGCTGCGTGTCAAGAATCCCTCGAGCGCAGTAAACCCATCGGCAATCCAATGTTGAATCCATTGCGTTTTGACGAAATGGTCACTCGCACCGAAATGCGCTTTGAGGAATTTGCGGATTTTCAAGTTATTGATAGCCGAGATATCACCTGCAATCAGCAGCGCAATCGCGCGGGCATGGGCGCGGGCAAGTGGTTCCTTCGGCAGAATCGCGGGGTTGGGGTACACCTCTTCCAGATACTCCATGATGGCGATGGATTGCGCCAGCACCTCGTCCTTCACCTCAAGGCTTGGCACCATTTTCTGCGGGTTTATTTTTGCATAGTCCGCATCCAAGTGCTTGTCCTTCGAGAGGTCATGATATGCATATTCCGCCGCAATCCCCTTCAGATTCATGGCGATGCGCACACGATACGAAGCGCTGGATTGGAAGTAGGTGTGAAGTTTCATTAGGCAGCTTTCTTTTTGTATTGGTACTGTACAACTTTTTGCTCAATCGATCCGAAAATTGATGTGCCATTTTTATCGAGCATCTCGATTTTTACATGCTCGCCGAACTTCATGAATGGCGTGCTGACCTTGTCTGTATCAAGCTTTTCAAGTGTTTGCTGCTCGACGATGCATGAGGAGCCAACGCTTCTGTCTTTATTCGAAACCGTGCCCGAACCCAAGATAGTGCCAGCACCTAAATAGCGTGTTTTAGCAGCATGGGCGACGAGTGTTGGGAAATCAAACACCATATCGACACCACAATTGGGTTTGCCGAAAAGCTGGTCGTTACGATGCGTGATGAGCGGCAGGTGAATCTTGCCAC
Source organism: Rickettsiales bacterium (assembly GCA_049314715.1). Taxonomy (GTDB): domain Bacteria; phylum Pseudomonadota; class Alphaproteobacteria; order Rickettsiales; family UBA3002; genus JAFLDD01. The sequence goes on from JBMOEL010000183.1 coordinate 1,490, forward strand.
CGTCCCACGCGTCACCGAGTTCATCGGGCGTTACAGCAACAGGTGAGAATGCCGTGGCAGGTTTCGCATTCAAGAAACCGAAGCCTTTTTGCATTTCTTCTTTGGCTACATAACGCAGCGAAACATCATTCACCAACATGAGTAGCTTAATGTGTTGACGTGCATCGGCAGGCGTAACACCCATCGG
>JBMOEL010000184.1:0-1654 GCA_049314715.1 Rickettsiales bacterium
TCAAAAGGTTGATGTGGTTGAGCCAACCGTCGACCAGACTGTGCAAATTTTACGTGGTCTGAAATCCCGTTTTGAAGAGCATCACGGGGTTAAATATGCCTCTGCAGCTTTAGTGGCTGCCGCAGAACTTTCTTCGCGCTATATCAACGATCGTCATTTGCCAGATAAAGCAATTGACGTGATTGATGAGGCCGGTGCAGCCCAACGCATTCTACCCAAGTCTAAGCAAAAGAAAACCATTGGTCGCCCAGAAATTGAAGAGATCGTAGCCAAAATTGCCCGTATACCGCCACAGTCTGTAACTGTGGATGATCGCAGCAAGCTACAGACCTTAGATCGCGATATTAAGAGTGTGGTGTTTGGGCAGGATCCTGCGATTGAAGCTTTGGCTAGTGCTATCAAGATGACCCGCGCTGGTCTTGGCAAGATTGATAGGCCAATTGGCTCATTCTTGTTCTCCGGCCCAACAGGCGTTGGTAAAACTGAGGTTGCCAAGCAGCTTGCATATATCTTAGGCATTGAACTTTTGCGTTTTGATATGTCAGAGTACATGGAGCGTCATGCTGTAAGCCGTTTGATTGGCGCACCTCCTGGATATGTTGGCTTTGATCAAGGCGGCTTGCTTACCGAGGCTGTTAATAAGAAACCGCATTGCGTTCTCTTGCTTGACGAGATTGAAAAAGCCCATCCAGATATTTTCAACATTCTGTTGCAGGTAATGGATCACGGAACATTAACCGATAATAACGGTCGCAAAACTGATTTCCGTAATGTCATCATGATCATGACTACAAATGCCGGTGCTGAAGCAATGCAGAAGTCGACTATCGGCTTTACCAATGCGCGTGAGTCTGGCGATGAGATGGCGGATATCAAGAAGTTCTTTACACCAGAGTTCCGCAACCGTTTAGATGCGATTGTTTCCTTCAAGGCGCTTGATGAAACCATCATCATGCGTGTAGTTGATAAATTCTTGATGCAGCTAGAGGAGCAATTGCATGAGAAGAAAGTGGATGCGACATTTAGCCCAGCACTACGTGCCCACTTGGCGAAACATGGTTTTGATCCACTGATGGGCGCAAGACCAATGCAGCGGATTATTCAAGATACTGTACGCAAAGCCTTGGCTGATGAACTACTCTTCGGGAAGTTGGCGCAGGGTGGTCATGTTGCAGTCGATGTCGATGCTGAGGGCAAGGTGCAATTGGAGTTTGAGGCTCCGGCAATCACTGGTAAAGCGCCTAAGGCTGACATAGCACCAGTTGAGGAGATTTAACTCTTCTGAAATATAGGCGATTGGTGAAGCGTTGCGTAGTTATTAAAAAGCACCCGTGAGGTTTTTTAGTAATCAGTCATGAGGCATGCGAGCACGGCCCTATTTAGGGCCGGTGCTTCCAGGGTGACATTATTATTGGGCTATAAAAGTATTCTCCAGTCTTCCTATGCCGCCCATTTCAACAACAACTACATCGCCGTTCACCAAGTACTTCGGAGGCTTAAATCCAATCCCAACGCCGACTGGGGTGCCGGTGGCAATCAGATCGCCTGGGTAGAGTGTGATGCCAGCTGAAACTGTAGCAATCATATTGGGAATATCAAAAATCAAATCCTTGGTATTCGAATTTTGTCGCAATTCGCCATTGACCCAGCATTT
>JBMOEL010000185.1:0-1638 GCA_049314715.1 Rickettsiales bacterium
GGGAGCTTGCAACTGTTGGTGACCCGCTGATGGATCTGGGATCAGCCCTTGCTTACTGGGTTGATCGTGGCGATGAACCAGCTTTTGCATCTTTGCGCAGACAGCCGAGTGATTTGCCTGGAATGCCCACGCGCGAAGAGTTTATTGGACGATATCTTAAATTAAGCGGTCGTCGCTGTGATGATTTCACTTTTTATGAAGTCTTTGGACTTTTTAGATTAGCGGTAATCATTCAGCAGATCTGGGCTCGCTATAGAGCCGGACAAACTACTAATCCAGCATTTGCTAGTTTTGGCGATGCGGTCAATACCTTGATTCACCGCGCAGAGGGAAAGATCGTATGAGAGCTGGGCGAATCACCGTTTCAACCCGTGTATTTGAAGTTGTGGATGTGCCAACTCCTGAAGCCGGCGCGGGACAGGTTCGCATCAAAGTCGCAGCAGCCGGTGTGTGTTTGTCAGATGTACATTTCTTAGAAGGAATTTTGTCGCCAGGGTATTTAGAAGACGATCATGTGACTTTAGGTCATGAAGTTGCCGGTGTTGTAGATCAGATAGGTACAGGAGTCAGCGGGGTAGCTATTGGCGATCGCGTTCTGCTGATTGCTGGAGCGCGCAATGATGAGCAGCAGATAACCACTATGGGATTTGATTACGATGGCGGATGGGCGGAGTACGTTGTTACGCAATCAGATTTAGTTGCACAAATTCCCGATTCGCTACCGTTTGAACAGGCAGCGATTATTCCGGATGCTGTCTCGACTCCATGGGCTGCGATCTCATCAACAGGAAAAATTCTTGCTGGTGAAAGCGTAGTTGTATTTGGTGTGGGCGGATTAGGAATACACGCGGTGCAGTTATTAAAGCTTGTAGGATGCAGCAAGATCATTGCAATTGATCCTCGAGAGGATGCGCGAACAAATGCTTTGGCACGTGGTGCTGATTTTGCATTTGCTCCCGATGATCCCGAGATTAAGAAGCATCGGGGGTTAAATGCCGCCTTTGATTTTGCAGGTGTTTCTTCAGTGCGCAAGCAAGCGCTCTCATTGCTAGGTGAGCAAGGGCGACTGATAATTATTGGAATTGCTAATGAACCGATTGTTATTCCCAATGACATGGCATTTACATATATGCGCACGCAGATCATGGGGCATTACGGATCCGAAGCGCATCACGTGCGCGAGTTAATTGAGTTCACGCGGGAAGGGCGATTGGATTTATCCCATTCGGTGACGCAGGTTTTGCCGTTGGAGCAGGCAGGGCATGCGCTAGATACCTTGGCGAAAAAGATTGGTAATCCGATACGGATAGTTTTAAAACCCTAGCGTTCTGGCTGGAAATAAAATAACTGTTGATCATACGCTGAGTGAATCGATGAAAACGCCAAGTGCCAGCGAGGCAAGAATGATGACTACCCAGGTAATCACTTGGCGCTTCATGACAAGAACGAACTAGTTGTTCTTTACGTATTCTGCAGCGTGAGGGAAACCATTGGCCTCAAGCCTTTCAGCCATCTCAGCCTTAACTGCCTTGACAACCTTGTGTGTTCCGTCGCAGTTCTTCTCTTCATCTCTGGTGTATGTACAGGTGCAAGCGCCCATGATTTCCTTCTCTCAATAAGTTCGAAGGCAGAATCGTA
>JBMOEL010000186.1:0-1630 GCA_049314715.1 Rickettsiales bacterium
CACACCTTTGCCTTTATAAGGCTCAGGTTTGCGTAAAGCGCGAATCTCTGCAGCAACCTGCCCTACGCGTTGTTTATCCGCACCATGGAGAGAAATGCTGGTGTTCTTTTCAACTTTTGCTTCGACGCCGTCTGGCAGCACATAATAAATCTCATGGCTATAACCCAGAAACAGAACCAGCAACTTACCTTTTTGGTTCACTTTAAAACCTACGCCCTGCAGCTCCATATTCTTGGTGAAACCTTCGGTCACACCAATCATCAGGTTCTGGATGTTGGCACGAGTCGTGCCCCACATAGCGCGGGAAAATTTGGTTTCATCCACAGGGTGAACCGAAATCTGGTTATCCTGCATGGTTACCTTGACGTTACCAAGCAATTGGGTCGACAATTCGCCCTTTTTGCCCTTCACGACAATGCGGTCTTCTTTAATGTCCACCGTAACACCTTGCGGGACGGGAACGGGATATTTACCTACGCGAGACATGGTTGCTCCTCAAATTCCTAGAATACGCTGCACAAAACTTCGCCACCCACATTGCGCTGACGCGCTTCGTGATCGGACATCACGCCCGCAGAAGTGGAAAGGATAGAAATACCCAGACCGCTATTCACTTTTTTCAGCAGGCTGATAGGTGAATAGTGCCGACGACCGGGACGAGAAACGCGCTTCAGCTCTTTAATCACCGGCTCACCTTCGTGGTATTTTAAAGTAATTTCGAGCGTTGGCTTATTTTCATCACCGGTTTTTGCCCAGTCTTTAATATAACCTTCACGCTTCAATACGTCGCACACATTTGCAAGCACGTTGGAATATTGCGCGCCCACTTTTGCCAAACGTGCATGCTGCCCGTTACGGATACGAGTGAGCATGTCAGAGAGTAAATCATTCATTGCCATGGTGCTACTCCTACCAGCTAGATTTGATCAGGCCAGGAATCTGACCGAAGTTCCCCAGTTCGCGCAAAGCGATACGGGAGAGTTTAAATTTACGATAGTTACCGCGCGAACGGCCACTCAGCTCGCAGCGGTTACGCACGCGGATTTCAGCACTGTTGCGCGGCATACCGGAGAGCTTCAGCTGCGCGGCAAAACGCTCTTCAATCGGCTTGCTGCGATCCATAATGATGGCCTTGAGGGCATCACGACGCGGCGCAGCCTGCTTCGCCATGCGGCGGCGGCGATTGTTTTTTTCGATAGTACTAGTCTTAGCCATTGTTTTCCTGCGCTTTTCTGAACGGAAAGTTAAATCCTTCGAGGAGCAACATGCCCTCCTCGTCGGTTTTTGCGGTGGTTGCGAATGCGATGTCCATGCCGCGGGTTTTATCCACGCGATCATAGTGAATCTCAGGGAATACGAGCTGCTCTTTCAGACCCATATTGTAATTACCACGTTTGTCAAAACCCTTAGGCGACATACCACGAAAATCGCGGATGCGTGGCATTGCAATATTGATCAGACGATCAAGAAACTCATACATATGGTCACCACGCAGCGTCACTTTTGCGCCGATGGGGATATTTTCGCGCAGTTTGAAGCCTGCAATCGACTTGCGCGACTTGGCCACCAGAGGCTTTTGACCACTAATAGCTGTCAATTCAGCAATCGCACCATCGATGGCCCTACTATC
>JBMOEL010000187.1:0-1618 GCA_049314715.1 Rickettsiales bacterium
TTATTAGAAAAATATATTTGGCAGACCAAGAAGGTAGAGTTCCTGAAACGATATGGTTTGCAAATGATGTTGGGACAACTAGGGAAGCGAGTTCGGAAGTTCGACAATTTGTTGAAGATGATGAAACATTTGATACCCCTAAGCCTGAACGCCTTATTCAGCGCATCCTAACTCTCGCCACCAACCCCGGAGACCTCGTCCTCGATTCCTTCGCCGGCAGCGGCACCACGGGTGCGGTTGCCCAGAAAATGGGACGGCGGTGGATTATGGTGGAACTGGGCGAACATTGCCACACCCACATCATCCCGCGCTTACAAAAGGTGATTGACGGCACCGATCAAGGCGGCATTTCCAAGGCGGTGAACTGGCAGGGCGGCGGTGGTTTCCGCTATTACCGCCTCGCGCCGTCGCTGATTGTCAAAGACAAATACAACATGCCGATTATCAACAAGGAATATAATGCCGAAATGCTGGCCGAGGCCATGTGCAAGCATATGGGCTTTACCTATGCGCCTAACCCCCAGTTCTTCTGGATGCACGGGCAATCCAGTGAAACGGACTATATTTTTGTCACTACACAAAAATTCACCCATGACGGTTTGCGTGCTATTAGCGAAGAGGTGGGTGATTACCGCACACTGCTTATCTGCTGCCCCGCATGGAAAAGTGACAATACCGATGCCTTCCCCAACCTCACCTTAACCAAAATTCCGCAATCAGTGCTGAATCGCTGCGAATGGGGTAAGGATGATTACAGCCTGAATGTAGCGAACCTTCCGATGATGGAGGAAACCGAGGACGCCAACCCCAAACAGCCGTCCCTTCTCGAAAAACTGGACGCCTGAACCATGAATCGCATCCTTCAATCTGTCACCAGTCGTCTGTCTTTACGCAAGCCCCAAGCGGAATCGCTGGAAATTCTAGCCACTCTCTTGGAAAAACTGGCTTTAAGCAAAACGCCTGATACCGCCGCTACGCTAGAGGCAGTGCGTGCATTGTATCCACAAGTGCGTGATTTTGAACGCCAGTTTCCCTCCCTGTGCTTTGCGCTGGCAACGGGCGTGGGCAAAACGCGGCTGATGGGAGCGTTCATCAGTTATTTGTACTTGAGCGGCGCAAGCCGCAACTTCTTTGTGCTGGCACCCAACCTGACCATTTATGAAAAGCTGATGCAGGATTTCTCATCGCACAGCCCGAAATATGTGTTTCGTGGCATCAGCGAATTTACGGCACACCCACCGATCCTGATTACGGGCGATAACTATGAAACTGGCATCGGGGTAAGAGGGCGTGACCTGTTTGGCAATGAACAAACCGCCTATATCAACATCTTCAACATTTCAAAAATCAACGCCACCGAGAACACCAAGCCAGGGGCGGTTAAAAGCAAGATCCCCAAGATAAAACGGCTACAGGAATATATCGGCGAAAGCTATTTTGACTATCTGGCAGGACTGCCTGACCTCGTGCTGCTGATGGATGAAGCGCACCGCTACCGCGCCAGCGCAGGGGCACAGGCAATTAGCGATTTACAACCCATTCTAGGATTGGAACTGACCGCAACCCCTAAGAGCCTGTCTGGAAAGGATTATGTTTGTTGTGACAATCTTGCCAGCAT
>JBMOEL010000188.1:0-1611 GCA_049314715.1 Rickettsiales bacterium
GCTGCAATATCTAACGCATAGTGCGTTATGGCAGGATCAACATTGCGCTCAAACGGTAGCGGGCATCGGTTTGCAATGTCAGAGCCTGCCCTGTAAGCGCAATGGTGGGCGCATCAAATAAAGCGGCTTCTAAAAGAATGTTGGTTGTGTCAGACGAACAGGCGGTGCTTGCCCCGCCGATGATGCCTGCAAGGCTGATAATCCCGCTGGTGTCTTTGATAACAATCGCTTTTTCTGGCAGAGTGTAGGTATTGCCATTTAACGCGGAAAATGGCTCTTGACCTATGGTTTGCGTGATTTCTAGATGATGTCTTGCAATTTTTCCCGCATCAAAGGCATGGAGCGGCTGCCCGAGGCTGAGCATCACAAAATTGGTCACATCCACCACCGCTGAAATGGGCTTCAACCCCAAGGCTTTGAGCCGATTTTGTAGCCATTCAGGACTCGGTTTATTTTGAACACCGATTAATAAACGGGTCGCGAAAAATGAGCAAGCAGGGGTATTAAGCGTGATGGTGTAGGGATTTTTAGTGGTTGCGTTGAGAGCCACAGGTTCTAAGAGTTTTAGTCTGCCGATGCCGCGTGCGGCTAAATCCCGCGCAATGCCGTGGACACTGAGGCAATCGCCGCGATTGGGCGTGATGGCAATTTCAATGACGGCATCGTCAAGACCTAGGGCTGCGGCGGCAGACGCGCCAATTTCAGCGTCTCCAGACAGTTCAATAATCCCCTCGCTATCGCCCGCAATCCCTAACTCTTCGAATGAGCAGAGCATGCCGTTGCTCTCCACATCGCGAATTTTGCTAATCTTAATCACCATGCCGTTGGCAGGGATAATCGTGTTAGGCGAGGCGAGGACTACCTTAATGCCGCTTCTTGCATTGGGTGCGCCGCATACGATTTGCTTCACGCCGTCTTTGGTGTTGACTTGGCACACGCGGAGACGGTCTGCTTTAGGGTGTGGCGTTGCTTCCACGATTTCTGCCACCGTAAAATCTTTTAAGACGGCGGCATAGTCGGTGACGCTTTCGACCTCTAACCCGAGGGAGGTTAAAGCATCGCTGATGCTGTCAACAGACGCATCAGTTTCAAGGGAGTTTTTAAGCCAAGAGAGGGTGAATTTCATATCTACACTGCGCCTTCAAACGCGGAAAAACCATAGTGACGTAACCATCTAAGGTCGCTTGCGAAAAAGGCGCGCAAGTCTGGAATGCCGTATTTCAGCATGGCGAGACGCTCCACCCCCATCCCAAAAGCAAAGCCTTGGTGGGTTGCGGGGTCTACACCCGCCGCTTTCAGCACATTCGGGTGCACCATGCCGCACCCAAGGATTTCCAGCCAATCCTCGCCGATGCCGATTTGTAAGGATTCCTTACTTTTCTTACAGCCGATGTCCACTTCCGCCGAGGGTTCGGTGAACGGGAAAAAGCTCGGGCGAAAACGCACTTTCAGGTCATCAATTTCAAAAAACTCAGCAAGGAAATTCTCAATCGTGCCTTTCAGATGCCCAAAATGCACGCCTTCTTCAATCACCAACCCCTCGATTTGGTGGAACATGGGGGTGTGGGTCATGTCTGAATCGCAACGGAAGGTGCGCCCCATGGCGAGCAT
>JBMOEL010000189.1:0-1609 GCA_049314715.1 Rickettsiales bacterium
CCGGCCCACATGGCGGCACCACAAGCGCCAGCCTGACGACGTGGTGCTGGCGCTCACGGGGCGTAACGCTGAGCGTTTGGAGGAAGTGGCCAAGTCTTGCCGCGCGCGTGGTGCGCATGTGATGACCACCACAATTGATGTGCGTGATGCGATGTCGCTCAAGAATTTTATTGAGCAATTTGATGAGAAATATCCCGTCGATTTAGTGATTGCGAATGCAGGTGTTTCCGCAACGACCAGTGGTGGTGCAGATGATATTGCGCAAGCGCAAATTGTGTTCGATATTAATGTGCAGGGCGTGCTCAACACCATTCATCCGCTCATTCCGCATATGATGAAGCGCAAGCGCGGCCAGATTGCCATCATGTCGTCGCTGGCCTCGTTTCGCCCGCTGCCTAGCGCACCATCTTATAGTGCGGCGAAGGCTGCCGTGCGTTTCTATGGTGAGGCGTTGGCGGGTGTTTTGAAACATCAGAATGTGCAGGTCAGTGTGATTTGCCCAGGGTGGATTCACACACCGCTCACCGATAAAAATACCTTCGCGATGCCGTTCATTATGTCGTCGGAGCGTGCAGTGCAGCGTATTGTACGCGCAGTTTCCTGTGGAAAACGTCGGATTGTCTTCCCGAAACGCTTTTATTTTGCGTTCCATTTTTTGAATTTTCTGTCGCCGCGACTCACGAATTTCATGTTTGATGAAAAGCTTGAGAAACCCAATAAATTCTAGTGTTTTTTCGTATCATCGAACATCTAGAATCGAGCGTTTTTCGTGTTTTGCAAGTCCGTGAATAAAAATTGCAAGTAAAAAAACTGGCAGATTCCCGCCATTTTTTTGATTTTTGTTGTTTACAGTATACATGAATAGTGCTTATCTCCGCCTCGCTAGTGACGAGGAATTGCCTAGTCTAACTGCGGTTCGCCGCACAATAACTTGGAGTCGAATCACTCGGCATTGTTATGGTTTAAACCTTAATCTCTTTTGGAGAATGTTATGAACAAGAACGAACTGATTGCAGAAATCGCAGAGACCTGCGAACTCACCAAAGCAAAAGCGGCTGAAACCGTTGATGCATTCATCGAAGTAATCTCGAAGTCCCTCGCAAAAGGCAAAGAAGTTCGCCTCGTTGGTTTCGGCACCTTCACCTCGGTTAAGCGTAAAGCGACCGAAGGCCGCAACCCACGCACCGGCGCAGTGATCAAAATCGCTGCTTCGATCCAGCCAAAATTCAAGCCAGGCAAAGCTCTGAAAGAGCAAGTAAACAAGCGTAAAGCTGCGTAGTTTTACCTTGTTCACTTTAGAGGCGGCTTAGGCCGATTCTAGGGCTGAAACACGAAGGCGTAGTTTGCACTTGCAAGCTGCGCCTTTTGTGTTTATAGCCTCCCTCTCCCAACGATAATATCCAAGGGAATCGGGCGATTAGCTCAGTTGGTTAGAGCATCTCGTTTACACCGAGAGGGTCCGCGGTTCGAGTCCGTGATCGCCCACCATTTTACGCCGTTGGCGCAAAATGGTGGTATGTGACGTAAAATACCCCGTGCGGGGGTGTAGCTCAGTTGGTTAGAGCGCCTGCCTGTCACGCAGGAGGCCGCGGGTTCGAGTCCCGTCACT
>JBMOEL010000190.1:0-1603 GCA_049314715.1 Rickettsiales bacterium
GGATTAAGCTGCTCGAGCAAGCCGCCAAGCTGCTTTACCGCGAGTGGTTCGTCCACCTGCGCTTCCCAGGCCATGACACCACCCCCATCACCAACGGCCTGCCGCAGGGGTGGAAAGATGGCTCTATTGGTGACGTTGCAGAGGTGAAGTCGGGGTTCGCATTCAAAAGCAAGGATTGGCAGGAGCAAGGCCACCCTGTCATTAAAATCAAGAATATCACTGGAAATGGTGGCGTTGATATTGAAGATTGCCAGTGCGTTCCAGATGCAGTTGCAGAAAAAGCGGTGCGTTTCAGAATTCAAAGTGGCTCTATTTTGGTAGCGATGACTGGTGCAACGGTTGGCAAGATCGGCGTTATGCCTGCGACCAATCGTCATTATTATCTGAATCAGCGCGTTGGTGAGTTCCAATCCAGAAAGAAATTCGCAATATCGGCTTTTTTATTTTCTGCCTTAAATGCGGATTCTGTGCAATCACAGGTGAATAACCTAGCGGCAGGTGCGGCACAGCCAAATATCAGTGCAAAACAGATTGAGTCGCTTAAGATAACATTGCCGACGGATGAATTATTGCAAAGATTCTCCGCATTTGCAGAGGCAGGTTTCAAACAAAGTTTAGTGCTACAATTACAAAACCAAAAACTAGCCGAAGCGCGAGACATTCTCCTGCCACGCTTAATGAATGGCGAGGTGGCTGTATGACGGTTGAAAATCACCAGCTCGATAAAAAATCCATACGCGCACTCAGTGACATCAGCGAACTGGCGAAAGATGCGGTGGGTTTTGCCAATGCCTCCGGCGGCGAATTGCACATTGGCATTGAAGATGATGCCGATGCACCGCCCGCTACCCAGCGGGTTGAAGATGCACAAGTCGCCCAGCTTAACAAACGCATCGGCGAGCTTACCGTGCATGTCAGCTATACCGCCCAAAAGGTGACGCATGACAATGGCGGCGAATTTATCCGCGTGCAGGTATCGCGCAATCATGGAGCACCATCTTCCATGACCGATGGCACTTACCTGATCCGTGATGGCGACCGCACGCGCCCACTGCGGCCTGATGAGCTATCGCGCTTTATGACCGACCGCCCATCGTTTGATTGGGAGCTGATAGCAACCACCCATTCTGCCAGTGCGTATGATGCGGCACTATTCGCCCGTTTTGCAGAACGTATCCGCACATCTGACCGCGTGACGGCGTTTGTAAAGGCGAAATCGAACGAAGAGTTGCTCCAGCATTATCTGTTTGTGCGCGATGGCAAGCTCACCAATTTGGGTGCGTTATGCGTCGGCACGCGTGAGCAACGGGCTATGCTCAACACTGCCCCCGTCGTTCAGTGCATTAAATATGATGATCGCGGGCAGAAAGTTCGCAAATGGGTGTGGGATGATTTTTCTCTCACACCGTGGGAATTGGTGGATGCGATCTGGCAAGAAATCCCCGAATGGCAAGAAAGCTATGAGCTGCCAGACGGTTTATTCCGCAAACATGTGCCGGTATATGATGAGGTGGTGGTGCGTGAGTTGCTCGCCAACGCTTTGGTGCATCGTCCATACACGCAGCGCGGCGATATTTTCATCAACCTACACCCTGACCGTTTA
>JBMOEL010000191.1:0-1601 GCA_049314715.1 Rickettsiales bacterium
TGCCAGAAATCCTATGCTGCTCTCAGGTGTTGCAACTCATCCTTGAAACTGCCTTGTATCTCACGAATAATGCATTAAAGGTTGATTTTGACGATGTTTAAAGGGCCTCATCCTCAGATTGGTGGCCGTTCCGGCGCCGTGGAACATGATAAGCTCACCTATGGGCGTTATGTTGGCTGGGCGCTTGATGAAATCTGCGAAAAAACACGCATGGTGCCAAAACAGGCAATGCGGCATTTTTTGAAGCAAGCGGGGCTACTGGATATACTGCGACTTGAAGATGTGGAGGCTATTGTTGCAGATAAAGCCCTGCCCTCGCCCCAATTGCGCGCAGTGTTCAATGAGTTCATTAGCGTTGCGGCAAATAAGCATCCCGGCGAGATTCAGGATGTGTACGAAGATGGGATGCGTGTACAGGAGCATTATGGTGGGAAGCTGATTGGCTTGGCCCCGAAAGATTTTGCGGTATGCCTTGGTAATTGGGCATTGTTGACGTTCAATTCAAAAGAAGATTTTGTTAATGCTGTAGCGGAAAAGCGTGACCGTAGTTTTGCACGCAATTCCTGTTTTCGCTGGGAGCATGGTAATGGATTGAGGGCAAACCTCGATGCAATCATTGCGGTGCTGGAAGAAAACCCCATTTCACGCGAATACTTCCCTGCGCACAAGGATAAATTTATTGCATTGGCTCAAGAAGCTTTAAGTCACAAGCAAGCGCACCGTGGGTCGAGCACCCACTTAGACCGCATCCGCAATCAGGCGGGGGAAGACGCCCTCGGGCTTGGGCAGCGTGGTGCCGGGCGTTAGGGCAAATTCTGGCGTTAAGTGCTTGAACAAACGTTCGTTGGCTGGGGCTGCCAATTGATCCAATAGCTTGGCGGCAGCATCTGGTGTGAAGGGTTGCAGCATGATGGCGATGCAACGGATGGATTCGGCGAGATAATATAAGACGGAGTTCATGCGCGCGAGGTCGGTCTTTTTGAGCGTCCAAGGTGCTTCCTTGTCGATGTATTCGTTCGCGGTCGAGGACATGTGGAGGATGGCGCCGATGACTTCGGCGAATTTGCATTTCTGCATTTGCTCGCGTGCGGTGCTGCTGGTGGTGGCGCTTGTCACGCGTACGAGGTCCATCAGTGTCGCGTCCTGCGGCAATACATTGGTGCTGTCTAGGGTGGGCACCTTTCCTTCGCAGTTCTTAGCGATCAAGCTCAGGGTGCGCTGGGCCAAATTCCCAATATTGTTGGCAAGGTCCGCGTTGATACGCTCGAACATGCTCTGGCGGCTGAAATTACCGTCTGATCCGAACGGCACTTCGCGCAGGAGGAAGTAGCGGGTCTGGTCCAGCCCGTATTTCTCGACGAGATGCGCCGGGGCGACGACGTTGCCGAGGGATTTGCTCATTTTCTCGCCTTCGATGGTCCACCAGCCATGGGCGAATACCCGTGCGGGTATAGGCAATTTTGCAGACATAAGGAATGCTGGCCAATAGACTGTGTGAAAACGCAGAATGTCCTTTCCCACCATGTGCAGGTCGGCGGGCCATTTGCCGTCGGCGGCGGTCCAGTAATTCGTCAGCGCGTCGAGCCAGACATACATGATGT
>JBMOEL010000192.1:0-1567 GCA_049314715.1 Rickettsiales bacterium
GTTTTAGGTTCCATGGGATATCGCAAAATTGAACCCCATTTAAATCATTATTTTCCGCGGCGTTTGGATTGCCCGCATAAATAGCGCTGGATGCATAAATGGGTACATTGATCACATAGTTGTAACGCAATAATGGCACAATGGCGTGTCCTGCAGTCGGTTGAGCCAACAAGAAGATCACATCGAAATCTTGTCGACTGTGTTTGCTATGAGTATTCACTTCCAATAAATGGGCGATGTCGGTTTGAAAGTCAGAGTCAGGAGCATAATAGAATGAATCGACAAGGCTCCCGCCTAATCTCTGCCATTGCTTAAGCAAGGGAGCTTCAATGCGTTGACCCCACTCATCTTTTGGTCCAATCACAAGGGCGCGTCGCGCGCCTGCCTGCCACGCTTTATCCGCTATTTGCTGTCCTTCATCAGCAGGTGACAGTCCAAATTCATAGAAATCATTCGGCAAATGACCCCACAAAAGAACGGTATAATTTAATGCGAGTACGGGTACTGGGAAATGATCCTGCTTAAGAAGGGCTTGGACATCTTCCTTGACCAGCGGTCCAATGATGAAATCAGCGCCATCCGAGACGGCTTTTTGATAAGTGGCCTCGATTGTAGTTTTTTGAGCGGTATCGTAAAACGATATTGTTTGTTGATCGCGCGTCGGTGATTCATAATAGGCGTGAAGAAAGCCATCTCTAACCGTTTGACCTTCGGTTTTCCATTGACCCGTCAAAGGAAGTAAGAGGGCGTAATGAGTTGGCAATGACAAAGAGCTGTTATGCGCCTCATATGAAGGCGCGCCACAGCTTGTCAGCCAGCCGAGACAAAAAAGGGTAATGATAGTTCGCTTTATCATGCGGCATCCAATCATCAATTAACATAGGTAACATTTTGAACCATGACGGCCAAATCCACAACCCATTCTTTCGGTATTCTATATGTTGTAGCAACACCGATTGGCAATTTACAGGATATGACGGTGCGCGCTGTCAGCATCTTAAAGACGGTTGATAAAATTGCAGCGGAAGATACCCGTCATAGCACACACTTACTCGCCACCTATGGCATTTCGACGCCATTGATATCGTTGCATGAGCACAACGAAATGGCGCGGGCCACTGAGCTGATTGCGCATCTTAAAGCAGGGCAGAGCATCGCTTTAATTAGCGATGCGGGGACACCGCTGATTAGTGATCCCGGTTATGTGTTGGTGAAACACGTACGGGCAGAGGGCATCCGTGTGGAGCCTATTCCAGGTGCCTGTGCCGCGATTGCAGCACTCTCCGTGAGTGGGTTGCCCACCGATCGTTTTATATTCGAAGGTTTTTTATCATCGAAAGTCGCATCACGAAAAGCGCATTTGGAAAGACTCACATTGGAGCCGCGCACACTCGTTTTTTATGAAGCACCCCATCGTATTTTAGAAAGCATTAAGGCAATGCAAGCCGCGTGGGGAGGTGCGCGTGAAATCGTTATTGCGCGCGAGCTCACTAAATTATTTGAAACGGTCTATGCCGGAACAATCGATCAAGTGATCGATTGGATGAAACAAGATAAAAATCAGCAG
>JBMOEL010000193.1:0-1557 GCA_049314715.1 Rickettsiales bacterium
CATCCACTTAATTTCGCGGTCAGAATATTTATCGATATCCATGAAAATTTTCAGCAAATGAATTCCTGAAATCGCCACAATCGATGCCACGAGTTTTAATTTCAACGTGGTGAAATCAACTTTGCCGAACCATTCGGGCATGTCTTCATGATCTCTCATATCCATTTTTGAGACAAAATTTTCATAGCCCGAAAACATCACGATCATCAGCAAATTACCTGCAAGCGTCAGGTCGATGAGTGACAAAATACCTAAAATCACATCGGCTTGGTCAAGCTTGGGTGCGCTCTCCACCATGTGCCAAAGCTCATTCGCGAAGCTAAAAATAAGCACACCGAGTGCTGCAATCAAGCCTACATACATCGGCGCCATCAGCCAACGGCTAGCGAATAAACCGCGTTCAAGAATTCTTTCCATGATTGTCTCCTATTCTATGGGTACACTGCGTAGCGCCGTAGCTGCGCGAGCCGCTTGCGGCGGGGGTCGCAGGGGGTAAGACCCCCTTCTATCCCAAAACCTTTTGTAATTCTTCCCACTCGCGCTTGGTGAGGCCGCTGGTTTCCTGTGTCACCTTTTCACCGGCAATCATGCGCTTCACCACACCCAAACCCGTGCGCGATAAGCTTGCTGAGTGCAGGCGATATTCCTCAAACGCTTCATGCGCCAATGGCACCCAGCGTTTCATGACATCGACCATCACGTCCGCATAAGCGCGTATTTCATATTGCGCATGAGAATCGGCACGCAGGCGCAAAAAATGCATCAGGTTATGTAGGTCAATTTTCCAATACCACTGCGTGTAATAATTGAGAGTCAGATTCATGCGCGCCAGCTCGCGCGCAATGCCTTGGCGGTCATTATCAAAAGCCAGCGTTTCGTCCGTCTGACCCATCAACTCCTGATAATGATCATAGACCTGCTCTGCGTCCGCCTTCAATATTTCAAGCACACGCGCTGATTCTTGAGGGCTAAGCGTATCCGTGCTGCGGCCTTGATTATTCGACTTGGATTGCGGCGCCAAATCCTCCACACGCGGAATATAAAATTCCTTATCCATAATCGAATAGCGCGCTGAGTATTCATTCACGTTCGCGGTGCGGTGGCGAATCCATTGGCGCGCAATGAAAATGGGCAGCTTCACATGGAATTTAATTTCGCACATTTCAAAAGGTGTGCTGTGCCAGTGGCGCATCAGATAGTTGATAAGGCCCTTATCTTGGTTCACCTGCTTGGTGCCCTTACCATAGGAAACACGCGCCGCCTGTACAATCGCCGAATCATCGCCCATATAATCAATCACGCGCACAAAGCCGTGATCGAGCACCTTGAGCGGTTCGTATAAAATTTCCTCCAGCGCAGGAACAGTCGCGCGTTTCGTAGAGAAACTATCAAATTCGGATTGGACGGATGGGGTCTGTTTGGTCATGGCGCTCATGGTCTTGCTCGTTGTTTTTGTGTTGGGAACGAACATAACCGAGCAGCACCACGCCGCAAGCGCGAAATCAACTTATCCACGGGTGGATTTAGGTAGGAGTACCAACGCGGGCAAAGGCATCA
>JBMOEL010000194.1:0-1540 GCA_049314715.1 Rickettsiales bacterium
GACGCTCTACAAGTATGTGGATGCGAAGGCTGCCGAAGCCATTATCGAATCGCAGAAATTCCGTTGGGGGACGCCCAGCCATTTCAAAGACCCGTTCGATTTCAACTTCAATGTGATGGGTAAATTCAACGCGGATAACGAAACCAAGAAATTCATGCGCGAAGCGCGCACCATGGTGGCCAACCCGTATTTTGAAGAGGTGGAAGTTCACCCCGTGATTAAGGGTCTTGTGATGGCCATTAAACGCGAGGAAGAGTCCAAGCGCAAAACCTTGTATGCCACGCTGGAAAACAACATCCGCGCCAAATATCGCAAGCTTGAAGATATCGCTAAAAACATCAACTGGGAGTGTGGGGAGTTTACGCGCCGGATCGGGATATTCTGCTCGTCCGCCACGCATGACAATCTCGCCATGTGGACCCATTACGCCGATAACCATGCGGGCATTGTGATTAAGATTAAAACCTTCCGCAACAATGCGCCCAACGAATTCGCCAATGTGAAACCGGTGAAATATAAAAATACGCTGCCTAGCGTGATTAACCATGAGCTGCTGAAGTTGGCGGTTCCCAACGAGGAGCCGGTTGCCAGTAAGGTGTACGAGGATTTTGTGTACACCAAGTCTTTGGACTGGGCGTATGAGCAGGAGTTCCGCAGCATCCGCAAGATCGACAAAGAAGGCTTTGAAAATGTGTCCTTCAATCCGCTGGCGATTGATGGTGTGTATCTGGGTGCCAACATGAACATGCAGTCGCGTCAGAACATCACCAAGCGGCTCGATAAATTTTTGCCGCATGTGGAGATCGTGCAGTGTCGCCGCAATCAGGATGAATATAAGCTGGATTATATCACCGAAAAAGAAGGCAAGGCAGAGGCGCTGGCTAGTGAACTGGCCGAGAAAGAATCCAAAAAAGCTGCAGAAGAAGTGGTGGCGGCCTCTGGCTTTATCAATCCGCAAGGATCGGGCTCGGGCAGCGGCTATGGTGGCAAAGCAGGCATCATCAATGATGGCAGCGGCCCCAAAGTGGTGGATGCCGGCGCTGCGGATATCAGCGAAATGGTTCGCACGGACCGTGAATGGGCAGAAGTCGGCGACGATATCCTGAACGCGAAGATCTAAGATTGATTTGACGGCTGTCGTAGATAGGGGAGGGCATCATCCGAAGTGTTCGGGGGATGAGGCGGTTCGCATAAAGCGGGTAAAGGCCCTGCTCTCTAAGCATCAACTTACGGTTTGACCCTAACATTCAACCTGATACACTGTGCGCTGCAACAAAGCGGCGCGTATGAATGATGGCGGGGCGAATCTGTGACTAAATTACTGAAATTCCTTACAATAAAACAGAGGCGCCCGGCGGTGACGGCTCCGGCGTTGCGTGCCAAAGACTTTGAAGAAATTTACGCGCGGTTTGATCCCGTTGCGGCGGCAGAGCAGGCCAGCCGTTGCTCCCAATGTGGCATTCCTTTTTGTCAGGTGCATTGCCCGCTGCAAAATAACATCCCCGATTGGCTGATGCTGACCGCGGCGGGGCGGCTAGAG